>CAYJTR010000032.1:0-11635 GCA_964373285.1 uncultured Methanosarcinales archaeon
AATGATAAAAATTTGAGGTGAAAAAATGAAGATAGAAATAGTGAGCCAAACAACGTGGGAAGATTTAGAAATAATGATGCGAAAAGTTCCATTATTAAAGACAACAAGATCTGATGGAAGCCCGGTATTTGTTTATGAGAACGCAGACATTTCTTTAAGGGCCATTTCAACAGAGGAAGTAAACCCAACATCATTTTATGCACTACATCAAGGATTGCGAACGCAAAGAGAATTAAGACGCGCATTATTGGACCAATATGGCATTGATACGCTTGCACTTACTGGATTATTACGATTAAGACTCGAGAGTGGAGAAGAAATTGGGCTGATGCCACCAGTTGTTGAAGTTCAAACAAGAAGAGTTCATTATGCTGCAAAAGAAGGAGAGATACGTTATGATCACGCTTTCGATATAAAAATTCTATTAATAAATGATGGATTACACAGGTTTATGATTGCGAGAGAAGAAAGATCAAGAGTGAATGTTGCGTATATAGTCGGAGCAAACCCGGAATACCCATTCTACGCACACCCTAATGAGTGGGAAAGAGTAAACGTTGTTGACAAAGTTCCGGGAACAAAAGAAGAAAAAAAGTTGTATTCAAGAGAAGACTGCAACGCGCTGTATAGAAACTTCGGAATATTCGGATGCGGAGCGCCAAGAGGAACCGGAAAGTGAGCATACTTATACCCTCCTGGGCGGGCGAAATAAGAGCAGTAGGATTCGACCTCGATCAAACAATGTATCCAAACACTCCAGAAATTGAAGGAGCAGTAAGACGAGAAATATACACGTTCATTTCAGAACAAAAAAAGTGCAGTTATCAAGATGCTCAAACAATCTTTGAAACAGAATATGCACGATTGGGAAGAGGAACACTCGCAGTTCAATACATAATGGGAATCAGTGATGCAAATGATATTATGCAAGAATGCTTGGAAAAAGCAGGAATCGCAGAAGTATTACAGTATGATGAAAAACTGGTCAATTTATTCAGAAAAATAAAAGAGAATGACAAACAGACATTTTTGGTTACTGGAAGTTCAAGAAAAAATTCATCATCAAAATTATCAAGGCTAGGATTATCACTCGAGAATTTTGATATTTCTTTCTGCATAGACGACCCTGACAGCGACAAAGTTCACGGACACCCATTTCAGCAAATCATTCAAAAAACAGGATTACAACCAAGAGAACACGCGTATGCTGGAGATAGAGAAAAAGTAGATATTATTCCTGCAAGACTCGCAGGGATGAGAACTGTATATGTTTGGGGAGATTGTGAAACTGCAGACGTGTCCATTCCAACAATCTATGATCTGGAAACAGTATTAGGATTACGATAAAAGAAAAAACATAGACGACTTCGTTTACGAAGATTTCAAACTGGAAAATTACTTCAAATTACTTTCCTGCACACGTACACATCATCAGTCACATCATCAATCAGCGTAACATTCCCGAACATTTTTCTTATGCTCCCGCCGATATTTTTTCTCTTCGCGCTCTTCTTCAACACTGTGATAATAACAATATTTTTGCTCACTCGACGAAGTTCCTTCAACCCTTTCTTGTAATCAACAAAATTATGGATCGCGGTAAAACAGGCGACAGTGTCAAACGATCCGTCAGGAAACGGAAGATTTTCGCCGCTTCCAAGAATTGTTTTGATATGCCTCGCCTTCCCGAGCAACTCTTTCGATAGGTCTATCCCGGTCACGTCCCAAGCCCTAAGTCCTGAATCTGTTCTCCAAACAATTCCAGTGCCGCAACCAACATCCAAAATTTTTCCCTGAAGAAAATTTTTCACGAGAGAAAATTTTCTTCGCTGTTCTTCTCCATGAAGTTCATCGTACGATAATGAAATAGAGTCATAATAGTTGTCCATGGAAGAAAGATGATTTGGGAGTAGAAAAATGTTTCTGTCAAAGTGAAATGGATGCGCCAGCGCCGGGAGTTTCAACCTTCAGTTTTTCGCCGATTAAAAAACGAAAGGTTTTTGAACCCGGAAGTCCTTGCGGACGGTGACTGGTCAAGTCATCGGCATACCTGATTAGCCAACGCTGGCACAACGCCGGGACTATGCATCTCGGCATATTTTTCTCATACTTGCTCCTTAAAATCTCTTTCTGAAGGAAAACCAGAAAAATTATGTGAAAAACCGGAAGATTTCCGTTTTGAGGTCGAAGATTTCCGAGAAACATCCTTTTCTGCGAAATTCTTACAGTTTTTTCGGAACGCACTTTTTCTTCACAATCACTCAACACAAACAGTTCTCACACCGAGGATTTCGCCGAAGACTGCTGGCGCCATTTTTTGATTCCATGAAGTTTTTAACTCTTCATACCCCTTTGCAAGGTCTCCAAGACCAAGAAGATTCATCCACAATAAAATATCCCGAATGACTCGCAAGTTTGATCCATACAAGAATACAGCATTTTCCACATATTTAGGAACATCAGTTGGTTCGTTGCCAACAGCTACAAAATTTTTAACGTGCGGAAACATTCCGAGAACGCGAGAATAATCTTTTCCGCCCGGAATGCTTATTTCTGGAAAGACATTTTGTATAACGGATTCCAATGGTCTAGTAACATGGTATGCATATTCACTATCCGACGCAGTTGTAACGCACTGAATCCATCTAGAGTCAAAACTTTTAACAATAAGTATCGCTTCGGGAAGAAGAACTTTTTTTTCTCCATCAGCAAGAACTCCATCCAGATCCCAGCAAAGAATATGAGAAGGAGCATCATTCGAAAAGTATTTTGCTGCAGAAATTCTTCCATCCCGTTCTACACTACTCGCTGATCTTGCCATCATACGTGCCCCTATGAGTCAAGGAACGTTATCTCCACGAGAAATGACGGGGTGGTATAAATATCCTTTGACATAAAAATCTTTTCTCACAGAAAAAATTTTGAAAGAAAAAAATACCCCTCGAACGAACGAGGGGCGCGCTTCTGCCTTCCGAAAAACTTTGTAGGGGGTGGTTCAAAGGAAGGCAAAGAACCAAAGGAGCAAAAAAAATTCTTGCAATCAGTGCAAGAGTTCAATACCCAGCTCGGACTCCGTAACAGAAGTCCTGGCTGAAGCTTTTCTGGAAGTTTTGCCAAGAATCCATGGAGAGGTAACCCCGGTAATAATAGTCATCACCATGAGTTTGCCCTTCATATCATCCTGAACCCGAGCTCCCCAGATAACATTAGCATCATCATCCAATGATTGGGTTGCAAGCTCTCCAACCCTCGAAATTTCTTCAAGAGTCATATCGGGACCTCCGACAACGTGCACGAGAGCGCCTGTAGCACCCTCATAACTAATGTCTAACAATGGATTTTCCAATGCGCCCTTGACAGCTTCCTCGACGCGATTGTTAGTGTCACTGTGGCCGACACCGATGGCGGCGACGCCACCATTAGTCATAATGGCTTTAACGTCAGCATAGTCCAAATTAACTAAGCTTGGAACCGCGATTGTTTCGACAATTCCCTTAATCATCGTCGAGACAAGTTCGTTGGCAACTGCGAAAGCTTGCTGTATAGGCAGGTTTCCCGCGATTTGTACGAGTCGATTATTGTCGATAACGATGACAGTGTCAGAACTCTTTCTTAATAATTCAAGACCGTGTTCTGCCTTGTCAACACGAGCCCTCTCAATCTTGAAAGGCATTGTGACCGTGCCGATAACTATCGCTCCAGTATCGCGAGCGACCTGAGCAATAATGGGAGCGGAACCAGTACCAGTACCACCGCCCATGCCTGCGCAGACAAAAACCATATCAGAACCTTTCAAAGATTCCTTCAGCTCAGTAAGAGATTCCTGAGCAGCTTCGGCACCCTTTTGAGGAAAACCACCGCAACCAAGACCTCTAGTCACATCTTTACCGATAAGAAATTTCTTGTCAGCCTCAATAATTTTCAAGTGCTGCTGGTCAGTATTGCATGCAAGAATTTCGGCACCCTTAATACCTCTCTTGTAAAGCCAGCTAACCATATTGTTGCCAGCACCGCCAGCACCGATGACCTTAATATTTGCCTGACCAACACTATCATACTCTGTTGCCGCAGGCGCATTGTTCTTTGCCCGATCCACCAAAAAATCCATGTTCACCAGCCCCTTTTTATTTGTTTATTTATTGTACTTTAATATGTATACCAGAACACCACAAAATTTATAATGTGGCGTAGAGTGTACACTACTTAGAAATCGTTGTCAAGAAAGTTTTGCCAAGAACTTTTAACGGTTTTCGAGGAAAAGCGATTCATCTGGGACGCCAAGCCCAATGATGGATGTTGAACTTCGCCAAAAGTTCAAACGCTGAATACCACACAATTTTTTTATATCCTCGTTCGCCAAAACGCGGATGATAAAACTGGGATGTATTTCTGCTGGTTTGTTTATAAATGTTTCTGAAGTGGAATATCTAATATTTGAATAGTTCTATCATAGTATATAAATTCGAAAGGTTTAAAAACGCGCATTAATTTCACCCACTGCAGGGGATATACGACGGGGGCAATTTCATGAGGAGAAGCAAACTATTAAAGCCGGTTTGTTGCAAAAGGTGCGGCAAGGAAATAAAAAGCTACAGCCCAATGCGCAAATGGTGCGTAGAATGCAGAAAAATAATAACCCTAGAACAAGTGCAAATAAGAAAATCAAGGTGAAAATTAATAAGAGAAAATTTTTGTGATACCCCGAAACTTTCTTAAAGAAATAAAAAACACTAATAGTAATGGCGTCAATAAAAGTAACAAATTATGGGTGTTCAGCCAATGCTGCAGAAGCGGAAGCAATAAAGGGAATACTAAAAAAAGAAGGGCACTCGCTGGAAAACGCGAAAGATTACGAAGCAATAATACTAAATGTCTGCACGGTAAAAGGAGACAGCCAGGCATTGCGGGCGGTAAGGCAAGCACGACAGGAAAACCCGCAAGCGAAAATTATTGTTACAGGATGCGTGACGAGAAATCTAAGAGAGGAAATACAGAAAAAATATTCTGATGCGAGCATAAGCAACACGAACAATCTGCAAATCATACAGGAAACAGTGCGAAAAACTATCAACGGAGAGAAAGTTTTGCACACTTCAGGAGAAAAAACGCAAAAAGCAAACATGCCAAGAGTGAGAACAAACCCAATAATAAGTATAATACCTATAAGCAACGGGTGCATAAGCGCGTGCAGTTATTGCAGTACGAAACAAGTAAAAGGAGCACTAAAAAGCTACCCTCTAACGACGATAAAAAAAGAGTTTGAAGAATCAATAAAAGAAGGATGCAAAGAATTCTGGCTGACATCCCAAGACAACGGGTGCTGGGGATACGATATAGGAATGAACCCTGCAAAATTATTAAAAGAAATATCAAGCTACGAAGGAGAGTACAGGATAAGATACGGAATGACGAGCCCGCAACATTTTATGAAAAACAAAGAAGAGCTGCTAAAAGTTTTTCACAACGAAAAAATATACAAGTTCCTGCACCTGCCGGTACAAAGCGGAAGCGACAAAGTACTAAAATGCATGGAAAGAGAGTACACCCCGGAAGAATACGAACAATTAATTACTGAAATAAAAAAAGAGCATCCAGAAATGATGATAACGACAGACATCATCGTCGGGTATCCCACGGAAACAGAAAAAGATTTTGAAGAAACAATTGATATTGTGAAGAGAACAAGACCTCACATAACAAACATATCAAGGTTTGCGAGAAGAGAAGGAACAAAATCAGCAAAACACAAATTACTGCCGACAGAAACAGTGCAGGAAAGATCAAGAAAGCTCGCGCAACTCTGCGACGAAATAACACAAGAATACATGGAAGAAATTGTTGGAACAACACAAAAAGTTCTGGCAAACAACCAATTAAGAAAAGGAACAACGCAAACAAGAAGCCAGAATTATACATCTATAGTAGTCAAAGAAGAAATACCTCTAGGAAAATTCTACGATGTCAAAATAACAAGCACTGGAAGAAAGTATTGCGTTGGGAATATTATCAAAAACGAGCGGTGGGGCGAAGAGTGCAACACTTCAGACTTCAGCTCACGGACAGCTCCGGGCAGCGGGCTTTTGTTACATAATTGAACTCACCAAGTTATACTTTTTAATACAAGAATCAACAATCTTCTTCTTGGAAAAAACAGTTCTTGCTCGACGGAGAGCTTTACGGCCAATAATATCTCTAAGATGCTTGTTTTTTACAACAGCTTCAAGAGCATGACGAAGCTCAGAAACACTCCCCGGATTTACGAGAATTCCCGTCTTTTCCGTCACAATATCAGGAATGCCGCCAACCATTGATGCAACAACAACTTTACCGCAACTCATAGCTTCAAGAGCAACCCTCCCAAAAGCCTCAGGAACCCTCGAAGGAAAAACAAGAATATCGCACGACTGGACAAGAGCAGGAACATCTTTATAAGAAACAGAATTGTGAAACTGAACATGAGAATTTTTTACTACGGGCTCCAAAGGACCGTCTCCGTACACTAAACATTCCGAACCCTTTAAATCCCTCGTTGCCTCAACAAACACATCAACACCTTTAGAATGCAACAAGGAGCCGATGTAAAGAATACGCACATTTCTATTACTGCTTCTTTTTCGTTCCTCTTTTTTCAAAGGTGCAAACAATTTTAAATCAACAATATTAGGAAGAACAAGAGTCTTCTCAACAGGAACATTATACCTCACAAGCCAGGACTGCAAATAAGAAGAAATAGGAAAGAAGCAGTCAAAATATTCCAAAGAATTGTTTATCTTCTTCCACCGGCGGTAGGCGACGACAAGAAAAGGAACATTCCACCTAACTCTCGACGCAGGAATCTTTCCAAACTCTTCGGAACCAGCAACGCAAGGAATAAAATAATTCCAAAAAGAGCATTTGACATGACACTCCTCACCGCCTCTTAATTTTGTACCTTTTGGGCAGAAAGGCAAAGGAGAATTAATATGCGCAACCTTTCTTGCAGACACTCTGGCTTTAGAAACACCGACCATACTTGTAACATTAAGAGCGTGAACAATATCTACACGTTCAGCAGAACAAAATTTTTCAACATGCGATTTTACGGAACGGTCAAAACCCAAACGCCCAAAATTTCCCTGAATCGTCCCGGGATCAGAACCAGTCCTTAACACTCTCAAAATGCGAACCCCCCCAACAAATTCCTCCCTCAAAAGCCCGTCAAACCACGATGTGAGAACAGTACAATTAATACCTCTCTTCACCAATTCCTCTGCCAAGAGTTTCCCGGACAGTTCTCCACCGCCCTGACATTTAGGATGCCAATACTCGCTGACGAATAAAATGTTCATGGATATAATAACCCCTATAAATGTGATTAGGACAGAACTATAAAAACCTTATAGAATAATGTCTTACCACAAGATTTTTAATGTTCTCAACAAATTTACAAACAGGTAGGGGAAATGAAAATTTGCATTATTACAGAGTATTATCCGCACGAGGGAAAGATAACTGGCGGAGTCGAGTCAAGAGTGTGGAATTTATCAAGAGAATTATCAAAAAGGCACGCCATTCACATAATTTGCACTAGACAACCAGAACAGCCAAAAAAAGAAGAATATTCAAACATGCACATCCACAGAGTTGGACCAGTGATACAATACACAAACAATATCAACATCACAAAAAGAATTCTATTCGTGATATCAGCAATGCTGAAATCTTTACTATTAAATTATGACATAATCGAAGGAGCATCATTCCTATCATACATACCCGCAGGAATTTCAGGGGCACTAAAAAGAAAACCAAGAGTTGCAACATATCACGAGGTATGGTCTGATAAATGGACAAAAGTGAAAGGAATAAAAGGAATATTCGGAGAAATATGGGAAGCCACAACAATTCTCCTGCCATGGACGAGAGTTATTAGTGTCAGTGAATATACAAAAAGAAAACTATTACGACGAGGATTAAGTAATGTTACTGTTATACCAAATGGTGTACGACCGGCCGCCAGTTACAAGCCGCTAAACACAAGACAGAAAAGAAAAAAAGAAGAAATACTCTGCATATCACGACTCACACAACAAAAACGAGTTGATAAACTCCTTCATACAATAGCATTTCTTAAGAAACAACACCCCAGAATACACTGCACAATCGTAGGGCAAGGAGAAGAAAGAGAGCCACTGGAACACCTTACACAGACACTCAACATACATAACAATGTAACATTCCTTGGGTATGTCAAAGACAAAAAAGTAGTGGAACAACGCCTAGCAATGGCAACGCTTTACTGTTCCCCATCAACACTTGAAGGGTTTGGCATAACACTCCTCGAAGCATACACACAAGGAACTCCCGCAGTCATTACCAGAATACCAGCATACGAAGAAGTAACACGAGGAAAAGGAGCGCTCTTTTTCACTCCTGGAAATGCTGAAGAGTGCGCACAACAAATTCACGAACTACTCACAAATAAAAAAATGTTGAAAAAATTAAGCATGGAAGCACTCGAACACTCAAAACAATACCATTGGGAAAATATAGTTAAGAATGTTGAGGAAGTGTATAAATTCATAATAAATAGTTAATAATTCACAGCGAACAGAAATTTATTAAAAACGAGCGGGTGTAATACCACTGGCTTTAGTCCGCTCGTTTTTAATTCCAAAAACCCGCGATCAGGCGAGGAGCGTAATACCACGGGCTTTGGCCCGTGGATAGCTCCGAGCAGCGGGTTTTTTATTCAAGAAACATTTAAAAGGTAGCGTAGGTAAGGTGATATATAAAAAGGTGATATTGTGAAATTATCATTCAATAAGCCAAGGTTTTTTCAGCAAACGCCGGAATCCCACAAGGAAGAAATCTCATTCCTGAAGCAACACGTCATATCAAACCATGACACGGGAATAAGATTGTGGAGCGACCTGAAAAATGTTTTTCAGTCGCACGAAACACTTCTAGAAGAATTATCATTCCTGCAACAAGAAACAAGCGGGTCAGCAGAAATATTTTCGAACAGGCTGGAAGGAGTGCGGAACGCCGCAATAAACGCGAAAACCGCGCTGGAATCACTAAAAACAAGAACTGAACAAAAACCGGGGCTAAAAACGAAAAAAGAAAAGCTGGAAAGCTCAGAACAAATAACCAAGCAGCTCGACGAGCTTATAAAAACATTAAACTCCATGAATCCGGAAGATAAAAATCACGCAAGAGAAACAACAACGAACGAAGTCAATGAGTATTTAAGCGCGTTCAAAAAAGGAATGCTGGAGTTCACAGGGTAGTATATGCACTGTTTTTTTTAACTCATCACATCAGAGTACAACCTTCTTAATCGTTCAAACTTTTCTGCATACTCAGGTCTTCTTTTTTCAGGGTACAGTTTTAGGTATTGTTGGAATCTTTTCTCTATCTGGACTAAAGAGTATTTCATTTTTTTTAGAACGCTTGTAATATCTACTCTGTCTTTTTCTTCATATCTGGCCAGCTTTGTCAAAATAACGTCTAGTGGTGATAATATTCGCAGTTGTATATGCTGAAGTTCTTCTGAAATCGCAGTATCTTCCAATGAACGTTTCAAATAGTCACGAGGAAGTGCTGTTGCGACGATCGTTCCCTGTTCTTGTATTTGAGTTTCAAAACCAAGATCAAAAATTTCAATTGTGACGATGTTTTTCAGAAAATTGTCATCTTTTTCGAGAATAACAAAAACCCGCTGCTCGGAGCTATCCAGGGGCTGAAGCCCGTGGTATTACTGCGTACCTGACCGCGGGTTTTTGGAATTAAAAACGAGCGGACTAAAGTCCGAGTATTGCACCCGCTCGTTTTTAATAAAATCAATATCAAAACTTCCCGCTTTCATATCCAGAAGTGTGAGAGCAGTCCCTCCAATGGCAGTAAGAGGTGTTGGCTGATCGAGTCTTTTATCTAATGCTTTTATCACTTCTATTAATGCTTGTTTTCTAATGATATCTTTTGGTGGCATGTCTTCTTACACTTCTTTCAATACCCTGATCTCCGTACGTTCCAACAACCTTCCATATTTTTCCCTCTTCTCCAGATACATCACTATGCGGTGGGGGAATTGTTGTCAGCCTGTAAAATTGTTCGGATTTATGGCGCACCAAATATTCTAAAGAAATATCTATTTTTTCAGGGATTGGTGCTCCAATATTTAAAAGTGCTTTCCGGGTTCTCGTGAGAAGCCATCCGAGCGGATTGACGAGTCCTCTTTCTCTTGCTTTCCTTGCAAGAACGAAATAATTTACATTCAAACTCAAATGATATCCCGCTATAATCTCAACAAATCGGGGCTCTCTGCATTCAAGAACATCCAGAATAAAATCTTCAACACCATCTTTTTGGATTGGTACATCTCCTGATAGCACGTTCTCTACACGAGCATACAAATCTTCCCTTTCCACATTTAATGATGGCATGCCTGCCTGCTTGTTTTCTATCTTTATAAACATTCCGTCGAAGAATTGAGTGTTACACCACTCTGCCGCACAAAGATCATATGCGAATATGTTTTGGCTATCTGAGAAGTTCAGAGTAAAACTTTCTAAATTCTTCAAATTTTTCAGCATATTCTTTTTTTCCACCTTTATATATTCTATGATATTGCTGAAATCTTCTTTCTATAACATCAAACGTAAAATTAAATTTTTCAAGAATACCTGCAATATCTTTTTTGTCTTTGGTATCGAACCGCGCAAGTTTTGTAAGAATAATATCAAGTGGTGAAAGTATTCTTAACTTTATATTTCTTAACTTTTGAGAAATTTCTTCATCCTCAAGTGATCTCTTCTGATAATCTTTTGGAAGAACTGTAACAACAATTAATCCTTTCTCTTGAATCTGAATATCGTAACCACGATTCCAAAACTCAACAGTAACTGCCGCTTTTAGAACCGGATCTTTCTTTTCAAGAATAAAATCGATATCCCAACTAGCATCCTTTAATCCTAAAAGAGTTAGAGCTGTTCCTCCTATTGCAGTAAGGGGTGCTGGCTCTTGAATTTGTGCATCGACTTCTTGAAGTGTCCGTATTAATCCTTCTTTTTCAACTATTTTTTTATTCTGCATACATATTCACATTTCTATCAATGGTAGAATCACTGTAGTCTGCCAGAACATTCCACTTTTTTGCTTCTCTGTCTTGTTTTGATGATACTTTTCCTGGTAGACCTGTAAGATTGTATACTTTTTCGTCTTTTAATGGTTCAATCTGTTTTAATGCGAGTACTAATCCTTCTGGAAGAGTTTTTCCCAGCCTCATGAGAGAGTTTTTTGTCTTTTCCAAAAACCATCCTGTTGGATTTATTAATCCTCGTTCTATCGCCCTTCTCACGAGAGAGTCGTAAGACGGGTTAAGCGAAAATTGACATCCCATAACAACTTCCACATATCTTGGTTCTTGACATTCTAAAGTGTCAAGAATAAAATCTGCAATATCATCAGGAACAAGTTTTGATGCATCAAGAAGTATGTCACGCACTCTTTCGCAAGGAGTTCCGCAAACAGTCCCAGACCTTGTCATAACAAACCCTTAATACTTCTATCTTTATAAACATTCCGTCGAAGAATTGCGTGTTACACCACTCTGCCGCACAAAGAGCAAACATGAACCTGCTTAACCTCGTTA
>CAYJTR010000033.1:0-11475 GCA_964373285.1 uncultured Methanosarcinales archaeon
AATGCTGTTCACTTTCCCAGCTTTGCAAAATTAAAATAGCTCTTAACAGCATTCTTGAAACTTCTAACATCATCAGCCAAACCCTTCTTATACCTGCTAACAGTGCTGCTGTACACATACCTGTCAAAGAAAAAGTTGAAAACCATAAGCCAGCCAGTGCTCTGCCAGCGCCCCTCGTGGTCAGATTCCAAAAATGCATCAATAGTAATATGAACAGTTCCGTCATCAAACTTTTTTTTGCCCACTTGAGCATCCTTAATATCCTGCATTTGAATCTTAATCACCAGACGGTACTTCAAGTAATCAGTAACAGTCTTCCAAGGCTTCATAGTAATATCAATAGTTTTACCCTTATCGTGAACACTCTCCTTATGAGAAGTCTCCTTGCGATCATACCAATTCTCAGAAAGCCACTCATCAACAACATTATACAAATCTTTAACACTAAAATAGCCAGAATAACTAATCCGCTCAGATTCCACAACAGGGTTTTTTTCAGCCATGACAGAACACTCAGGTGCTCATATTAAGAGCCCCTTTAATAGCTTTTTGGAGAGAAATACCCTTATAATAAAGAGTATCCCAATGATCCTCAATTTTAGGCTTCAAAACATAGGCGTACAAAGAATGCTTGAGCCTGCCCAATCTTCCTTTCTGCAAAGACTTCTGCCAATCAGTCAGCAATCTGGGGGTGATTTCTATGACGGCGCCGCCACGACGAGCGCTCTTCTTAACACCATTCTCGACAACTTCAACAAATTCAGCATCCCTGATAACAATCTTAACCTTTATCTCATACTTGATGAACTCGTTAACCTTTTTTGTTCCGGTAATTTCTTCCTCTATATCATGACCGAAAGTCGCCTCTTTAAACTTGTAAACATCTTCCAAAGTAGAAAAGTTCTCCTTGGAAAACCATGACTGAACAGCGTCAAAAAGTTTTTTTACGTCAATAATCCCATTATAGTGAATCCTAAAAATCTGGGTGTCAATATCGGTCATGGGGCCTGCCTCCAAAAATCAGCAGTTTCCCTCTCAGGAAGATAAGTTTCCAATTTAAGATAACCCTTAATGGCCTCCTGAAACCTTTTCATCTCGCTCTCCAAAGTGTCCTTGTAATGAGTCTTCTGCTTCCTAAGAATATTTTTAAGAATAAACCTTCGGAACTTTTTAAGAATACCCCTAGAAAATCTCCCGTTAGGGTCAGGAATGAGAAATCCGGAAATTGATACTTCAATCTCTCCCTTTTGCGCCTTAACCTTTTTACCCCTGACGGCAAGCTCAACATCCTTCATTGACAGGACAAGAGTGTCAACCTCCAACTCGTACCTCCACAGCTTAGTTTCCGGAGGGTCCTTCTCCAAACGCCAGCGCCAATGATAAAAATTTCCAGCATTAGGATCCTCCTTCTGATAATAAAAAATTTCTTTAAACTTGGAATCATCGCGGGGAGCATAACCCTCCTCGACAAGCCACTCGTGCATAAGCATGTACAAATATTTCAAATCGAGAACATCCTTATAATTAACTGCGAGCCTGCCAATGGATTCAGAATCAGGATCTCTGACCTCGCTAACATGCTTGTGCTCAACAATATCCATCAAAAAATCACCTTTTGGACAGCGGTCAAGAACAATAACTATTTAAGTGTTAGCCAAATACAGCTCTGATGCAAATGTGAAAGGAAGCTCACAACAAGGCATAAAGGCGCATTGCATCAAAGCTCCAAACACAGGCAAAATATTCAACATATAGCTATTCCTGACTCGTAATATAAAAAGTTGCGAACAAACCAGTAAGAAGAATGGCGACGACGCCAATAATTTCAGGAGAAATAAGAGCAGTAAAAAAGCCCTCCTGCTGAGGAGCAGAAATAATATCCGGTTGAACATTAACAACGGCAGGCTGACTGCTGACAACACTGTAAAGACTGCCGAGAGCTATAACAATTATAATAGTCAAAAGCCAGTTGTGAAAAACAGGACCGTGCTCGCTACTAGTAAGAACACTAGTGATAGTATCCTCACTAATGCCAAAAAGCTGGTACGCGATAAGAGCAAAAATAATAATGATGAAAAGCAAAACAAACCACGGAAGCATAGTCTTAACGGTTTGAACCGCAATAGCCGAAGTAAGAGTAAGAATTCCCGCAAGAAAACCTGCAACGGCGCGAATTATATGGCTCTCCTCCAAAGATTTAATTCTTCCAAGAGCAACATAAACAACTATAGCCACGAATACGAAAGCGTAAACATTATCAAAACTCTTGATGAGACCATTAGTGAGGGGAGTAACCATAACATCTCTTTACACTCTTTTATTTTTTTTTGAATATTTTGAATATCACGCCAATAAATTAATCTTTACCTATAAAATCTTTAACCTTATCATAAAACGATTTTTGACCGGAAGTTCCACCAGTGGATGATGTAACAAACCAAACAACAAGACCAAAGCCCAAAAGCGTTAAAACAATAGCCTGAAGATTAGGATCATCCAAAAATCCAAGCCATGGAGGAGTATAACCGGGCCACAGGGCACGGCCAAAAATAACGACAACTAAAGCAACAGAAAGAACAGTGATAATGCCGAGCATGGGACTCTTATCAACGGTTTTACCGCCCCCAACAACGCCAACAAGAATCAAAACCATAACGATAGTAGCAATCAACAAAGCAACCTGAGGAAAAGTAGTATTAATTATTTGAACAATATCAAACTCCCTATATGTGCCAGTAACATGAGGAATAACAGCCAATAATGTTACGCTGAAAGCTATAACAATATTAAACTTTTTATTCTGGGCATCATCAGAACCAAAAATCTTAACCCGGGAAAGAACAGCGTAAAGAACCGTAAAAATCAGAAGAAAAGGAATAATAACATCAGTAAGACCATAATACTCAAGCCTGCTCAAAGCATTACCAAAAGTAGACCCATAAACCATTTTACACCTTTTTTTCAATTACACTTCTCATTAGATAAACATCAAAGCACGAAAAATTAACCCTCCTTCTTCTCCTTCTTACCGCCACCGCCAGAACCGCTGGTAAGAACGTAAATAAAAACAACAATGCCGATAACCAAAAGAATAGTGGCAACACCCTGATCACCCCAACCCCTAGAGATAAAACTCGTAAATTCCTGAAGCCAGGTTCTGCCACTCTGAGTCCTAATATTATTAAAAAAAATAATCGCGAGGCCAAGAAGCATAACTCCAATGAACGCGTTCCTAGCCCAAGACTCTTTAAGACCCTCTTCGTTAAGAGAACCCTCCTTGTAAACAATGCCTATCAAAAGCAGGAAAAAAATTCCGAGCAACAAAAGGATAACAATTTGAGAACTAATAGCGGTAATTGCCTCAACAAGTTTCGAAGAAGCAACAACTAGCATTGCGATAACAAAACTAGCAGTAGCATTAAGATTTTTTTTGGTAACCTTATCATCGCCCTTCTTCTCGGTACCCAAAATTTTAGTCTTCTCAAAAATAGCAAACATTATAGTAAAAACTAACAGGAAAGGAAGAACAACATCATATATTCCAAGCTGTTGCAACAACACCAAAGAATTTCCAAGAACAGTCTGCTGTGCCATCTTTTTTAACAACGCCCTCTAATTTACTATTACCATCAGCCATTAAGCCGAGTTGTTTGTTGAAAACAAAAGCGTACTATATAAATAATTCGGTTTTAAAAGTGCGCAAGCCATTCCAACAACTATTAAAAACGAGCGGGCGTAATACCCCGGACTTTAGTCCGCTCGTTTTTAATTCCAAAAACTCGCTATCAGGCAGGGAGCGTAACACCACGGGTTTTGACCCATGAATCGCTCCGAGCAGCGAGTTTTTGTTATTTCTCAATTTTGAATTCAGGAATTTTAACGCTTGCAACAGTGCCATCAATTTCGAAGCCAGCGCCAATCTTGGCAGAACCATCAAAACCGGTAATAACGACGGGCTCGTCCTGCAAAGACAATTCGGAAAGCTTAGAGCCAACAGTCAAAGTTCCCGAAGTGGTATAATCTATCAATTCCATGTGCGCCACAGGAACAGAAATTTCTTTAAACTGCGCGTTACTGGCAGAAATGCTGACCTGACGCTCCTGATTCTTCAAACCAACATTATTAATATAAACATTATCAGCGGTACCCTTGAGAGTCACAGCACCATTAGAAGTACTCAAAGAACCCTTATACTTCTGAATAACAAGCTCGACCTCCAAAAGGTTAGCGGAATCCAAAGCGCTATCCTGAATAATTATTTCCCCGCCGTCCTTGGAAAGAGTCAACCTCAACTCATCAAGAGAAACCTTCTGAAAATTAAGATTAGGAGGAGTGTCAAAAACTGCCCTCAAAGAAATTTCACCAACAGTTTTTTCCTGAACAGGAGACATGACAATGTTCAAATTTGTTGAAAGAGAATATAAAAGTATAGCTATTATCGCAACAATTGCGATAGCATAAAAAGCCCTCTTCCTAAAATTTTCACCACGACCCTCACCATGATCCTCTCTCATAAAATATCACCTTTTTTTCATTTTTTCGCCACCGCCAGAAAGATGTTTTTCTATAAGCGGAAGAATCTTCTCGGGATTATTAATACTACCTATATTAACTGTTTCATCATTAAAAGTATGAATGGCGAGATCACCATAATTAAACATTCTCTGCCAGAAAGACTGCCTCAAATCAACATCAACTATATTATTAATAAGCATGAAAGTCCTCCTCTTGGAAAAAATACCCTTCTCGATAATAACAGATTCGGGATTAATATAATACGTAGTGGTGAAGCGCTCAAACTCAGGAATTTTGATGCCAACGACGAGAACAACCGCTGAAACAACCCACATCCAGTAAGAAGTATCCCTGCCACCAATATATAATAGCGCTGTAACGAGCGGTACGAGCAAAGCAACAATATAAATATGAATGAACGCCTTCCTAGTAATCTTGAGTTTAACCTCGTCCGGATATTTCTCTTTATGCCGCATCGTTCCATATTCATCTCTTTTTACAAAGCATTAACAATCATTATTTATAAAATATTGGTTTTTGGGGCCCAAAAAAACAGAACAAAGAAAGAAAATTTACTGCTCGTTCCAAAGACATTCAAATTGACAGCACACTTTTTTTAGAAACATTTAAATATGACTGTTTCGCTTTGCTCAAAAAAAGAGATGCTATTTGTGCAATTTGCTGCGCAATAATAATTTTTGTGGTCATTCGCGAGGTGAATTTTTGTGGAAAAAAGAGGAGTGTCAACTAAATCTGCGTTTTGTACACTGATTTTTTGTAGCTTAATATTCGGGCTCGCGGTAGTGCTGGGAAGTTCAGGAACATCAGGCGAAGCTCTAAACCTCGCAGCAGTAACAGGCAACAACGTATCATTTACCGCTCCACAATTCTCGCCACCAGAAGCAAGATTATCATGGTTCGGAGCACACTTCCAGATGCCAACAGTAGCAGGAGAAAACTCTTTACAATTCAGGCAACAATTCAATGATATGTCATCACCGCCGGGAGCTGAATGGATGTTGTTAAATGTGACACTAACAAAAGCGGGGCCTAACAATATAACATTAGTAAGATGTTTCGGAGCGATGTCAGGACAGCTAAATGCAACACTGCTAAATTCTACAAACCAATTATGCTCTACAGGATCATGCAACACATTAAACACTACCGCGACATGCGCGGGCAGAGCAGTAAATTATTTCTATAATAGTTCAACAAACGCATTAGAAATGGTGTGGGAAATGGACTCTGGATTCATACAATCTGACAACATCCCCTCCAATGTTATACCAACGATAGGCGCAACCACTGTTGCGTCACTAACGCTGGACGGTTCAAGACTGGAATCAGGATACTCAGTGGAAATAAATGGTTCAGGAAATGCCGGAGGGAACACATCAATAGCAATAGTATCATCACTAATATCAGGCAGTGCAACACTAAATATATCCGGGGGGAGAAGCTCGTGGTTTGACTTCTCAACAGGACAAGTTGAAGGGTTAACACCAGACATAAATGTTACAAGCTCCCTGATAAAAGCATTCAGCAATTATATGACTAAAGATATAGCATCAAACCTAAACGACATATTTTCTGCACCACCATTCAGCGACTCATTCGTCCAGTGGGGCGCATCAAAAGTTCCAGCGGCTGGAAGAGTTTACATAGTTTACACCACAGAGTCAAGATACGCAAGGTTCAAAATTGACGGATTAAGCGCTACACAAATGAACATAACGTACGATTACCAATCAGCAAACATCCCTAATTTTGGCGGAGGAATATCAGGAGGATTCGAGAACAGAGACCCATGCTATGATTACTCAAACCAGACAGCGTGCTACAATTCAAAACAATCAGGATCAAACTGTGTATGGGATTTCGCGCAGTCAAAATGTAAACAAGAACAATTCAGCGACTTTTTTGATGGGGGAACAGGAGGGTTCCAAGCTCAAGGAAATTTCATGAAACAAGGATGCTTCATATTCAACAGCAGACTGAACGTTTGCCAAAACCAGACAACAACATGCAATATTTCAGGCGGAGCGCCCTACGTTTGCCAAGATTACACAGCGGCGCCAGCCGGAGGAAAAACCCCTATAAATTCAACCGTAGGATTCCAGTGCAAAGATATAACGAACCAGACTGTTTGCGACACGCTAACATTGATGGTAGGAATACCGCAAACATTATGCTCATGGAATAGCAGCGGCGGAAACAACTGCTACGCAAACTCTACAAAACAAATGGGAGCAATTCAAGGATTCAATGATGTGCAAAACAGAAGGTGCGAAGATGCAGGAACAAACCAAACAATGTGCGACTCGTTCATAAGCTACGGAGCGCCATGCAAATTCTCAAGCAACAAGTGCACGCCGCAATTTGACAGCATATTCAGCACGGGCAAAGGAACATTTGATGCTATAAATGATGAAACAAAATGCAAATTCGCCGGAGGAAACTGGGTATCAAAATCATACATAGACACGACAGGAGTGTTGAGAAGCAATGATGTATGCGAGTTCGGGTTCTCCAAAGATTCATGCGATACAAACTGCAAATCATGCGAGAAGAACGGAACTACGGCATGGTCATCACTAAGCGTTGCAAGAACACAATGTGAAGACACGAACAGGACTGCCGGCGCGAGCAACCTAGTATGCGAGTTCCAAACAGCCGGAGGCAACCAAATGCCCGACGGAAAGTGGGGATTCTGCTTCCCTGCAAAAAGCTTCCAATTCTCAGGAGGAGGGGGAGGAGATTGTTCAAAAACGTGCATGGGATGCTTCACGAATTCAACATGTTCAGCAACAGCGGCCAACTGCACATGGATACCAAACCAGTTCGGGTTCGACATGGACGGAGGAGGGTTTAACGCTCAAAAAGACGGATTCTGCGAAAGCAAAGCATTCGAAACATTCAAAAACAACAATTGCGAATCACTATCATACTCGCAGTCAACATGCCAGGCAAGCAATCTGAATTGTACGTGGATAGGAACCGCCGCCAATGCGACGGTAAAATTCGGCAGTGACAACGGATTCAGAGGGTGCGTACCAGCAGGGTCCACACCAGAATTATGCATGATTCCCGGAGATGAAGACAACGACGGATTATCAGATTGCGCTGATACGAATTCTTGCGCGCAACACCCAGCATGCGGATTCGGATTCGACTTCGGCCAAGGAGTAAACTTTGAAAGCCCTATAAAGATGGGATTAGGAGCCAACTGCTTCCAATGGGACGGAACAAACCAGACAGCTTGCGAAACATTCAACGGCAACTCAACACTTAACGGGTCGTGCGTATGGAAGACTATGATAACATCAACAGGAACAAGAGGGTTATGTGACCCGGCATTCGAAAGGTTCATGGCTAAAGGAATGGCCATAGACACGCCGCCAACAATACTAGGAGCTGACGCGCAAGGTGACGCCGGAAACCAAACATGGCTAGACATTAGAGATGTAGGAATTCACGATTCACCAAAAGGATTAGACATAGGAAGCGCGATGAACCTGACAGACTTCGCAGGATGCAACAAAGCATACACTAACTCTCAAAACAGAACAGGAAAGTATTACAGGTTCTTAGACGTTGACGGAAACTCTACAGGAGGGTGCGTGGCAACACTGGCAAACTTATCAAATGTTACAGGATTCGATTACAGAATAGATTACGCGCACAACGGAACAGCCGAAGTAAAAATGGGATTCCAATGCGTATCAGGAGCGTGGGTGCTGAAATCAGACGCGCAAATAACACCGATAACAGATATGTGCTACCAATCATTCCTAGCTCAAGGAGCATTCGGGCCCCAAGGAGTAACAGGAGTCCAAGTGCTTATAGTAAAGAAGAGCGATATAGGCAATCCAAAAACTACAAACGTCAGACTAATGATGTCAAGCGCGAATTCAACAACATCATGGACAAACCCAGTAGACAGCGCTGGACCATTCTATTACACGCCGGGAACAATAGACTTCAAGTTCGAGGACTGCACGGCAGTAGGCAGTGATCTCGACGGCGACGGGTTTACCGCAGAAGATGACCCAGACTGCCAAACATTCATACAACAAGGATACATAGAAATGGAAAAAGGGCCGGCGTGCAAAGACGGGTTCGATAACGATGGCAACGGGCTAACAGATTGCAATGACGGAAGCTGCAAGTACGACCCATTCTTCTGCGCGAGCACGGGATTCACATTCGGAGCGCCAGACACGGGCGATAAGACAGCACCATCACTAAAATTCACGAACGTGAACACATTCCCGGACATGGGAGTGATATCATACACGTCAAGCGAGCCAACAAACGGGTCAATAAGGTTTTACAGAAATGATTCAACATGCGCGCAAATAAACACTACAATAACAGATGCAGCGCTTAGAGACTCAAACCCAGTCAACGATTTCAAGCCATGGCACAATTCAAAAATAGACAGCACAGAAATAGGATACAGCCTGCAAACAAACGCAACATATTATTACAAAATAGCAACATGCGACCCAGCAGGAAACTGTGCGTACAGCGGGTGCTCAAACTTTACGACGAAAGCATCAACAAATTCCAGCGACTGCCCATCATGCAGTTTCGTACTAAAACTAGACCTGCCAAGCAACGTAACAGTGAGCTTAGATTATGACAGGGACGGAAATTTCACTGACGACGTAGAAAACAACACCATGACTTACGGAGTGCTAATGAATTACACCCAAGGAAAAAACATAAGCGTAAGACTAAACAGCAACACGCAGAACTGGTCAGTACAGTTAGACGGAGTAAATCTGGTAAAAGCTCCGACATCACTAGCGGCAAACTTCAGCACGAGCATGCTGTACAACACAACAACCAATATGACCGCTACGGGAATGAAAACAGACCAGTGGGAAAGGTTCGCCCAATACTTTGGAGGAGTAGAAACGATAAAGCTGACAGTTCCATCAAACGGAACAGTCCTAGCATACTGCTCTGAAACAAACCTGTCACAATGCGCGACAGCAAATGCTACGAGAGTATCAGACACAACAAATACGAGCACTTGGAGCGTACCAGTAGGAGCACTATCAGGATTCTCGCTATACGGAGTACAAGCACCAGCAAGCAGTGGAAGCTCTGGAAGTTCTGGCACGGGCAGTAGCGGAGGAGGCGGTGGTGGAGGCAGTTCAACGACAAACACTACAACAAGCAGTACAGCCACGAAACAAGCAATGGCCGCCACGGTCAAAGCCAACGTGGCAGCAACACTAAAGTTCACAAAAACAGAGATACAAGTAAAAGAAGTAGTGCTAACGCTAACATCCGATAGAACCGCGGCGAAGATAACAGTTGAAAAATTGTCAGCGCAACCAGCGACAACAACAGCACTAACCGGAACATCAATAGGGTTCTTATCGCTGGAAAAATCAGGATTCGAGAATAGCGATATAGCATCAGCGAAAATATCATTCGAAGTAGCAAAAGCAGACTTGGAAGCGAAAAGCGTAAAGCCCGAAGATGTAGCGCTATACAGGTTCACAACACAATGGGACGAGTTGGCAACAACATCCGAAGGATTAAACGGAACAGTTTACAAGTTCACAGCTTTGACTCCAGGATTCAGCTACTTTGCGATAGCGTCAAAAACTGCGCCTGCAACAACAGAAAAAGTTGAAGCAAATGCAACAACGGAACCCGAACAAAAAGTTGAAGCACCACCAACAGAAGAAAAAGCACCAGAACCAGCAAAAACAAGTAGTGGATGGTTATGGGCGGTACTGGTACTGCTAATAATAGTTGCGGCAGCGTTCATACTCAAAAAGAAGAAGTAGAATACATACTTCTTTTTTTTCTTTTTTTTAAGCCCTGCCAGATTTGAGCGTCGAAAATTTCCCGCCCCGCCAATTAACTTAATTCAATAAGGTGCGTCGAGAAATTTTTGAGCATTATCAAGAGCCGCGCCTTAACACGGCAGTTCCTGACAATTTGAAAGCCCGCCAATAATTGATGGAAAGAAGTCATTAACATGAAAAAATCTTACAAGTTTTGGACGTTCATACTAATACTAATAATTCTGGGAGCGGTGCTTACGAGAATAATACCGTTACAGCCAGAAGAATTCCAAAAATGGGTATTACAGAAAGGAGCAATAGCGCCAATAATATTCGTGACGATACTATCACTATCAATAATAATAACGCAAATACCAAACATACCAGTAGCGCTGGCGGGAGGAGCAATATTCGGGCCAGTACTAGGAACAATACTATTACTAATATCAGGAATTATAGGGTCAACAATATGCTTCATAATAGGAAGATACTTCAAAGAGTACGTACTATCAAAAATAGGCCCGGAATACGAGTTTCTAAAAACAGCATCATCAAAAAAAATGGCGTGGATAATATTTACAACAAGACTATTGCCATTCCTGCCATTCGACATAATATCCTACGCGTCAGGAATTACAAGCATAAAATTTCGACACTACTTCATCGCCACACTAACAGGAATGATACCAATGACTATAATATTTGCAAAAACAGGAAACATGCTGACAAAAGGAGCAATATGGCCATACATAGGAACAGGAATAATACTAATACTAACAATAGCACTGCCACTGCTCCTCGGAAGAAAGATTAAGAAAATGCTGGAGTGAGAAAACCCCTAGAAAAAACAGAAAAAATCAGTTGAATCGCGCTCAAAAAGAAAGAGATGATAAAGAAAAACATGCTATTTGTTTCAAAGACACTCAATTTGATGTTGCCTGCGAAGCAGACAATATTTTAGGGATACACGCTAATTTTACTTAATTCGTGAGTATTATAAACTTTGATTTTATCCTGCTCTTTTAACTTCTTATCATTGCTCCATATTGCACAATTCAATTTTAGTGCAAGTGCAAAATAAGCCATATCGTCAGGATCAGGGGTAAGCTTTTCCGCCTCTTCAACATAAGGAACCAACTCTTCCAAA
>CAYJTR010000034.1:0-11376 GCA_964373285.1 uncultured Methanosarcinales archaeon
TTATATTCTTTCGTATTTTTTGGTGTTGGAGCATTTTTCACACATCCACCACTACTGTTGCTTCCCATCCTTTTCTTGTTCTTATTAATGAAAATTCGTGTCTTGTTATTCCTTTCACGTCTGTTCTTAATTTTTGTTTGTCATTAATTTTTTCTCCTTTTGCGATGCAGTGTAATCGCATGTGTGCTCCTTCTTTTTTTATTGTAAGGCCAAATTTTTTGAATAATATTTGTTCTGAGTCTTTCAATGTTATTATATCTTCGAGGAGTTGGAAGAGCATTTCTTCTTCATTTTTCGCCGTGACAATTATTGTTTTCTTCCTTTTTGTTCTGATTGTTTTCGTATTCACCATGACTTCTGTGAGGGCGAGAGCTGTCTTTTCGAACACTTCTTTCATTGTTTTTCCTTTAACGTGTATTTCTTCGTCCGCTCGTGTGAGTTCTTTCATTGTTTCCTCATGAGTTGTCGTATTGTGTTAATGAATGTTTCGGCTGTTTTAATGATATTTGTTGCGTTGTGTTCTTCTGCATTTTTTGTTATCTGATATGTATACATTTCTCTTGAATCTCTTGCTCTATCATATTGTTTTGCATAGTTATATGCTTTTTCTTGAAATTCTTTTATTAAAAACGAGCGGGTTTAATACCCCGGACTTTAGTCCGCTCGTTTTTAATTCCAAAAACCCGCGGTCAGGCGAGGAGCGTAATACCACGGGCTTTAGCCCGTGGATAGCTCCGAGCAGCGGGTTTTTGTTATTTCTATGCTTTGAAGTTCACTTACTGTGAGGAGTGTTGATATATACTCATCGTAAAGATGTTGTGCAAGCTTTCCAGTCTTTACAAGATAGAATAGTACTAGTTGGTGTGTTATTGCATGAATTCCTCGAATGTTTCTCGCTATCTTCTTATGATATTCTTTCGCTAGGTATGCGTGTACAATATAATACATTGCGTAGTATGCTCCTGCTACTGTTTCTGCATAATCACTGTACATTATTGGGAGCATGTTCATTTTCTTTTTCAGTTCATCTTTTGATAGTTCATAAATAATTTTTGCTGTTTGAATTCTTTGTGTGCTTCGTTCTTCATAAAATGAGGCGGTTTTTATTGATTCTTCTTCTGTTAGTTTTTTAAACGCTTCAGTATCATGAAGTTCTTTTATTCTTTTTTCTGCGTTCAAAAGTGCTTGTCGTATTTCTTCTTCTGGTTTCATATGTTTCCTCTTTTTGTTAGTAATTGATAGTATCTTTCTGTGCCTATAAGGATGATGTGGTCTTTTCTTGCTTCATTTCCAACATTGAATGTTTCTGAATTTTGAATCATCATGGTAAAATCTTTTTCTGTGATGATAAGAGAGTGTTTTTGTACTGGTGTATATGCTTGTAGTACTGAACTTGACAGTATTTGTATGTGTTTTTGTTCTGGTACAATAAAAAGAATATCAATATCTGAATTTTTTGTATTTGTTCTTTTTGCATAGCTTCCGAAAACAAGCAGTATATATTGTGCAGAATTTGTATAGTTTGTTACATCTTCTATAAACAAGTGCATCCATGAATATTTTTGAAGAAATAGCTCTTTTTGTTGTATTTCTGCAATAATGATACTATCTTTTGGTGCATCTTTTCGTATACTAATAATGTGTGCGGGTGGTGCTGGGAGTATATTAATAATTTTCTTTTTTTTGAGTTTTTGTACTGCTTGATGTATAAGTGGATATGATTTTTTGATGGTTCTTGCAATGCCTCTTATGGTCATCGGTTGTTTTGTTTCATGGAGGAGTTGAAGAATAATTTGAAGTTCTGTTCCGGTAAATTGTGTTATTATACTGTTCATAGTATCAATTGATATTGTTTATAGTATATAAATGTTTATGTTTTCAACACTACTTTAACAATAGTATACTCATGAGACTCTTTTAACTCAAATTATATTGTTACATCTTGAACGGCGCGTCTTGAACATAATTCTTTCCCAGCTTTAGGCACGCCTCTGCCTTCATTAGCTCCGCGCCCAGATACGCCGCGTGTTGTTTTGTTCCCACCAGATCTTCACGTATAATGGTATTATAAATCTCTTCTGCTGTTTTTCCTATTATTAATATTGATACTTTTCCCACTTCTTTGCATAGACCCGCTTCTATTTTTCCTTCCTTTATGCGTATTAGGTAGTATCCCGTTTCGTCGTTTTTCCAGTCTCTTATGTTGTCGTGGGTTGCTTCTATAATTCTGCAATTCTCTGTTTTTCTCACCGGGCGGAAATCAAAATTTTTTGTTTGTTGTTCTCTCTTTTCTATTTTTATTTTTGGCAATTTGTCTTCTTCTTGATTTTTTTTGGTTTCTGGTGCTGTGACTGCCTCAACGCTTAATTCCCATATGTTTTTTCCCTGACTTTTCTCTTTTCCAGCCATTTTTTCCTGCCTTTTTTTTAATGATCCCAGTCTATTGTCACTCCTTTCCCTCCCGTGAAGTATTGATAGCATGTTAGTGCTGCTTTAGCTCCTTCTCCAGCGCTTATCACTGTTTGCTTGTACGGTATTGTTGTAACGTCTCCTGCGGCAAACAATCCTGCAACGTTTGTCCTGTTGTACTCATCTATTATTATCTCGTTTTTTTCATTTACTTTCACCATGTCCTTAACCATGCTCGTATCAACTACGTATCCTATTTCTACGAATACTCCTTCAACACTGATATCCTGCACCTCTCCCGTGCTGACGTTTTTTATTTTTATTCCTTCAACAAAATCTTTGCCGTTTATTTCTTCAACTGTTGAGTTCAGCAAAAATTTCACGTTGTTTTTCAATTTTAATTTTTCTATCGTTATTGCGTCGCCTCTGAACGATTCTCTTCTGTGTATTATGTAAACAATTTTTGCGTTGTGTGATAATTCCTCCGCGGCTTCAATCGCCGAATTTCCTCCTCCGACCACCGCAGTTATTTTATTTTTGTATAATGGCGCGTCGCACGTCGCGCATGTTGACACTCCTCTTCCTAGAAATTTGTCTTCTCCCGGGATTCCTAGAGCTCTTGGAACTTTTCCGAATGCGAGTATTATTGTTGCCGACCTGTAAAATTTTCCGTTTGTCAGCATCGTCGTGAATTGTTCTCCTTTTTTTGATACTTTTTCTACTTTTCCCGGTATGAATTCCGCTCCGAATTTTTGTGCGTGTTCCTGAAAATCTGTCATTAGTTTCGTTCCTGTTGATTGTATTGTTCCTGGGTAATTTTCTATGTGGTTTGTCAGGTTTGTCTGGCCTCCCACGTCGTACGTTATTACTGCTGTTCTCATCTTTTTTCTGCACGTGTACAGCGCGGCAGTCATTCCTGCCGCGCCTCCTCCTATGATGATAACGTCGTAGTCCGTCTTTTCCATAATAGTGTGCGAAATAGTCAAGTTTTTAAGTGTTTTGTGTTTTTTTTAACTGTGGCGATATAATATCTGGTTTTGGTGTGTGGCCTGTTCGTTCATTCTTTCCATCGTGTCTGTATATTACAAATGTGTTATTATCATCAGTTTTACCGTCACATTCGTCAATCAATAATTGTTTAATATTGCAGGGAGTTTTTCCTGTTTTTATCATTTCTGAAATTTTCTTTTTAGATATTTCTTCGCTTAATCCGTCCGTGCACATTAATATTATGTCATTTTTTTCTAGTTGCCACGATATTATCTCTCCTCTTGGAACAGAGTCTCCGAGAAAGCAGTACATTCCTCCGACGAATGTTATTTTTATACTTCCGTCTTTTTGTTTTCTTCTTGCCCATTTCACGATGTAGTGATCTTTAGTAATTTGTCTCAGCCATCCGTTGTAATGGTACACTATTGAATCTCCTATGTGTAGTAGGAATGCTGTGTCGCCAATGATTGTAAGAGCTTCTAGTGTGCTTCCCGAGTTTATTCCAAGATTCTTGTTAAGATTTAGTACTGCTTGGTTTGCTAATGCTCCTGTATTTTGTAGCAATAATTTCACTCGGTCATCTATGTTTTCATTTTGCGTGCCTTCGCCAAATTTTTGTATTTCTAAATGCAAATAAGCATATGCTGTTTCAACTCCTGCCCTGCTCGCCGCCTCTCCTTTTTCTTGCTGGCTCATTCCATCGCCTATTATTGCTATTTTTCTTTCAGGGCTTACTCTTACATAGTCTTGATTGTTCCTTCTTAACCCTTTATGTGTGTAGTGCGCGAATGACATTTTTTTTAGCGCCCCTTTATATTTCTATAACTCTCGCTTTTTTCGCGACGTTTATAACTCTTGTTTTTCCTATTTGTTCTTCCAGTCCTTGAGCTTCGTGGCAGTGTCCGTGAATTACTATGTCTGGCTGTAATTCGTCTATTGCTTTTCTTAATCCGTGGCTTCCTTTCATGTGTGACATCGTGTCCGCTCTTGTTCCTGAGGGGTGTACGTGTGTTACGAATACTGTTTTCAAATTTTTGATTTTTGCAGTGTTTGTTTGCAGTGATTTGAATACTTCTTCATCTGTTAGTATTCCGTGAGGCCCTACATTTACCGAGCTGTTTCCTATGAATGCGGTGTTTTCGTATATTACATAGCCGTCGTGAATATTTTTTGCTCCGTATATCTCGCTGAGATAGTCTATTGTTGCTGGCTGTTCGTGGTTTCCCGGTATTAGTAATACTTTTTTTCCTGCTTGCTTGAATGGTTTTATTGTGTCTCTTTGTACATCGTCGAACATTGTTATGTCTCCGCATAATAGCACTAGGTCTACGTTTTCTTTGACTGCTCTTGTTGCCAGCTTTTTCATCAGGTTTGAATCCCCGTGAGTGTCTCCTACTGCGAGTATTTTCATGGCAAAATGTATTCTAGAGTATATATTTAAACCTTCTGGTCATCCGAAGCTCTGCCCGCACCCGCATGTTTTGTGGGCGTTTGGATTGCTGATTTTGAATCCCGCTCCTTGTAATGCATCGACGTAATCTATCGTTGCTCCTTTTACCATTGGGTAGCTTTCTTGGTCTATAAATAGTTTTACTCCTTCTTGTTCTATAACCACATCTTCTTTTGTTTCTTTCTTCTCAAAATCTAATCCATAGCTCATCCCTGCGCATCCTCCCCGTGTTACTTCTACTCTCAGCCCCCACGTTTCTTTTTTCTTTTCATGCAATAATTCTTTTAATTTTTTCGCGGCTTTTTTTGTTATGGTTACTCCTTCAGTTGTTGGTTCTCCCTGCACTCCTTGTTCTTTTAGAGAGTCATTCATTTCTTGCACTATCCTGTTAACTTCTTCGTCGCTCATTCCGTGGCCTTTGAATCCTTGCTCTATTGTTTCCATGAACGCTCCTCCGCATCCTATGCAGTGTACTCCATTGTCCATTAATATTTCTGCGAGTGCGGGATATTTTGATACAACATCTCCTATAGTCATGTTTTTTGTAACGAGCGGCTCGTGTTCTTGTTCTGCTTTTCGCGTTTTCATATTTTCCTCCTTGGAATATTTTCATACCACTTATTTATTTGCTTCCAATTTAGATTGCTTAAAAATGCTTCTATGTATTTTGCTCTGTCAGGTCCATAATCGTGGTAGTATGCGTGTTCGAAGACATCGATGGGCAGCAATGGCACTGCTCCCCAGACTCCTCCTTGGTTGTGCGTGTCTCCGGTGTAATTGTGTATTTTTCCGTCGCTCGGGTCGTAGGCCATTACCGTCCATCCTAGTGCGGTTTTGGCGCTTGCAACGAAATCGTTTTTCCACGCTTCAAAACTTCCGAAATCTTCAATAATTTTTTTTAATATTGGCAGTTTCAAATCTGCGTTTCCGTCGCCTCCCATGCTGTCCCAGTAATACTCGTGTAATATTTGTCCGTTTGCGTTGAATGTTTCTCTTCTTTTTAACTCTCCGTATTCTGAAAAGTTTGCGTTTGCTGCATTTGTGTCTGATTTTTTCAGCTTTTCTTCTATTTCGTTGCGCTTTGTTACATAACCTGCATGATGCTTTCCGTGGTGCCATTCAACGACTTTTGCACTTATTCCCTTTAACGCGTCGTATGCGTAAGGAAGTTTTTTTAATTCATGAACCATTTTTCAACACCCCTCTATAATTTCTTCGCTTTTTTCATCGTGAAATTCTTCTTTAATCCATGAGTATCCTTGCTCTTCAAGTTTTTGCGCCAGTTCCGGGCCTCCTGAATGTTTTATTTTTCCATTTTCCAGTATGAATACTTTGTCTGGAACTATATAGTTTAGCAGTCTTTGGTAGTGTGTTATTATTATGAATGTCATTGATGGCATTGTTTTTTTCAGAGTGTTGACCCCGTCCGCGACAATTCTTAGCGCGTCTATGTCCAGTCCTGAATCTGTTTCGTCAAGCATGGCCATTGCCGGTTTTAGCACTGCCATTTGGAATATTTCTGATCTTTTCTTTTCCCCGCCGCTGAATCCTTCATTAATATTTCTTGACAGGAAACTCTCGTCAAGTTTTAGCATTTTTGCGGCTTCTTTAAGAATTTTTTTGTAATCAGCAATTTTCACCGCTACACCTTTTGACTTTAGTGCTTGCCTCAACAGGTTTGTCATCGTCACCCCTGGTATTTCTTGGGGGTATTGGAATGAAAGGAATATTCCTTTTCTGGCTCTTTCTTCCGGCGGCATTTCTGTAATATTTTCTCCTTTGTAATGAATGCTTCCTTTTGTTACCTTGTACCCCGGGTGCCCCATTATTGTTGATGCCAGTGTTGATTTTCCGCTGCCGTTGGGGCCCATTATCGCTATTTTTTCTCCCTGTTTTATGCTCATTGACAGGCCTTTTAGTATTTCTTTTTCTTCAACGCTTACGTGCAAATCCTTTATTTCTAGTATTTCCTCGCTATTCATTTTTCCCGCCCCCGTTAAAATTATTAAAAACGCGCGGGTTTAACGCCCCGGACTTTGGCCCACTCGTTTTAATAATTCCCTTTTTGAGCGCCGCCGCCGGAAGCATTGCGCACTTTATTCTTACAACTCCCAGTTCTAATCCCAGCATTTCAGTAATTTTTTTTGGGTTTATTTTCATAATTTCCCTGATTTTTTTCCCTGATAATTCTTCGCATAATAACTCTGCTGATGCTTGGCTTATCGCACAGCCTTTCCCGCTCCATGAAATTTCTTCCACTATTTTTTTTGTCTTGTCAACTTTCGCGAATATTGTTATGCTGTCTCCACAGCTCGGGTTTTCATCGCTATACTTTACGTTCGCGTCCTGCATTATTTTTTTGTGGTTTGGATTCTTGTTCAGGTAAAGAATTTCTTCTGAAAAAAGTGATTGTTGTGGCATCATTTTTCCGCTCCGAACCTTTTTGCGCAGTCATTAACTCCATCAACCAGCGCATTGATGTCTTCAGCATCATTATATATGTAAGTGCTCGCCCTTATAGTTCCTGTAACTCCTATGCTTTTCATCAGTGGCATCGCGCAGTGGTGTCCTGCTCTTACGCAGACGTTGTGCTCGTCGAGTATTGACGCCGCGTCGTGAGGGTGCACTCCTTTTATCGTGAATGATATTATTCCGGTTTTGGGATTTTTTTCCTGATAAATTTTGATCCCGGATATTTCTGATAATTCTTCCCTTATTTTTTCTGAAATTTTTCTAACGTGCCTTTCCATTTCTTCAATGCCTGTTTTGTTTACATATTCTATTGCTGACTTTAGTCCTGCCACTCCTTCTATGTTTGGAGTTCCTGCTTCGAACTTGTGCGGCGGGCTTGCCCATGACGAATTTTTTAATTTCACCGTGTTTATCATTTTTCCTCCGTAGAAGAATGGATTCATGCTTTCTTCCTGCTCTTCGGAAATGTATAATATTCCTGTGCCTGTTGGCGCCATAATTTTGTGCCCTGAAAAAACCAGTGCGTCGCAGCCTATTCGTTTTACGTTTATTTTTATGTGGGGCGCCGACTGCGCCGCGTCTAGTATTGTTATTGCTCCGGAATCTTTTGCTTTCTTGAATAATTCTTTTACTGGGTTTGTGCTTCCTATGGCGTTTGATACGTGCGTGCACGAGAATATTTTTGCATTTTTTAGCAGAGCGTCAAAATTTGCGGTGTCAAGAACAAAGTTTTTTACCGGGATTATTTTTAATGTTGCTCCTGTTCTTTTGCATAATTCCTGCCATGGAACCAGATTGCTGTGGTGTTCCATTTCTGTTGTTAAAATTACATCTCCTGTTTTTATTCTGGATTGTAATGAGTATGCTAGAGCGTTTATTCCCATTGTTGCTCCCGAAGTGTGAATTATTTCTTCCGGCTTGGCCCCTATGAATTTTGCAGTGTCCTCTCTTGATGATTCAAAAATTTCTGTTGCCGTTTCAGCCATTGTGTAAAGCCCTCTGTTCACGTTGACGCTTGATTCTTCCATGAATTCTTTTACTGCTTCTATCACTTGTCTTGGCTTCAAAGCCATTGCCGCGCTGTCTAAATAGTGTGTTTTTTCGGCTATTGGAAAGTCTTTTTTCCATTTGTTTTTGTTATTCATCTTCATTCAGCTCCATAATTCCCAGCGTTTTTCTCGCGTCTTCTTGAACTTTTAGAGGGAATTTTTCAACTCTTGATTCTATAAATCCTTTAACTATTAATGTTCTTGAAATCTTTTCTGGTATCCCTCTGGATCTTAGATAGTTCAGGTGTTCCGGGTCAATGTTTGAAACGCTCGCGCTGTGGGAGCATTTCACTTCGTTATTATTTATTTCCAGATTTGGCAAAATGCTTATTTTTGCGTCTTTTGATAATGTTAAGGAATGAATTTTTTGAAATCCGTTGCTTTCGAAAGATTCTGGGCCTATTTTTGCAAGTCCATTAATTATAACGCTTGAATTGTCATCTAATACCCCGAAAATCTCTATTGTTGATGATGAATTTTTGCCGGCGTGTTCTGATGTAGGAATTATTTCAACGTGGTTGTCTTTTGATATGTTGTAAACGCAGTCTATTCTCCCTTTGGCATTTTCTTCGAGTATTATTTTTGATGGGCTGAAAGCTTTGCAGTTTTTGTGCGCTTGAAAAATGTTTATTTCGGAGTTTTTTCTTCCAATAATTGTGTGCGCGGTTATTAATTCTCCTGAAGATTTGTTTAGCAGAACAAAGTCTAATTTTGCTTCTTCATCAACGATTATTTTACAGCTTCTGCAGGCATAGCCCGCGCCTTCAGATTCGTCCACTATTAATGCTCTCGCGCCTTTTCCTATTCTTATGTCCCAATGGTCTGCAAATATCCCTTCCGAATGCCTTGATATTATTTTAACTGTTGATAAACCATTTTCTGGCACTGTTATATCCACTATTTTCAGGCACCATCTCCTGAATATGTTTTTGTATGATTCATTTGTGAAAACTGTGTCTGATGGCACCGCGTCCGTTTCCATAACTTTTGCATTTTCCGAGTGTATTACTCTTTGGCAATGGCTTGGCTTTTCTGTCGTTGGAAGGAAAACTTTTGGGCTTACGTGTAATCCGTAGGGTTTTTCCAGAATTGTTGTCATCCTAGGCTTCCCTCCATTTCTAGATCTATAAGTTTGTTCAGTTCTACCGCGTATTCCAGCGGTAATTGTTTTGTCACCGGCTCTATAAATCCTGAAACTATTAATTTTTTTGCTTCATCTTCCGATAGTCCTCTGCTTGTTATATAAAATATTTTTTCGGGGCTTATCCTTCCGACCGTTGCCTCGTGGGCTATTTGTGTTGAATCATTTTCAACTTTTACTACCGGGTACGTGTTGCTTTGCGACTTGTTGTCTATCATTAGCGCGTCGCATTCAACGGCGCTCTTCACGTTTGATGCTTGTTTTGACGAGTATATTATTCCTCTGTAGCTTGTTATTCCTCCGTCAACGCTTATGCTTTTGCTTGTTACATGGCTTGACGTATTTTTTCCTACGTGGTATACTTTTGCTCCGGTGTCCTGGTTTTGCCCTTTGCCCGCGAAAGCTATTGCTATGTGTTCTGTTCTTGATCTGTCGCCTTTCAGAATCGTGCAGGGATAAAGCATCGTGACTCCGCTTCCGAGATTTCCGCCTATCCACTCCATTATTCCGTTTTCTTCAACTATCGCTCTTTTAGTGTTGAGATTGAATGTGTTCCTGCTCCAGTTTTCCACACTGCTGTATCTTGCTCTTGCATTTTTTTTGACTATTACTTCAACACATCCCGCGTGCAGTGATGATGTGCTGTATTGTGGGGCGCTGCACCCTTCAACATATGCTATTTCTGCTTCTTCTTCTACGATGATAAGTGTGTGTTCGAATTGTCCTCCTCTTTCCGCGTTCATTCTGAAGTATGCTTGGAGTGGCATTTCTACTTTGACTCCTTTTGGTATATAGATGAATGTTCCTCCGCTCCACACCGCTCCGTGGAGTGCCGCGAATTTGTGAAGTGTTGGTGGCACGCACTCCATAAAATATTTTTTTACCATTTCTGGGTATTTTTTTAGTGCTTCGTCCATATCTTCAAATATTATTCCTTTTTCTTCCCACTCTTTTTTCAGGTTGTGGTATAGTATTGTTGATTCATATTGCGCGCCAACTCCTCCCAATGCCCGTCTTTCCGCTTCGGGTATTCCTAATTTTTCAAAAGTTTTTTTTATTTCCTCGGGCAGCTCTTCCCATTTTTTGGCGTTTTTTTTTGAGTTTGGCACTTGGAAATATTTTATGTTTTGCAAATCCAGTCTTTCAAGTGTTGGGCCCCATGATGGCATTTTCATTTCTTGAAATAGCTTCAGGCAGTGTAGCCTTTTTTTTAGCATCCATTCCGGCTCATTTTTATGTTTTGATATCAGCTTTACTGTTTCTTCGTTTACTCCTTTGGGTGCTTCAATTTCCAAGTCAACATTGTCTTTCCAGTCGTGCATTTGTGTTACAGTTATTTCATCCATTATATTCCCCTTCCTGAAAAGTCGAAGCACTCATTGCATGAATTGCGCGTTTTGTTCACATCGTGGCATATTGAGCACACGTGTTTTTTCTTCCACGAGTTTAACAATATTTTTTGTGTTCCGGCTCTTACATCTTTTGGTGTTTTCGCGGTTTTTGAAAGTTTTTCTATTGATTTTAACGTGTTCTCATCTAGTTTTGTTCCTGTTGCCCTTTTTGATTTTATATAATTAGTCACCGCTGCGGGCGTTATTCCTAGTAATTCTGCAATTTTTTTTTGAGGCAGTCCTTTGTTTGATGATTTTATGGCGAAAGCTCTCCTTACTGCCGGCAGTAGGTACAATGATTTCAGTTCTTGTGGATGCAGTAATCTCATATAAAATCCCCTGTATTAACGATAGTTAATAATAGTATTTAAACCTTGCTAAGAATTAGTGCTGTCAATTTGGGCGGGAAATATTTCTTCCTGTTTTTGTCTGCTTCCGGGCTTTGGCCGGCGGCTCTCGACGCATTTTTTATTA
>CAYJTR010000035.1:0-5958 GCA_964373285.1 uncultured Methanosarcinales archaeon
ACTTCACCTGTTCCTTGCTCGTCTAAGTACGCCCACATACTTATCGTTAAATCTCCTGTTATGTCTAATTCGTCGCTGTCAGGAATTTCCAGAAAGTCGTTGCCGTCGAATGTTAATGCGTTGGCTCCATAAGTGCCCGGAATTTTTATTCCTTCGGCGTATGATGGCTTGTTGTCCATAATTCCCTGCAACGCGTCATTCCCGTTTTGCACGTCCCATCCTGCCCGCCCATTGCGGAACACCGGGTAATACGCTACTAATCCCGCCCTCCAATTTTCCGGGTACACATATCCAGCTATTCCTTTGTACTCGTGAGCTATAGGGCTGGCTTTTCTTGAATATTTGAATGGGTGTGTCTCGTCGCTTTCTTTTGCCGCTCTTATTCCTTCTTCGGGCTCGCTGAACAACACGTGCTTGTATGGTACTGTCGTGTATAAGTTGTCTTCGTACGCCCCTGTTTGTGCATCGCCTGATTTTTTGAAATAGTATAATGGCACTAACCCTTCTTTTTCCGCGACTTCGTTGTTCACGCTTACAAACCCTAATTGTCCTTCTTTTCTTAATTGTGACGGATTGTTCTTTCCTGTTCCATTAATGTAGCTTGTCGCATTGCCGTAAGCGTCTGTTCCCGCGGAGTAATAGTGGGGCCCCGACGTTGATGCATATCTCTTCAGTGATTCCTGCATCACATCGCTTTGATTCGTGCTCGTCAATCCCATCGTTGTCTGATACAATTTTGGCAATGCGTCCGTGAACAATATTGAGTATAATTCTTGGAGCCCTATCGTGTAAAACCAGTCTCCATCCGCAGGCCTGTAAACCGAGAATATTGGTCTCTTATCACTTTTCTGGCATAGAGTTAAATGTTTTTCCGGATTGCCGAAATCTTTGAATGTTGCTATTGGTATGTACAAGAATTTTTCTTTTTCTGGAACTTCTAAACCTGTGGTGCACGATTCTCCGAATGTTACTATTCTGAATGTTTCATCATTTTGCTTCGCGCATATTGTTATCTCTCCGCTGACTATTGTTTTTCCTCCCGGGAATACCGCTGATGGACCTGTTGTTGAACAACTTGCTTGTGATGGATCCGCCACTGTTACATTTGCTAACTCTCTCATTCCTATATCTGAACATTTTTTTGTTACCGGTGGAGGACCAACATTTTCTCCGTGCCCTTCGCACGCGGAGAATTTTGGCACTATCGTTAAATCTTTTTCTTCTGAACTGTTCGGAGAGAATATTTGCAGCCATCCGCTCCCGCTCATCCTTTTTTCATCAATCGTGAATGCTTCTTTTACTTTGAAGCTTCCCTGCCACTTTAATCTTTCTGGAGCGATATTGCCTGTTTGAACCCCTCCTTTAGTGTCATCGTAACCTATCGTTATTCTTCCTTCGTATGGTTGCAGTCCTGCTGTTGGATATTTTGGTGGTGCCGGAACTTCTGACTTTTCAGGGATTTTTATTTGTTTTGCCATTTTTCTTATATCTATATCTTGTAATGCTGTCGTGAATATTTTTACTTCATCTATTGTTCCTTTGAAGAATTCTCCGGGCAGGGTTCTTGAATTGTCCGGGCTGTACCTTGATATGTACCCTCCTATGTATAACTCGTTGGCATAATTTTTATTTCCGAATGTCGCGCCACTATCTGAATCCAACCCTAGTATTGTTCCTTCAGTCATTGAATTGTTTGTCGCGACTATCACTCCGTTTATGAATATTTTTAGCGTTTTTCCGTCGTAAGTCATTGCTACGTACTGCCACTCGTTGGCTATTATTTTTCCTCCACTTGACTGGTAAATATTTCCTAGTGCAGGGTTTTCGTTTGTCCTGACGCTCGCAACCAGCGTTCCGTTCAAAACATCTAACAAATATCCTCCATGGATTCCGGTCATTTTTCTTAGTATTATGTTTACCCCGTCAACTCTTTCAGGTTTTATCCACGCGCTCGCGGTTATGTATGGCCCTCTTAAATCTTTAGTCGGAGTGTCGTTGCCCTTTCCATTATTTTCATTAATTGCTTCTGGTGTCTGTTCCGCGACCACTCCTATTAGCGCGTTGCCGTTGAAGTATAACCCTTTGCCTCTTATCCCTTCAGCAAAGCTCACTCCTGATATATTGTCTGGAGATTCCAGGTCGTGCTCTCCTTCTAATCCCTGCAAATCTTTTGTTGTCCCGTCAAAACTCCAGTACGCATTTGCCAGTGGCACTCCTTTGTTTTCCGTGTCCAATATGTATCCTTGATTAAGATCGTTTTTGTAGAGTTTGTATGGTGGTTTTATTTCTTCAGAATTAATTGTCATCATGTGATCTTTGGATTTGTTTTGTAATGTTCCCGTGGAATTTACTGTTCTTGGCCTGTAAATTTGGGCTAATTGCTCGTTTGATGGTGTTTTGTTTGCAACATAACCTAGCAGTCCTATGTACTCTGTTTCTTCTTTGTTTTTTAAAGTATCCGTTGACCCTGCAATTATTCTGTCATCGTTTATTTTCTGATCATCTATGTTTCCGCTGTCAGCAGTGTTCGCACAGCAGTTTTCATAGTACGCCTTTAGCGGTATCACCCATCCTCCTATGGGAATTCTTAATATTTTTCCTATCACTCCTTCGTCTTCGTAGCCTGTTTTTCTGTTGCCTGTTAACCCGTTCTCCGATGTTTTTAATCCTTTAACGCTTCCGTCTTGCTGTACTCCTAGCGCGTGGTCTATTGTTCCGTCATCTTTTTCTAGAGCGTATCTGCGTAATTCTATTTTGTTCGCATCATACCCTTTATTGAATTCTTCCTTTATTTTTGATTCTGTCAGCGCTTCATAATATATTTTCAGCTCGTCAATGCTTCCGTTGTACGCAAACCTGTTTTTTGGCGTTCCGTCAGTGTTGTCATCACCGTTTGATTGATGAATAATTGTGTTAGTAACACTGTTGTATTGCGGCTCGTTGCCTATCCATAGTTGTGTGTTTGGGTTGTGTGATAATCTTACCGGTGTCTCTCTCACTTCTTTCGTTCCTAAAAGCTCTCCGTTGATGTACGCTTTTTGTACCGTTCCGTTAAATGACACTCCTATATGGTTCCAAACGTTTTCTTTGAAATAATCCGGTAGAGTGAACTCGCCCCCACAGCTTGCATCTGCTACAGCATTTGCTACACTTTCTTCGCAACGATAATCAACAAAAAGTTTTTTTACTCCGCTTTCGTTTTGTATTCTCAGTGCGAACCCTTGAATGTCAGTACTGCTTATTATTGTTGCTCCGTGATCGCTTGCGGTGGGTATTTCTGAAGGGTTGACCCATAATTGTATCGTCAGCGCTGACAAATTTTTTCCTAGGAGCCCTATGTTTACGCTCTGGTTTATCTTGTCGAATTTCAGCGCTTTTCCTATAACTCCCTGAGTGAACTCCACTCCTCCAATATTCTCCCCGTTTCTTTGCGATTGTGATGAGTCCGTCAGCGTGTCATCAAAACCGTATGCTCCCTGTAATTTTGCTTCCGGGAATTCTGAGTAGAGCATTAATACTTCCGCGCTGGTTAATTGCCTGTTGTACGCTTTTATCTCGTCAATGCTTCCATTGAAATTTCTTACATTTCCGAACCCCGGCCTCTTTTGTCCTGATTCAGTCATCTCTTGAGGCGTTAATAATACACCTATGTAAAAGTTTGATGCCGCGACGTTCGGTTCTGCATCCTGAGGCGCGTTCGCGCTTCCTATGAATTTTCCGTCGATGTACAATTTTTGCGTGCTTTCATTCCAGCTCATCACTGCGTGGTGCCACACTCCTTTCTGGTAATTTTTCGCGCCCGAGTTTACATACTTTACTTCCGTGCTTTCATCTGATTTTTTGTACACTCTTTCAACTCTTATCGCGTCAGAAATTCTTATTCCCGTGTCACGGTTCGGGATACTTTGCGGCTCCAGTATTAGCGCGTAATCTTCTTTTGAGTAATCCTGCCCGTCGCGCGTTTTTGCGATTATTCCTGCGTACGGTTCTGACATTCCCGTTTCTTTGAACCACACGCTTATGCTTCCTTCCGGCCGGAGCGTTAGCGACGATTCTGACGGTGCTACTATTACGTAACCTTCAGCTTTTGACAAGTCTAATGCTTGGCCTGAAACTCCTGAATTATAATTTATCGTTCCGTTTTCCACCCCATTGTTTATTCCTTTAGTGTCTTGTATGTTTCCCTCGAATTTCCACTCGCTTACAACGCTCACATTCAATGTTTTTCTTTTGTACTGCTCCCTTATCTCTTCGCTCGTCAGCGCTCTTTTGTATATTTTTATCTCTCCTATTGAGCCGTTGTATAAATAGTCCTGCCCTGTTCCTGCACGCCCATAACTTCCTATGAATAATGGCGCGTCATTATCTTTTGGCGTGATAATTGTTGCGGTTCTGTTCGCAACATTCCCGTCAATGTAAATTATTATTTCTTTGCCGTCGTACACTCCTACTGCTTGGTGCCACTCGTTTAGTGATGGCGTTGATGTTCTTAAGTGTTGATATTTTGTTCCATCGCCTATTCCAAATATGAATGCTGAACCTGTTGAATATCTTAGTGTGTACGTGGCGTCGGGGTTGTTTCCATCGCTTGGCGATTTTATTAGTATTGGGGCGTAATCTACATTTTTTCTCGTCTTAAACCAAGCGCTCACGCTGAAAGATTTTTGTTCGCCCATTCTTATGCCTGCAGTGTTGTTTACGTTGATAGAATCATCGCCGTCAAAATCTAAATATTTTCCTATGTATGTTTCTCCTTCCGTGGGTCTATTTTCCTCATTTGCTGGAGAATTTATTTTTTCATTGTTCTCGAAAAGTTCGTAATGCCCTGCAACATCTGCTTTCTTTCTCGCGTTGAACGTTTGCAGTGTCCACATTCCGCACTTGTTTTCTTCCTGGCACCCGCACTTCCAGACACCTTTCTTTCTGCACGTGTAAACCGCGACATAATTTTCTCCATCGCCCAGTTCTTCTTCTGTCAGCACTAAATTTTTTGTTGCCTTTCCTCTAATCCAATTGCTTCCTTTGACTCCTTGCTGTGGAAATTCGAACGGTTTCCATTTCCATTCGTTTCTTTCCGCGTCGTAATTGTAATAATACCCTGTTTTGTAAACGTAGAATTCGCTACCTTCCGCAATTATATCCGTAGATATTGTTTTTCCTTCATCAACAGTGTAGCCGGCGCCTGGCTCCGTCGTTTTTAGTGTTGTTGGAAGTGCAGAGTCCAGAATGTCCCATGGTGGTGCGTATTGCCCGTACTCCGTTTCATTATACATTTCTGTTTTCAGACTCGCACGTATGGCTTTCCCCAGCGCAGGTGTTGTCGATACTGATTTTTGCTCAACTCTTTCTCCGGGAATTGTTGATGGCTCTTCGGGAAATTCCGCGGTCGTGCACCCGGAAATTATTAGAAGAATTATTAATGTTATTATTATGCCGAAGAGGTTTTTTGCATTCTTCATTTTTGATTCCTCTTTAAATTCATGATTTCCAATGCTTTTTTTATATCGTCATCGTTCCATCCGGAACTTTTCAGGTGTGGTTGCACATCCTGAATGCTGTAACCTTGGCCGAACGTGTTCGTTAAGTAATCCACAAGCGGCTGTATTTTTTGTATGTCTTTTTGGTCTAATTGTTGTTCTCGTATCGTCTTAATATTTTGCTGATTCGTCAGAGGTGTTGCCAGTCTTTGAGTTCTTATGATTGTTGGGGGTTGCACTTGTCGCTGTTGCATAATTCTTGGTTGTGAGATTTGAGCCGTTTGCGCGGTCATGCCCGCACCTATTGGTTGTCTGACTCCATTATTTTGAAATCCATAATTCGTTTGCTGAGGCAGTTTCGGCGTTTTATTTTTTCGCAGATTGTTGAGTATCAGAATTATTGCAACTACTATTAGTATTGATGTTACAGACAACACTATTATCATCGCTGTGTTGGACCCGGGTTTTTCTTCAACAGGCA
>CAYJTR010000035.1:6058-11214 GCA_964373285.1 uncultured Methanosarcinales archaeon
ATTGGTTCTTTGCCTTGATGCATTCAGCGCGCTTCCCGTAGCTCCCGCTCCTCCTTCAACAATCTGGCTCGCGGAATCTGTTGACGCTGTAGTACCGGCGTCCAATAATGAATCTTCTGGCAGTCCCGGGAGTCCTTCTGGCGGCGTCGGTACTGCTCCGGCTGACAACCATATGGACAGCGATAACACGAACAAGAATAATGCTGTTCTTAACACCTTTTTTTTCACAATCACACCTTTTTAAGCGAAATTACTATCCTAATTTTTAAATCTTGCCATCTCTCGGCATAAAGAACCGGACCTAGCGAGGGTTGCATCAGGGCTCACCTCTTGTCTGTTCTGTAACTCTCTGATGTTTTTCTTTCCTCGCTTTTTTGCGCTCCCGTTCCCGTATCGTGGCGCATGTATGCTCTCGCCTCATCTAATTGTTCCTGCATCGCATAAAAGTCTTTTTTTGCGTCTCTTGACACGTAAGATGCTTCAGCGCGCACTGCTTCCATTGACTGCCTGTAAGACTCAAGGAATCTTTCATCATCCTTGTTGGCCTTGCCTGTTGCTATCCTTTCCAAAACTCCGGGCAGTGTTTCTTTGACTCTTGACGTTACCGCGTAAAAATCTCTTAATTGTTGTTCTCTTGATGCGTAATCAACAACTCCTGTTTTGCCCGCGCGCCCGCCAGCTTCTTCACCTACTTCTTCCTCCAACGACTGCTTTTTTATTTTTTCTTCAAATTCTTCCTTTTTCTTTCTTTCTTCTTCATCACGAAATTTTTCGTCGCTTATCTCGCTTATCGCTTTTTTCTCTTCTAATTCTGCCTGTTCGAGATCTCTTTTTCTCTGCTCTTCTATTCTTTTCAGAATTGCGATTCTTTTTTCTGGCGGCAGTTTTTTAATTTCCTCTATTGATAGTTTTGAATCACTGTTGTCATTATCATTCTCTTTTTTGTCCTGTTGCTCTTGTTGCAATTCTGTTTCTGAGTCTTCGCTTTTCTTTTTTTCCGCCATTTTTATAATCCTAGATGCTTGTCTAATTCTTCGGCTGTTTTTCTTATTTCTTCGAATGTTTTTTCTGCATCTTTGTGCAGATCTTCTATCAAATTTTTTAATTCTTCATCTCTCAATTTGTACTTCTTTCTTGTTTGTACTACTATTCCTGTTTCCATAAGATTGTTCAGGTGGTGAACTACCGTTCCTCTTGCGAGCCCAAGATTTTCTGATAAATCGTCGCTGCTTAATTGCTTTTCCCGTTTTGATGCTTTTAACAATTCTACAAATATTCTGAAACAGCTCTTGTCTCTATCCCTGTTTCCGAACAATCCTAATGATTCCCCGAACCATTGCAATTCCTCGTTGATATTTCCCGAGTGTTGCGGCGGCCTTCTTAGCCTTATCACCGTTATTCGGCGCTCCATGCACATCTGATAGATTATAGAGTTTAAAATGGTTTCTGAACCGCGTTTGTGGAAAGCACCCTTAGGTCGAAATCCAATACATAATCTATGCGAGCGCGTTACGCGGGGTTGTCCCTTACGGGGGCGTAGCGCCTGCTGATTCCTGTCGGGGATTTCGAAGGTGCTTTCCACGAACTGAACCGCGGTGCTGATTGTTGTGTTCCCAGCTACAAATGTTTTTATACTGATATTTAGCGGTCCAGCTTCCGATAAGGGTGTTTATGAGTTCCGGTAATATTACTATTTTGGTTGTTGACAGGAGCTTGAAAAATTTGACTCCTGAAAACTGTGATTTGTCAACGGCTATTTCTTCGTTGCGTTCCAAAGGTTATGATGTTATAACTGCCAAGGGCCCTGAAGATATCAGAGGTCCTTATGATATTTTGATTCTTCACCCTTCTTGGGGCGATTGTGAATATTTCAGGGAGCGTCACAGGGCGTATCCTTCAACTCCTATGATTTTGCAGTCTGGAAGAAAACTTTTGAACGAGATGCCCGGGGGTATCGGCAGGACTTACCAGCAGGACGCTGAAGGAATTTTTATGAATGATTCTCCAACTCTTGATGGGCTTTTGGAGCTTGTGGAAAATCTCGCGGACAATATCAGGAAGCAAAAAAGCGCCAGCAGAAAGAGCGAGCCGGTCCCGGTGTTTTAGAAGAAAAAGGAAACTGCCCAAAAAAAGGAAAAATATATTAATGTAGTATTCGTCTTTCAGCGCGTAGAGGTGTTTTTTTATGATGTTTGACAGAATTTCTCCTGCTGAAGCCGCGGCGTATTTCTTGTTCCGGGTTGTTGCCGGATTGCTTTTCGCCCAGCATGGCTTGCAGAAATTGTTCGGATTTTTTGGAGGGCCTCGTGTCGAAATGTTTGAATCTTTTCAGTTTGCAGGGGTAAAAATCAGTTTTCTTAGCCTGATGGGCATTGCAGGAATTATTGAGCTGTCAGTCGGTGTTTTTGTGGCCGTTGGTTTGTTCACCAGATTTTTCGCGGTTCTTGGAGCTGTCACAATGATTTTCGCTTATGGCATTGCTCACTTTCCTATGGGATGGATTCCTTTAGAGAATGGTGGAGAGCTTGCATTGTTGTATTTCGCGGCGTTCGTACTTATAGCTTCCAGAAAACACCACGATTTTGATATTAACAAGCTGGTAAATTTGCTGAAGGGAAAACGCTGAGCGTGCACTAGACGTCATGAATGTACCGCTGATGGCATCGTTAAAATCTGTCGTCTTTTTCTTTCCACTGTTTTACTCTTTCATCTCTTGATATTTCTTCTCCCTGCCTGAATATTTGTGATAATTCCAGTATTTGCCACGTTTTCGCGTCATAAGCATCATAATCTCCTGTTGCTAATGCTTGGGCTCTTTCAACATAATTTTTTATAAGCGTTTTCCTCAATTTTTTCCAGTCTTCACAGCTTCTTATTTTGTTTCCTGAAACTTCTTCAGGAGTTTCTCTGGCTAATATTTCTATATCATTTTCTTCCATTTCTTTCTGTGTGAAAAGTCCTGCAACAGGTCTCGGGGTTATCTTTATCGTTCCTATAAGATTGTTGAGTGACAATCCTATAATCCTTCCCATCTGCCTTAATGCTTTTTCTTCCCTGTCAACCACGGAATCATAATTTCCTTCAACCGCAGTCACTAAATCGCTCACTCTTCTTTCTATTTGGGAGCATATTTTTTGAGGGGGACAATTCTTGTATCTTTGGAGTCTTTGGCAGTGGTCCCAACTCCGCATATATTCGGTTATTGCCTGCCACAATTTTTGGTTGAAAACTTCTGGTGTTGCAGTCGTTCCTATTGACACTTTTTCTTTCCAATCTATTAGCGGGGCGTATTGCTGGTGCGCGAAATATATCTCCATCTCATAGCCAACTGCTATCTCAATGCTTATTCTTCTAAGGCCTCTTCTTTCACCTATCGCCTGCTCCATCCCTTTTTTTGTTATTGACGCGAATGCGTAATGGTTTGTAGTAGCATCTTTACTAACAATGCTTCCTGTTATCATTAAAGTTCCTGATTGCACGTCCCCAACACTATCCATGGCATGGGTGTTGTTGATGTATTTTTAATATTTGCGATGATTTTGGATATGACGGGTGCTGTGAAATTGTATGAAATGTGTGTTTGGACGAGAAAATAGCCAATTACATTTTTATATAATGTATATAAAATATAAGGCATAACAATATAAAGAAGTTCAAAATCATAACTACTATGAAGTGGTATTTGGTGGTGCTGGGAGAATGAAAGATGAACTGGATAAAACAATGGGTGTTGAAAAATCCAATGGTACAATGCTGGCAACAGAACACCAAACAGTTAGAGACAAGATCAAATATAAAAAAAGAATACTTTGAAAAGAATGACTCTTTTAAGCACTTCCGCGATCAACTGAAAGGAAGAGAAAAATGATCAGGAAAAAAGTTCCAGTCAGTACATGGACTAAAGGAATTATAAAAAATAGACTAGCAAGAATTTCTGGATGCACTCAAACATACGATGGATTTCAACACGTCAGAGAATACTCAAAGTTATTCACTGAACTTATTACATCCGTAGCGATGCTTTGTGAAAAAAAGATTTTTAGGGAGAAGAAAATGCGAGGTATGGGCATATTTCTTTTTGGATCTCCATCCCGACAAGAAATGGTAAGTGATTCTGATGCAGACATATTGATTATACGGGAAGAAAACGTCGAAAGATTTTCAGAGTTTAAAGAAGAATTCATGCGAGAACTTCAGAAATACGATTTCTCAAAGATTGATATTCCTGACTGGGGAACGATAAAAGATTGCGAACAGTACGCAGAATGTAGCATCACTGAAGGAAATCAAGTTTTAGAATCTCGATTCATATATGGTGATCCTCTGATTGCACAGAAAGTTGAACAAATAAAAAAGAGATATTGTACTATTAATAAATTCGAAAGAGTTATAGTTTTTCAAAAATTTTATTTCGATCAATACTATAAGCAAAAAATGAGGGTTGGTGGAATAAAGAACATAAAGTATGGTCATGGTGGTACAAGAGATTTTTTGTTCGCGAACTGGTTTTCAAGTCTTATAGAACAAAAACAAACATTTACTACAAAAGAGCCATTAATAAAAGAGTCAATACTAACACTATACAAGCACAATCTTATTTCGAATCAGGAATGTAAAAAATATCTTCAAAGTTGTGCAATTGTCACAGTACTGAGAAATGAGGTGCTTGTCAACAATAATGGAACAACTGATGAAGGACTAACATATCTTGATGAAAGGTCACTGAAACTGCTTCTTCATTCAAAAATATTTCCAGAAATTCACAAAGTCGAAAATCTCAGAAATTTTTGTTCAAAACATATGAACGAAGTAAAGCAATTAAAACTCAAAATATGGGCGCTCTTCAAGGATTATTTAGAAAAAGAAAGAGGAAAGAAATGGATTGACGATTTTAATGCTATGGAAAAGGGAGATATATCAAATTATGGTCGCATAGTTGAAAGCAGTGATGTGATAAAACAAGTATGTCTCATCTGGAGCTTAAATAGGAAAAAGCACGAAAGATTTTTCAGGATAGTTCTTAAGAAGTTGTCAAATTCCCGAGACTGGGAAGTTTTATGCTCTATTTGCTGTCATCAAGATTGTCCTGAAGATATTTTAGATAAGATTGCAACACATCAAGGATTTGAGAAAGGTTACGAGTACATTCTCCGAAT
>CAYJTR010000036.1:0-11121 GCA_964373285.1 uncultured Methanosarcinales archaeon
GATATTAAGAGGGAGTCTTTTCTTTCCAACCCTGAGATTGTTGGGGCAGTATGACTTTTGGTGTAGCAAGATTTAAATACCTAAGTGTTAGAACTGCTTTGTTAAGAGAGGTGTTTCCATGCATAGAAAAGCTCAGGGTATATCCATTAATGTTATAGTTATCGCCGCTCTGGCGATTCTTGTTCTTGTAGTTTTGTCTTTTCTTTTTCTTGGGCAGGCTCGTAAGACTAGCACTGAGACCAATTCTTGTTCTAATAATGGTGGTCTTTGTGTTGTTAGGGCTTCTGGCGAGTCTTCTGAGCAGGCTTGTGGCGATAGGAGGGTTCTTGACTCTTACTCTTGTAAAAATTCTGACGAGACTTGCTGTCTTGACATAGGTTGACTATGAAAAATGCTCAAGGGTTAAGTATTAACACCGTTATTCTTATAGCTCTGGGAGTTCTCATCCTTATAGTTTTGGCTTTTGTTGTTGGAGGAAAATTTAAGGATTTGGGTACTACTGCTTCCCAGTGTGATGGGAGGTGTGTTTCGAGCAGGAGTGATTGTACCGACGGTGTTCTTGTTCCTATGAGTTCTTGTAGGGATAGTGGAGAAGTAGTTAATAATGCTAATTGGTGTTGTAAATCTTTATGATGTCTAAAAAGTCTCAGGGGTTAAGTATTAATGTTGTCATTCTTATAATTCTGGGAATTATCGTTTTTGCTGTTCTGACTTATATTTTTTATAATACTTCTAAGAGTTACAGTTCTGAGACCGGTGATGCCCCGGGGCGTGTGAAGGGCAGTTTTTGCAGTAATTTTGGCAGGTGTCTTCCTGATGGTGGTGTAAGTCCTAATACAATTCCTCTAGCAGAGCCTCAGGGTGGCTGGCTTGATTGTCCCCCTCCTAAGAAGTGTTATAGTAAAAATTCGTGAAACGTATTTTCTCTTCCGAATTCCGCGAACATTTATAAATAAATAGTGTTCGATGTGCTCTATGAAAAAGGGTGAGCTTAACAGCGTTCTTCAATGGCTGATTTTGTTTGTCGTCATTGCCGCTGTTGTTTTGGGCGTCGCCATAAAAATTTCGAAGATGTTCTCATGAAAAATGTTTGCAGTAAAGGGGTTATCGATGTTACTACCATGCTTGTTGCTGCAGTTCTCGCGGCGGCAGTTACTCTGGGCGTTGCTTATAATATTTATACTAATGTTTCTGAAGCTAAGATTGTTGAGCAGTGCAGGACTTCTTTTTTGAAGGCGCACCTTGTCAAGGAGAAAACTATTGATCTTGTTAAGGCGCCTATTGATTGCCCTTTGCAGGAGTTTAGCGCCAAAAATTCCGGGGACATCGTTGATGGTTTGAGGGATTGCTGGTATAAAACTTTGGGTTTGAAGAATAAGATTGGTGAGATTAAGTATGGTCCCGATAAATCTTTTTGTCTCGTCTGCGCAGAATTTTCTGCTGATAAAGATATTTCGACTCGAGAAGTCAAGGATTTTATCAAGTCTGAAAATTCTAGGAAGGATGGTATGCCTTATGAATTATTTTTTGAGAATCCTGCGTGGTCTGGTCTGGACAGGTTTTTTCTGGTTTTTGATAAGAAGGTTTCTAAGAATTCCAAGCTTAACGCTGATACGGTTGGCACATTGCCCATAAATTATCCTTATGAAAATTTTAAAAAGAATTCTGATTATTGGATTATTTCTCAGAGTTATGGTAACACTCCCAGCTTGTTCGTAATTAATAAGAATAACAGGTTTAATGCTCCTTGTTATAACACTCATTACCAGAAGGAGGATGATTGATGAACTCCCGCGCATTATCAAAAATATATAATGAGAATGTTGTTTTGTTGGCTGTTGGCGCGCTGTTCATAATTGTCGCAGTCGTGCTAATAAATAATATTATTTTTAAATCTGAAGATTCTATTTCTAATTCTCCTTGTTATCAGAGCGTTAGACAGCAGTCTTTTCTTAACACTAATGTCCGATTTTTTTCTTCAGGCCTTAATTGCCCTTTGAAGCGTTCGGAAATTTCTTCCAGTGATAAGAGCGTAATAAAAAATGTTCTCGCTGATGAAATGCTTGACTGCTGGGAAACTTTTGGCAAGGGCGATCTTGAATTGTTCAGTGGCGAGGAAGGTACTTTTTGCCATATTTGTTCTCACATTATCGTCCCTGATAATGCAAAGCTTTTCCAATCAGAATTTTTGGAATATCTTAACTCCACGGCTAAAACCGGCAATCCTTTGAACAATGGCAAAACTTATTCCCAGCTTCTTTCTCCTTCACAGCGCGACGCCGAAAATTTTTTTACCGGCGAGCAATTGTCTAGTTTGAAAAGCAGTGATTTTTCTCTTGTTGACACTTCTCAAAGCAAGGATTACGCTGTTGTTTTCTGGTATATTAAGGGTAAGGATCATATGAAGGACTTTTTCGCCAAGGCCAGATCTGCATCTCCGGGAATTGCAGTTACTGCTGGCGGTGTAGGACTGGTAGCTGTTGGCATTATAGTTCTCAAGGTTGCTGGCGGCGCTGTTTCAGCAATTATTGTTGGAACTGTCGGCTGGCCTCTGGTTCTTGGAGGCGCCGCTGTCGCCCTTATTGGCGGATGGATTTCTTATGGTATTTGGGGTTATGCCAGGGAATCTCCTTCTTGGATGGCTCAAACGTTAATAATGCCTTATGATGAGAACGTTCTTTCCAATCTTGGTTGCGAAATTGTTGAAAGTTGAGGATTGTTGCGTGTACGTGGTGAATTTCTGAGTAAGCTTAATAAACTGGCTTTACAAAACTGGTTTTTATGGCAAAAAAGGGTGTTGGTCATGACTTGTTGTTTTGGATTGCTGTGGGCGTTATAACTCTTCTCGTTTTGGGGGTTTTGTTATTCATTTTTGGCGGAGGTGCTAATGATATTATCAGCAATCTTCCGTTGTAGTTCCGGAATCATTAATTCTCGTAAGTGTCTTGGAGCTGGTACTGCTGTTAAGCTTATTCTTGTTGGTATAGCGTTGATATTTATATTCGTTGGGGGGTATAAATTTATTGGTTATGGCAAGTCTGCTGTCGGGGGGTTGTCTGGCACTTATCTTGGCGGGGAGTGTCCTTCTGATAATTTTGAGCCCATAAAGTGTTCTTGCAGTGGTAGAATTATTAATACTGATTCTGAAAAGGAAAAACAATTTTGTTGTGATGGAAATGTTTGGACCAAGCCTTGTCAGTGTTCTGAAATAAATAGTTGTGGTGATTATAATGTTGTTAATATTGGTGTTGATGATCAGGCTCTTGCGTGTTCCGAGAATAAGTGTACGCCTTACTTTAATGGTGGTAGGAGTTCTTGTGCTTGGGAGGGTGGCAATTGTGTTGATAAGAATAAGAGGTAGTGGAGGTTTTGTATGAGAAAGGGTGAGATGAACTGGGTTATTATCAGCATGGTTATTGGCCTTATCGCTTTGGTGCTTGTAGGTTTTCTTTTGAGCAATAGTTTTAGGAGTGCCAGCGAGAATACCGGGTGTGTTTCTCTGGGCGGCGAGTGTGTTTCCTCGGATAATGCCGGCGCCAGTCCTTCTTGTGCTGGCGCTCAGAGAACTTTTACTAATGATTGCAGGCTTGCGGATAAACAGGTTTGTTGTGTTAAACCAAGAATATGAAAACTCCTGATTTTTGGAAGCGTGGAGAATCTCACAATTATGTTGTGAAGATTGTTATAGTGCTTATTGCATTGTTCCTTGTTGTTGTTTTGTTGAGGAATGCTTGGCAGTCGGTTTTTGATATTACAACTTCTAATAATCCTACTGCTGTTTTGAAAAATGTGAAGTGTGATGTTGCATCTTTGACTTGGCAGACTGATAGTGATGGTGATGGCGTTCCTGATTCTTGTGATGTTTGTTATGGCGCTTCTGAGATTGATGGTGATAGTGATGGTATTCCTGATGCTTGCGATAAATTTCCTGATATTCCCGGAGATTTTTCTGGTGATTGCAAGCGGATTATTAGTGTTAATAAAACTATTTGCGGGCCTGAACAATGAATAATAGGGGTGTTGCTGACTGGATTAGGAATTTGGTTTCTTTGATAATTACTGCTATAGGTTTGGTTATTTTGTTCATGTATGTTTCCGCGCAGTTCGGAGTTTTTTTTGGTTCCGGCCGCGAGGATGACGCCGCCAAGGCCGGCTTTCATAGTTTTGTTAATGAGCTTAACGACTTGGCTGGCAGTCCTAAAAAGTTTGCATTTCTCAGGGATGTTCCTCTCACTACTGATATGAGAGATTCTGATCCTTTTTACTCTGTTGTGTCATTTCCTGATGTTAGGGCAGGTATTGGTAAAGATTCTGTTGCGGGTGTTGCGCTTGATTATTTTGATGGTTCTGAGGCGTTTGTTGTTCCCAAGCCGGATTCTTGCAGTAAAAATTGTGTATGCTTGTTTAAGAGGTCTTTGCTTTCTGATAAGCCTACTCAGGAATTGTTGGATTGTGCTGTTGTTGATGCTGATTTTCTTCTTACTCAAACTGTTACGGATGATTGGCTTGATGGTAATCTTCAAAGTATTAAAGCGAAGGTTTCTCAGGGCGCGATTTATTTTGTCGGGGGTATTCTTTCTCTTAGGTTCGATCTTGTAATGGCATCTTTTGTTGATTCTGAGATTTCTGTCAGGGGCATGGGTATTATTTGGAGGGCTGGCAATTCTTATGTTGACCCTTTGGAGGATGTTGATTCATTGAAGAAATATTTTGGTGAATATATAGATCCTATTCCTAAGTTGTTTACTTCAAGAACTTTTAGGGGTGTTGGCTTTTCAGAATCCGGCGGTGTTGCACAGCTCGTTAATTTGAGGTCTAGTTATTATGTTGAGAAAACTGTTAATGATAAGGGCAGAACTTTCTTGCTGATTCTTCCAAATGACGTGTATGCTAGTGCAAGGGCTGAATTGTTTAATGAAAAGTTTGGTGACCCTGTTGCTGTTTTGAAGGAAAAGATTGCTGGCGGGAATGACTCGAAAATTATTTCTTTTGCTGATAAAAAGTTTTCAGAGCTTTTTGAAAGCGCTAAAACGGCTGAGGCTTCTTCAGATTCGAGGATTGTTGCTCTTGATAATCTGAAAAATTTTGCTTCTTTGTACTTGTCGTTTCTTCTTGACAGGCCCTCGGAAAAATTGTCTGGTGATAAGAATGCCCCTCTATTTTTGGAGGAGGCTTCCCGGATTGTTAGGGTTCTTCTTGATGATTTTGGCAGCGAAATTTTTGTTAAGGAGGAGGCGATAAAGCTTTTTGAGAAGGCGCAGAGCACTGTTGTTAGTGGTAGGAAAATTCTTGAACCTTCTATTGCTTCTCCTATCGAGGGAACTGGTACTTCCAAGCTTGATCTTTATTCTTCTGTTATTCGTGCGTCAACCGTTATGGATCCTAAAACGTATACTCTTCTAAAAAATATTGCTGATAATAAGGATGGTTTTTGGAGAACTGTTTTGTATGAGTATGATAATTTTGCTCCTCAGAGATTGTTTAAAAAATTGGAAGAGTTGTCAGCCACCGGTACTGTTTCTGAAAAGCAGAAATCTTTTTACCTTCAAGGTATTGCTTTTAAAAATTATCCTTTAAGGGAAGAACGTGATAAGATAAATCTCACCAAAAGGTTTTATAATAAGTCAATAATTGCGTTGAATAGCGCTATTTCTATAGACCCTTCTACTCTTGTGGCTAATGATGCTTTGTCATTAAGACAGGAATTATGTAGTTGGGGTCCTGAAAAGATTGGTGTTGATGGAGTTGGTGCTTGTGAATCGTAGGGGTGAATTCGGTGTTGAGGAGGCGTTGCTGGAACTCGTCATTTTTAGTGTTTTCGTCATATTAATGTTCACTATTGGTGGCAGGGCCGCTTCTTCTACTATTGCCGAGAGTGATTTGTTGGGACAGAATGTTCAGCGTTTGAGTCAGATGATGAGTTTTGTTGATGATGTCCAGTTGGAGTATGATTTTCCTATTTTTCCCGGCGCCAAATTTTCTTCTATAGGACCTAGTGATTCCCCTCGCGGAACAATAATTGTTGGTTCTCGTGATGATAGTAAGACTTTCAGGTATGAAAATAATAAAAGGTTTGGGGCTTTGATAAGTATTAATGCTGAAAAGCTTCCTTTAAATATTGTTAGTGCTGGTGGCGTGGTGAGTTCTGGTACTATTTCCGGTAGCAGTATTTCTTGTGATTCTAAGGATTTTTCTAGGGCGCAGATTTTTTCTAGTGTTGTTATGGAATCTTTTTCCCAGACATTGAGCAAATTATCTCCTGATAAATATTCTTCAACTTATACTATTCAAACTCCTCCAACGAGTCCCGCGGTTATAAGCGATGATTTTGTCATTCTTTTTTCCAAAAATAGTGGCAGTAATGTTGAAGTGTTGATGAATTCTAAGACTTCGGAGATTATTAATACTGGTAAGTATGCTTGTTTTATCGCTAAAAAAATTCTTGAGAAAAATATTCCCGTAATTCTTGGTTTTGTCAACCCTGATTCTGAGAGTGATGAAAGTGTATCTCTTCCAAGTAATAAGGCAGGTGTTGAAGTGAGCATTCCCGAGGGTTTGAGTTCTTCGCAGATTGCAATTATTCAGGGGGTGTTGATTTCATGAATTTTGTTATTTCAGATATTTTGTCTGATAAGCGTGGAGATGTTGCTAATGCCATCGTCTGGATTGGCAGGTTTATTGTTGTTCTTGTGGCTCTTACTTTTCTCGCAATGATTGCTTCCAGATTAACTAATATAACTCATGACACTTTGGATCTGGATGCGCGGCTTCAGGCAACTCAGGTTTTCATAACTCTTTCTCTGGAGAATAGTGATACTGGCATTAAAGAATTAGGAGTTTTGTCCGGAAAAAAAGTGCTTGATATTGGCGAGATGAAGAGTTTGGATTGGGATCTTGCAAGGCCTCAGGAGTACACTGTTAGAAGTTATTCATCATCTGGCGGGGAGATTATTGCGCAATGGTTTGTTAACAGGATGGAGTATAATGAGGCACGGCCTTTTTTGAAGGTTAAGGGTAGTGGCAGTGCCAGAGAGGTTTCTCACACTTATTACGCATTATTTCAGGAAGCTGACAAATTTGTTCCCACCCCCGTTCTTTTGGAGGTGAAGACTGTTGAGAAATAACACTTCGAGAAAGGCCGTTGCTGCTGATATGCTCGCAACAATTCTTAGTCTTACAGTTATAGTTTTATTAATGATTTTTTACTGGTTTCTCACAACTCCAGAGCCGATAGTTAACGCTCCTTTTTCTGGTGATGTTATAGATTTTAGTGCTGAACAGTTCTCCCTGGCTCTTTACAGCACTCCTACTGTTGATGGAACTTTTCTTGATAGTTTGAAAAAATTTGTTTTGAATTCTGAGCAGTATGGTGAGGATTATTCCAGAAATAAATTGCTGAGAAAAATTTTTCCTGAGAATCCTTTGAGGTATCATAAGGCTGACTGGGTTATAGAGATAACCGAGGGAGATCTTGTTACGGGCATTATTCAGGAGCAGAACGCCCCGCCGCCCAAAACGTTTACTATAACTAATCCTTATTATGAAGCTTTTGACGCCCCCGCGCGTCATGAAGATGCAAAGTCCTTGCGTACAAAAATTAAGGACAGGGTTGCCGGGCCGGGTTATGACGTTATTAAAATTTTTAAATTGTACTATCGCGCTTCAACGCCTATAGTTGTAAAAATTGATGGTAATGATTATATGATTCAAACTTATTATATTACTGGCAGTGTTTTGAATAAGATAGTTCCTGTTTTGGATGGCAGGAGTGTTGAGGGTGAACAATTAATATCTGATATTTTCAAAAAGGGTGAAACAAGAAATCTTCACGGCGAGAGGATTATTGCACTGCCTAGTTATAAGCCGATATTAACTTCTAACGGTTTGGAATGCGCCAAAATCAGCACGTGTAATGATTACAAGGATAGGGATTCTTGCGTTGATGATAATTGTTTTGCCAGCGGTTCTGGTTGTGATTATGATGATTCTGGCGAGAGGTGTTTGAAGCGATGAGAATTACTGACAGGCCTGTGTGCAGTAAAATAGGCAGTAAAGCTATAGGTCTTTTCAGCCCTTTGTTCACAATTTTATTTATTATATCATTGATCACTCTTGCGGGTTATCATCTTAGTGGTAAGATAGATTCTTTGAAGGCAACAGGCGTCGGGGCTGATGCCGTTGTCGTCGCAAAATCTCAATGGTCTGGAGAGATTGAGAGGATTGAGCAGAAGTCTCTGGCTCAGGATGCATTGTGTAACGCCATAATTAATACTAATAATCTGGTTCCTCAACATTTTGATAATCCTGATTTTGGCAGAATTGTTGAAAAAACTTTCGGTGAAGAATTTCAGGGCTTGATAAAAACTCATCGCATCGGACTGAATAGCATTTCTCCCGTTAGGATTACTGCCATTCCTGTAACTCCTGATGTCAGAACTAAAACTGAGACTTTATTCAATCCTGATTATACTGATGATAATTCCAGAAAGAGGGAGATTTTTATAAAAGTTCCGACCGTCCACAAATTTTCTATAACTACTGACTACAATCTTAAAGTTATCGCCAATGGCAGGGATTTGCTGAAAAAGCAGAAGGATAAGTGTTCTCTTGAGAGGACTGAATCTTCCAGAACTTTTTGTATGAAAGATCTTATTAAAATGGTTGATGACGATAATAATTGGATTGTGAAAAGTATTTCTGAGGATTCATCGTTGAAGCCCAACGAGTATTTTGTTGACGTCATAAGCCGTACAAAGCCTTCGTGGTGCAATAATTATGGCAGGGCCAGATACAAAATAGTTCTTCCGGAAATACAGAAGTAATTCTTGGTGAATTGATGATTAATTATTGATGATCAATTATTGATGATTAATTAATATTGCCACTGTATTACAATAATCCTTTTAAGTCGTGCCAGAACTCTCTTATCATGATTAAGATTCCTTTTGATGAGGCAGTTCAGAAGATTGCTTCCGGTGCGAATATTTCTCCTGCTGATGTTCAGCAGCGTATCTCCCTGAAGATGGGGCAGTTTTCAGGTCTTATCAGCAGGGATGGTGCTGCCTACATATTGGCTAATGAGCTCGGCGTTAAGCTTTTTCAGAGGCCTGAAATCATAAAAGTTCGCGATCTTAACCCTGTTTTGAGAAGTGTTGATATCACTGTTAAAGTTATTGCTAATTATGGCGTCAGAGAATTTTCTAGAACTGACGGCACTTCCGGGCAGGTTTGCAGTGTTCTTGTTGGTGATGAAACTGGCACTTCAAGGCTTGTTTTCTGGGGCGGTCAGACCGAGCTCGCCAGATCTTTAACTCCCGGAATGGTTGTTAAAGTTTTGAATGTTTTGGTTCGTGATAATAATGGTAATGTTGAGATTCACTTGAATGATAAGAGTTCTTTGCAACCTTCCGCTGATAATATTATAACCGTTCAGCCCCTTGTTAATGAGAGGAAGCATATCAAGGATGTTAAAGAGGGCGAGAGGGCTGAATTTTTGGGAACTGTAGTGCAGGTTTTTGAGCCTAGATATTTTGAGACTTGTCCTACCTGCAGGAAGCGTGTTCGTGATGACAACGGTCAATGGATTTGCCAGAATCATGGCGCCGTTCAGCCCTTGTATTCTTACGTTTTTAATGTTTATCTTGATGATGGTACTGACACTATCAGGTGTGTTCTTTTCAAGGAGCATATTGAGAAATTATTGGAGAAGACTTATGAGCAGATGCTTTCTTACAGGTCCCAGCCCGAAACTTTTGATTCTGTTAAGACTGATATGCTTGGTAAAATTATTAAGATTGGCGGCACTATTAAGAAGAACGAGTTTTTTGACAGGGTTGAATTGTTGACTAATTTTGTTGATCCTAATCCTAATCCTGATGAGGAGTTGAAAAAGTTTGAGGTGAAGGAGCAGGATGTTCAGCAATAACTTTGTCTGACACCGTATTATTAAAATGAGAGGTATAACTCATATTCTTACAGGCATCATTGCAGGAATTGTATTGTACGATAATTTTTTATCGGTAGTTCTTACCGCTCTTGGTTCTTTGCTTCCAGACATTGATAATTCCGGCAGTTTGATAAGCAGTAATACTCGTATAAAATTATTATCAAAAATTTTTGTTCACAGGGGTTTTTTTCACTCTTTATTGATTCCGGCGCTATTTTATTTTTTGGCGAATGAATTTTCTCAACTCTACGCGGTGCTTATTCCTTTAACTATTGGGTATTGTGTTCACATTTTTGGCGATTCTCTAACCCCTAAAGGCGTCCACCCTCTTTACCCTTTGAAAACTCCCCTGATTAGAGGAAACATAGAGACTTACTCTTTGAAAGAGAAATTCATTTTTATTTTGCTCCTCGTTATAACCGTTTACGCATTGACGAGAAGATTGTTGTAAATTTGTTATGAATCAACGACATTGAATAAGTCCATGTATTCACTTCTCACAATCAGAACTCTTTTAAACAATGGAAAAAAATCGGTGTTATGCAGATTAATCTTTTGGATTTTGTTCTTCACATCGATAAATATTTGAATGTTATAGTTCAGGAATATTCCACAACTACTTATGTTTTCCTTTTCTTAATAATTTTTTTTGAGACTGGTATCGTTGCCACTCCTTTTCTTCCCGGTGATTCTTTGTTGTTCGCCGCTGGAACTCTTGCAGGTGTTGGAATTTTGAACATAAAAATTCTTGTCCTTGTTATTTTTATCGCGGCAGTTCTTGGCGATACAGTTAATTATCATATTGGCAGGTATCTTGGCCCTAAAGTTTTTAACAGGGATGACTCTTTGTTTTTTGATAGGGCTCATTTGATTAGGGCGCAAAATTTTTATGAAAAGTATGGTGCTAAAACTATTGTTATAGCGAGGTTTGTTCCTATCATAAGGACTTTTGCGCCTTTTGTCGCAGGTATTGGTTTTATGCCTTATAAGAAATTTATTTTTTATAATGTTATGGGCGCCGCTCTTTGGACTGTTCTTCTCACCGTTGGCGGTTACCTGTTCGGAAATATTCCTTTCGTCCAAAATAATTATGGTTTAGTAATAATAGTTATAATAATAATTTCTCTGTTGCCTGTTGCCAAGGAATTTATTGTTCACTATTTTGGCAGGAAGAA
>CAYJTR010000037.1:0-10811 GCA_964373285.1 uncultured Methanosarcinales archaeon
TTCCACGGCTCTGTCCTGAATCTCGCACTGCTCGACTTTTGCCACCAGTTCGCACCAATATTGTTCTTACTATGGTCGACGCTCCCCGTGAGGGACATCCCCCCTTGTCAACCAATAAGTGTTTGATGAAATAGTGCTCACAAAAGGTGGCAAAAGACTTTCAGGACAGAGCTATTCCCCCACATAAATTTATAATATGAACAAGAACACTGCAACTAAATGAACAATAACACAAGCAACAGATTACCGACAGGCGCGGAAGCAATAGACTCGATAACCGGAGGAGGTTTTGAAAGAGACGCGGTAACAACAATATACGGACCTGCAGGAGCGGGAAAAACAAACATAGCAATACTGGCGGCGATAACATCAGTAAAGGAGGGAAAAAAAGTAATATTTGTAGACACAGAAGGAGGATTCTCAATAGAAAGACTAAAACAAGTAACAGGAGAGCACGAAGAATTCCTAGAAAAAGTTTTATTCTTCCACCCAACAACATTCGAAGAACAAGTAAAAACTTTCGAAAACATAAAAAAGATGTCGGAAAAAAAAGAAGTGGGACTAATAATAGTTGACACAATATCAATGCTTTACAGACTGGAAAGAAGCTTCAACGACGACACGAAAGAATTCAACAGAGAATTAGGACTGCAAGTAGTCGCACTTAACAAGATAGCTCGAGAAAAACAAATACCGGTGCTGATAACAAACCAAGTATACACGAGCTTTGACAACGGAGGAGTCCACATGATAGGAGGGGACATGCTGAAATACGGAAGCAAATGTTTACTAGAATTACAAGTACTGCCCGAAGGAAAAAGAAAAGCAATACTAAGAAAGCACAGATCACTGCCGGTAAACAAGGAAGCGCTGTTCGAAATAGTTCAAGAAGGAATAGCGCCGATAAAAAAGGTTTTTAAGATATTTTGAAGAAAAAAAATGCGAAAAATGCGGTTTGCCACTAATAGCAAAAATGCTCACTCTTCCATGAAGTCGTCCATGGGAATACCGAGAGAAACGCCCCGCTTTTCCAGATAATACTTTGCCAGAAGGAAAAAAAGAATTCCCAAACTCTTCTTACCCTTATTATTGCAGGGCATTACGTAATCAACAGTGTTAGCAGTATTATTAGTATCACACAAAGCAATAACGGGAATGCCAACCTGCAAAGCGTCAAGAACAGCATTCCTGTCAGGCCAAGCATCAGTAACAATCATCAGCTTGGCCTCTATAAAAGTTTTCAGCTGAGAATTAGTCAAAATACCTGGAGGGTACCTGCCGGGAAAAACCCTGATGCCAGTAGCCCTGCCAAAAGCCCTAACGGCCTTCCAGCTGTTCTCACGACGAGAAACAACGATAATATCCTCAGGAGCATATTGCTGAACAAGATTAATCATAAATCTCAACCTTTCATCAATAAGCTGAAGATTCAGAACCGAAAGACCATCAGGCCTAGTCTTGTAAATAAAAGGCTCCATATACTTAGTTTTAAACTTTGTACCAATGTGAATACCAGACTTCAAATAATCATCCTGAGCAATAAGCAATTCCTTGTTTTCTTCAACCATAAAGACCGCCATCAAAACTTTAAGAGCGTATTTTTCTAACCTCAACGCCCAACAGCCAGCCGTAAGCACGGGCCGGCACTAGGTTATGCAATCAAGAGAAAAGGTATGCTTTTTAAACATTGTCATTTTAGCAACATCATGCAACGAGCGCAACAGTTAAAAAAAGTAATATCAGAAAAATCAATAGAAGCAACACCGCAAAAAAAAATATTAAAACCAATAATAATATTCATAAAAGAACTAAATAAAAGACTAAAAAGAACGGCATGCAACGCCAAAGCAGTTCTTGGAGGAAGCTTCGCCAAAGGAGTATGGTTGGAAGGAGATTATGACGTGGACGTGTTCGTACAATTCAACAGGCACGGGGGCGGCAACATAAGCGAAAAATTGTCTGAAGCGCTGAAAGGGCTGAATTTTGACAAAGTTCACGGAAGCAGAGATTATTACAGAATAAAGAAAGAAGGTTTCACGTTTGAAATAGTCCCGGTAATAAAAATAAAAGATGCATCACAGGCAATAAATGTAACAGATGCGAGCCCGCTACACGTTAAATGGGTCCTAAAAAAAGGGAGAAAACTTCAAGCAGACATAAGACTGGCAAAATTGTTCTGCAAATCACTAAAAATTTACGGAGCGGAAAGCTTCATAGGAGGATTTTCGGGGCACACACTAGACATACTAATAATATATTACGGAGGATTCGAAAAATTTCTGAGGCAAGCGGCAAAATGGGGGCAAAAAGTAATTATCGACCCGGAAAAACATTACCGCGCCACACCGCTAAGATACCTGAACAAGTCAAAAACAGAAGGGCCTTTAGTCATAGTAGACCCATTGGACAAGAACAGAAATTCTGCCGCGGCAGTAAGAAAAGATGCATTTGAAAAACTAAAAAAAGAAGCGAGAAAATTCCTGAAAAGACCATCAAAGAAATTTTTTGAAATGAAAACCCTGAAAATACCAAAAAAATCAATAGTTCTAACAGGAGAAATAATCAAAGGAAAGTATGATGTTGTAGGATCAAAATACTTAAAGATGTTCAAAGAATTAAAAAAAGAGCTGGCACCTTTCGGGGTTTTACACTCTGAATGGGAATGGACCGAGGGGACAAAACCAATATTCGTTTACAAACTAAGAAAAGAAAAGATTGAAAGCATAGAAAGAATAGGACCCCCAACAAAAATGAAAGATGCCGCAGAAAGATTCAGAGAAGCCCACAAAAACGTGAAAAAAAGAAAAGGAAGATTAATAGCAATCGAGCCGCCAAAAGCAAAAACTCCAATTGACGCTATATCAATATTTTCAAGAACAAAAAGTGTGAAGGTAGATATTCTAAATGATAAAACAAGAATTTTTTGAAGCGCTAAAAGAACTGAAGAATGAAGCTGACGAGAATGGCGAAGAAATAACATTCAAAGAACTCCCAAATCCGCAAAAATACTCTTATTGCACGATAGACGGAGGAAGCTCAGAAATATTCATGAGCGCGAAAGCAGGAGTATTCATTGTAAGAATATATGCAAGGCATAAAAAAAGGGAGAGGAGCGAAGAATTAGTGGTGGCACTTCAAGACGAGAACGACAAGAACAAAATCACAATAAAAGGGCAAAAAACAGGAATTACTATGCTGATAAACCAGCAAATAACCGGAGACTTTGTGAATTCATGCGCCCAAGCAGTAGGAACATACAGAAGACTCAAAGAATTAACAAAAGCATTAGATATCGCAAAAAAAGAAAAAATAGAAATCATAATATTAGACGGAAATCTGGAAACAAGAACGGAAGAAGAAAGCAAAATAATGGAAGAGCTGGCAGAAGAGTGCGCGCATAAAAACATAACCATAATAGGGTTTTGCAAAAGCACAACCCAAACAATAAACAATGAGCCGTTAACAAGGATAACGAACGAGAAATCAACACTAAAAAAATGGTCCGCGAAATACAAAAACCTGCACATAGTAAAACTACACAAGCACGCAAAAACACCATACAAAATAGATGTTATAGGAAATGAAGAAAAAGCATTATCATTCCTGCACTGGAACGCAAGAGATATAGCAACACCGGGATACCCATACACCCTAATTGACGCGGACAAGCACGCGCAAGTATCACAAAAAGAAAAAGCAAGACTAAAATTATTGTTCCACACTTACAGCAAAAACAAGCTAAAAATTGATGAAGAAGGAGTGAAATATCACGAAACCATAAACAGGTTCTGATATGAAAAATATGAGCGGCACAAAAATAGTTCAAAAAGCATTTGAATCATTATACCCTGAAAAATACTGGGAGTACGAGGAAAGAACAAGATATTCAGGAAGATTCAAAGGGTTCAACGCATCAATCTCAAAAAGAGGAGATCATATCACACTTTCACTGTCCCGAGAATGGAAAACCGTTGACGACGACATAAAAATAGGGCTGGCCCAAGACCTCATAGGAAGACTTTTCAAAGAAAGAAAAATAACGTTCAACATAGAATTATACCACGCATTCCTAAAAAAAATAGGGCAATACATGCCGAAAAAAGAGCCAGACGAGACACTAAAAGAAAGTTTCAACAGAGTGAACAACGAATACTTTAATGGAATAATGGAAAGACCAAACATAGAATGGTGCAACGGAACAAACAGGGTAGGGTATTACGAATACGGAACAGACACGGTCTCATTAAGCCGAGAACTCACACAAGACACAGAACTTCTAGATTATGTCATGTATCACGAGCTATTGCACAAGAAACACAAGTTCAAAACAAGCATGAAAAGAACAAGACACCACAGCAAAGAATTCAAAAAAGAAGAACACAAATACAAAAACTGGCAGGCGCAAGAAGAAAAACTGGGAAAACTGGCAAGAAGAAGCGGTTGGAAATGGTTCTGATTCCAAAACAACCGTTTCCGCAAACTATTTAAACCCTCGACATTCCCTGAAAAAAATGACAGAAACAAAGATAGTAACAGTAGCAACGCTAAAGCCGGGAAGCTACGTACTAATCGACGGGGCGCCATGCGTCATAAAAGACACGCAAGTATCAAAATCAGGAAAGCACGGACACGCAAAAATGAGGATGGTAGCAGTAGGACTGATAGATGAAAGAAAAAGAGACGTCGTGATGCCATCACAAGACAATATAGAAGTGCCGATAATAGAAAAGCGCACGGCCCAAGTATTATCAGTATCTGAAAGCACAGCAAACGTCATGGACGTTGACACGTACGAAACATTTGACATAGAAATACCAGCAGAATTAAGAGAAACGGTAAAATCAGGAGCTCAAGTATTATACTGGACCATACTTGATAAAAGAGTGATGAAGCAATTGAAAGGTGGAGAGTAATGGCAAAATTTCCAGCGGCGGAATCAAGACTATTCAAAGGAAAATTCGTGTGCAGAAGATGCAAAAGCGTAATACGCTCAACAAATATGAAAATAATATCCGGAGAAGTGACGTGCAGAAGGTGCGGAAGCCACGCATTCAAAGGCAAGAGAAAGAAGTAGCGGACGAACAGACGCACCGGGCGTTGGCTCGATGGTTCTTGACATATTACTCTCCAGTAATAACTATCAAAATGTTTATAAGCCTGTTCGTGATTCTTATTAGTTATGGGGGAACACATTTTACGTGAAGTTTTTGAGTCTATTGGTTCAGATTTATTAAAAACGAGCGGGTGTAATACCCGGACTTTAGTCCGCTCGTTTTTAATTCCAAAAACCCGCGATCAGGAGAGGAGCATAGTACCACGGCTTTAGCCCGTGGATAGCTCTGAGCAGCGGGTTTTTGTTATCTTTAGATGCCAGAGTTGGCGAGAGTTCTACTGGTAAATTTTTTATTCTTCAGGGCGGGGTGTACTTGATCGAACTGCATAATCCTGATGGTTGGGATTTGTTGACGTACCGTGATACTCTTGTCTCTATGAGTTTTAATAGTAAATATTCCGATAGTTCAAAAGTTATTAATGTTTTTTATAGTGTTCCTGTTCAGTGTCTTGATGCAGTAAAGGGCGCACTTTCAAAAATTGATAATCCTATTGCCATGGCCATTTCTGGGCAGGTTCACGAGAATATTTCTGATATTGGCTTGGCATGCATTCATGATAAAACTGATAATGCTGATGCAGTCAGAGATATCATTAAGAAGCACGTTATAGGATTGTTTTGAAATTATTAAATTCTTACAATCGACTATAACCAACAGTTACATTTTTATAGTCGTATATACGCTCGCGTCCAACGGGTAGTATTTGTCGGGAAAAGGTGTGATGATGCAAGGAATAATAGCAACAGTTATAGTTGCAGTGATGATAATATTTCTAATAATTGACAGGAAAAAAATAGTGGTCCACGGACTGTTCCCAATATTATATTTTGCACTGTACAAAACAAGACTAGGATTGAATTCTATGGAATGGATGGCGCAAAAAATACCAAGAATTCTAAAAACATTAGGAATAGCAGGAATAATAGCAGGATTTCTAGGATTAATATTCATATCAGTAGAATTAATCAGAACAACAATAAGCATACTAACACAACAATCATCAATGCCCGGAATAATGCCGGTACTGCCAGTGAAAGCAAGCGGAATATTCTATGTGCCACCACTTTATTTCCTGATAAGCATATTCGTAATAGCAATAGTTCACGAGTACGGACACGGAGTAATAGCAAGAGCAAGAAATGTACCAATACTAAGCTCAGGATTCGCATTCGTAGGATTAATAATACCAATAATACCTGCGGCATTCGTAGAGCCCGATGAAAAAAAATTATCGCATAGAAATATTACAACAAAACTATCGGTATTCGCGGCAGGGCCATTCTTCAACATATTATTATCAGTGCTACTAATACTATTACTGGGATTCGAACTGCCGGGGTTGATACCCGAAAGTGTTACAAGCACAACATCAATATACAACCTCGGAGGAACCGCGTCAGAAATAGTAATACTGAAAGAGCTGGTAGTAAAAACGGTAGCACAAAACTCGCCAGCAGAAAAAGGAGGGATAACAGCTGGAGAAAGAATAATATCAATAAACGATGAAAGCGTATCAAGCAAAGAATTGCCAGAAGTAATAACAAAACTAAAACCGGGAGATGAAGTAAGAATAAAAACGACAGAAAAAGAGCATATCATAAAGGCAGGAGAACACCCGGCAGAAAAAACGAGGGGGTGGCTGGGATTATCATTCGATGTAACGACAGGGTTCAGCGATAAGGCGCTGGCAAAATACGGAGAGTTAGGAAGCACAATAATAGTATTCCTAGCAGAACAAATATACTGGATAATAATACTAAGCATAGGAATAGGACTGTTCAACCTGCTGCCACTGGGGCCACTAGACGGAGGAAGAATGCTAAAAGTAATATTAGAAATTATAACACCAGAAAAAGCGGCGGCATGGCACAACAAGATAAGCATAATATTCCTGCTGATAATAGCAACAAACATACTGGCAGGATTTCTTTGAGTATGAAATGTGACATGACGAAAATTACCCTCGAGGTACGCCGCTGACTTAACTCAACTAATAGACTCGTATTCTTAAAACAAAAATATTTTTACAAGTCACTCCTTCTTCACTCTACCACTAACTCCGACACTTTCAGACTTGACAACCTCATAAAAAGTTTTTTCGGCAGTATCCCCCCAAGAAAAATCACCCTTCTCCGAAGAGATTTTAACAATACGAAATATGCCTAATTCAACGCCCTTCTTCAAATTATAATAAATAACCTCCCTAGTACAAGGAAAAAAATCTCTGCAGTGAATCTTGAAAATTTCATAACCATAACAAGGGCTCTTACTAGAAAGTATAGACACAATATTCTCCCTAATCTCCGAACGAACGGGCCTGCCTCGAATCATCCTGAGTAAACCTCACAAACTGAGTGTATCCAGAGCTTATAAGCCCTGCGATATCAGAAGCGATACCACCATTAACAATATCAAAAGTTAAAGAGCCAGTCATAGGAGCACTAAAAGTGCCATCACTATTCAACTCAGTATAATAAGTACCGACGCGGACCGAAACATTACCAAAAACAGAAGGAGGAGTTGTAGTAAAACCCCTCAACAAATTTTCACCACGAAAACCATTGCGAGAATACTCAGAAACATCAGAAGTTTTAACACTCTCAACAGCAGAATCAATAGACTGCAAAGAACCAGTAGAAGGATCAATAAAAACACCAAGACTAAAAACTCCGGGACCAGAAACGGGCGATGAAACAATTCTAGAAATAAGAGTTGAAGGAGTTACAATATTATCATACTGTTCACCAGACATTTGAACAGCCCTAACAGTGCCGGCGCTCCAAACATGAGCAGTCAGAGAATCACCATCAAAAAAAATCTCGCTAACATCACCGCCAACACCCATGACGCAGGCAACAGGAATTATACGACCAGAATCACCAACACGCGCAACAGTTTTAACACCAGAATTAGAAACAAGCATTCTGGCAGCAGTTCCAGCAACAGTACTCTTCAAAGAAAAATCAAGAGATAAAAAGTACAAATTACCGTTAATTCCGGAAGAATCACGCAAACGAGCATCAAGACGCTCAGACAATTTTTGACCAGAATAATTATGCATGCCGACAGAAATAGACGCGCCATCAACAACGCCGACACCTAAAACTTCCGCCTTCAAAGAATAATCATAAACGCCCAAAGGCAAAGGAAAATTAGAAGCGCCAGAACCAGCACTCTCAACAACAGGATTAGAAACATTATTAAGAGGAGCATTCTGAGCATAAGAAAAACTACCAAGAGCTGATGCCACAAGAATGGCAGGAAAAAAGCGTCTCATGACAAGATACCCAAAGGAAACATTTATAATGCTTTTGAATCTTAACAACCTAATGCAAAAAGAGAAACATTCAAGAGCGAAAACAGCCAAGAGATGGATATTATCAATAGCCATAGCAGTAGTCCTGACAATGTTCGTAAACTACGCAATAAGCACCATATTTGACGAGCCGAGATACGAAAATTTTTGCACGCCCGAAAGAACGCTGAATTCTACAACCGCGGAAAGCTGTGAGAGAATAGGAGGAAAATGGTCATCATACGATTCCAGACATTACCCAAAACAAGCAAATCTTGAAGGATCAGAAATAACAGGGTGGTGCGATTATGATTACACGTGTGCAAAAGAGTTCGAGAATTCCAACGAAGCATTCAAGAGAAATGGATTTATAACAAGCATAATAACCGGAGGGATAGCATTAATAGCAGGACTAATAATAACACTGCAAAGCGTGTCAACAGGACTATCAATAGGAGGAATACTAACACTATTCATTGGAACCACAAGCTATTGGGGATACCTATCAAAATACACAAAAGTAGGAATACTAGGAGCGCTACTAATAATTCTAATATGGTTAGGATACAAAAAGTTAAAAGAATAGAATGTTCAACACCACGCAGAATTTTTTAGCCCCCGCCATCGCTTAATATTACTGCACTCTTTCCAACAATTCTCTTTTGTGGCCACCATGTTCACCACGGCCAAACACAAAAGTTTATCAATCATCATTCTTTCAACAATTCATGAAGTATCTCTTCGAACTCGACAAAGACTGCCCATCACTCTCGCTTTCTGAAACTCTCGCGGTAAGCCATGCAACAAAGCATAAGATTGATGAAAACATTTTAACACTTGAATCTTTAGACGTTAAACCAGAAACATTCGTCCAGCGATTAAGTCTCACGAAAGCAGTCTACCAACATTTTTTCACAACTACAAGACAAAAACTTTCTGACAGTATAAAAAAGCATAAGTGGTCAATAGAAGAACCAATAAAGGTAGAAACAAGAAATGCAACACCAGAAGAAAGAAAACAAGTAATAACGATGACGTGCAAAGCACTTAACAATCCAAAAGTGATGATGGAAACCCCTGCAACCAAAATATATTATATCTACACAAAGAAAAAAGTGCACTGCGGGATACTAATAGGAGAACCAAAACTGGACTTAAGCGCAGCAATGGAAAAAATGCCTGCACCACACCCCTCAGCAATGAAGCCAAGAATAGTAAAAGCACTAATAAATATATCAAAGCCCGACAAGAAAATACTAGATCCGTTCTGCGGAGCGGGAGGGTTCATAGCCCAAGCATCAAAAATGGGTTATGAAGCTGAAGGATGGGACATAGACAAAGGAATGATATGGAGAGCAAAAAAGAACACGGCAAAACTAAAAAATGTAAGCATAAAAAACAAAAATGCCCTAACACTAAAAAAAGCGGAAAGCATAATAGCAGACCTGCCGTACGGAAAAAATACGAGAAAACAAAATATGAAAAAATTATACGAACGATTCTTCAAAACACTAAAAAAAGCCAGATTCAACAAAGCAGTGCTAGTGCTGCCGAAAAGCTCACAACCAGTAAAAATGGCGAGGAAAGAAGGACTACTTGTTTTGAAAACACACGAAATGTATATACACGGAAGTCTGACGAGAGTGATTATGGAAATAGAAAAATAGCAATATTTATATACTTATTGAATATATTAACATATTAATTATTAATATATTAATAGGTGACAAATATGTCTCAAACTGTGCAACTTGTGAAAAAAGAACGCATAACTCACTCACCCACATTAAATACCATACTCATGATAGAGGATATCCTAAAAAATAGTGGTGAATTATTAACGATTGCGGACATAAAAAAGAGCATTCCAAGAAAGGTGATGCATCAAACACTTCTTCAAGTAATAGACTACCTACAAATGAGCGGAAAGATAATCATTGGAACAAAAGGAATACTATGGGTTTTTACAGAAAGAAAAGAAATAAGTGAACTCTTACAAAGAGGAACAGAAGTATGAACAAGCCGACGCGTGTTGTACTCCTTGATGAAGCAAATTCAGAATACTCTCGATTGAATACCATTGTTGGACAACAAATATCAGAAGGAAAAGAGAACACAGAAGAAATGCAATTACTTCGTTCCATAAAACAAAAAGTTGAATTCATAAAATCAAATCCTTTCTGCGGTGATAATATACAAAAAAATCTCATACCAGAAGAGTATAAAACAAGATATCAAGCAAAAAATTTATGGAGAGTAGAACTAACAGGGTACTGGAGATTATTGTATACAATAACAAAAACCCGCTGCTCGGAGCTATCCAGGGGCTAAAGCCCGTGGCATTACGCTCCTCGCTTTATCGCGGGTTTTTGGAATTAAAAACGAGCGGACTAAAGTCCGGG
>CAYJTR010000038.1:0-10595 GCA_964373285.1 uncultured Methanosarcinales archaeon
ATTTTCTCTCTAATAAATATTTCCATACTGGTATGAGTTGTATTGTTCCTTCTGGAACTTTTATTTCCTTTTCTGCGTCTTTGGTAAGAAGTATTCCTTTTTTTTGATTAAACTTTGTGTTCATTATGTACTTAAAATATATATTTATGTACATTATAATGTATTTTAAAATGAATTTTAAGTACATGTATATTTACTGCAATTTAATTCCATTCTTGAGTGGCTTGTCGCTTGTTGCGAGAATGACTTCTCTCCCATCATCAAATCCTGCTGTTAACACTTCGAAGATATTCTTCTTTCTGCGGGATTATTAATGTTCAGATAAAATATTTTTATTAATTCACGCCTTCAAGCTTTGCAGTATTATTTCTCTGGCTATCTCCACATCTTTCAGTGTTGCTTCCTCTCTCTGGCTTATTCTTGCTGATGCTTTGACTAATTCTGCTATTCCTTTAACCAATCTTGGTGATACTTCTATTAATAATTCTTCTTCTCTTTGTTTTATGTCTTTTGCTATCATTATTATTGCTTCTTTTACGTCTTTGGTCAGCGCTGGTTCTTTTTTTCTCATCGCTTCTATAAATGTTTTAATTATTTCTGCGTCTCCGGGGTAAACGTTTTTCTCGTTTGTTTCCGCAACTTTTCTTGCTATTCTTTCAAACTGCTCGCTGTTTGGCCTGTGTATGACGTGAACTATGTGAAATCTTGTCAGCAGTGCCGGGTCGAATGGCAGTTGTCTTCTTAGCGCATTGGCGCTCGCCCCCCTGAACTTGTCGCCTTTAGGATTTGCGGCCGCGAGTATTCTAACATTTGCAGGAAACTGGTAGTGGTGCCCTCCCTTGTCGTAAGTTACGAATCCTTTTTCCATTGCATTGTACAATCCGGCTCTTGATTCTTCTTTTAGCAGGTTTAACTCGTCTATCGCGCATATTCCGTCGTGGGCCATTGGCAGTAATCCTGGTTTTATCTCGTCACCTTGAACCGTAACTACCATTCCAACATTTGTGGTGCCGCTTCCCAGCCCGAAGCTTGATATTGGCGAGTATTCCGCTGTTGATCTTACTATTTCTGTTTTTCCGGTTCCCGGATCTCCCAGTAATAATATGTGCAGGTTGTCCGAGAATAATTGCAGAGCGCACGACTTTTTTAAGTGTTCATGCCCTATAATGTTCGCCGCTATTATTCCTGATATTTTTTCCAACGAATTATCTCCAATATTTTTGAACTCTTTTTTTATTGTTTCAACTCTTAGTTTTTCATTTAATTCCTGAACTTCTGATTTTCTTTCCCTGTCACCTATTCCTAGAACGGGTATTTGTATATCACCAAATATTGATGTTCTGATAATCGCATAGTCTGGAATTCCAGTGTAATCTTTTATGAATTTCAATAATTCTTTTCTTTCATCTGGCGGCAATAATTGTGAATTTTTCTCAAAGAATTCTTTCTCAGTTTTCCACAGTGGCCTAGCTCTTAAAACAAACCGCCCGATACCCATGCAGAACAGCACATGATAGTTATATAAATGGTTTTGTGTGGTGGAGAACAATTATTAAATTTTGGAAGGCCGAATATTTCTTGTGTAAACCACTCATATCCAGTACTAATACTATTTCATCACGCCACAATCTTTCTGGCTCTTTTTTCCGCTAACACTTGGCTGTAATCCATCATCATAACGTCGGGGTATTGGTATCCCTCTCTGGCCTTTGCTATTAGGTGGCCTGTTGTCTTCGCTCCTAATTTTTCGTGCCACCTTCTAACTCCTGAAATGTCGGGAGTGTAAGTCCAAAACCATTTGTAATTAGTTGATTCTGCCACGCATTCCAAAAATGAGGCCATTGCAGCAGACGCAATATTCCCGCCTCTCCTCGAAGGCAGCGCGGTGGCATCAACTGCTATAATTGTGTCATCTGATTCTTTTGGAGTCCGTCCCTTGCCGTCATTGTATAATTCTCTCCATGTTGAAGGTACTAAATCGTACCTACCGCCTGTTTGAAGCGATGCTGTTTCAATCAAAAATACAGGGATAATTTCTCGGGGGTGCTGTCCCTGAATGAAAGATTTGTCTGCATCTTGCAGCGCGTCGTACCACACTAGGAAAAGTGCGCCTGTAGTGATTCTATCAATTAGCTTGGCGCCGTCAAAAATTTCATTCATGAGTCCGCGCCACGCAGCATCCCACGTGCTTGCAAGAATGTCGAAGTCCTCTCGCAGAACTTCAACAATTCCTCTTTCGTCACGTCCCACAATCATGATAGTTATAACTGAGAATAGGTATTTAAAATCTTTATGCTTTTTTGTTAAACAAATACTTCTTCTGGCAGTCTTCTTTCAATCTTCATTCTTCTTAATATTTCAACGTGTTCTTGTGTTATCGTTGTGAGGGTGCTTGATGCGCGTACGTTTGCAGGTATTGGTAGTACGTCAACGAGTTCCGGGTTTTTTGTATCAATGCGGTACACATGAATACTTGGTTCGTTCATCACTTTTATGTGCGCAACTGCAGAAGTATTTCCTAAAACTGTGACAAGTTCTTGTATGTTTTCTCTTCTCGGAAATCTTCCATCTTCTTCTTTGTCATAATCTATTCTTTTTCTTTTGATACCCGGTGCATGTATAGCCTCCGGTCCTTCAGAAAGCCCTTCTACTACAAGCATTGTTCCTTTTTCATCAGGTACTATTCTTACACTCTTAGTATCTTCCATGTATGTTCCATCGAACCCGAATGCTTCATCGATGAAACAAAACTTTCCATGCTTCAGTATTACATTATACAACATAATATTTCCGCCTTCTTCTGTGAGAGCATACAACAAGTTTCCTGACGGAGTGCTTCCTAACGATAAAACTTTAGGTCTTGCAACAAGACTGTGGAGCGCATCATCAAATCTGAAAGGAACACGTTTTGATTCTCCATTCATGATTCCTTCGAGAGATTGAGCGCTTCTTCTATCGTACGAGTATACTTTGTGTCCGTATTGAAAAAATCCAAGTAGTTCAGGATCAACACCTTTCGATTCTTTTTTGCCGTCTCTCGCTATTCTCACAATTCTTGTTTTGTCTGTATTGTCCAAACTTGGATATCTTGTTAAATCATATTCATGTATTAAATCATGTCCATATATTACAAGCGAGGAAAGTTCTCCGTTTATGTCTCGTTCCACAACCGCTTTTTGCATTCTTATTCCCAAAGCTTTGCTTTCAATGAGTGGTGTATACGTTCCGTCTGCAAATCCGAACAATCCGAGCGCGCTTGATGAACAAATGAGTATTCCTCCCGTTCCTTCAAAAGTGTATGCTCCTTTTGGATTTTTCACTGTTTCTAACATTCTTGTTATATCAATATCATTTTGTGTTTTACCGTTTGGGTTTGTTGTAGAAAAATTGTAGAGTTGCACTCTTAGTGCGGAACCTTCAGGACCCGCGCTCAATGAATATTTTTGAAGTGCAATAATTAATTCTTTTTGTGTTTGAGAAAGTGCATCATTGTATATCTGTGCATTAAGCCGCCCTGCATCCCAATGTTTCTGTACTCTTTGAACGTCCTCAAGAGTTGATACTCCACTATTATCTTCAACCATTTCAATACTCCCTGCCTTTTTATGAAGAGCGGGTTTTGTGATTGATATAAAAATCTTCTGAATGAAAAGGTTTAAAACGGTTCTAATATCACAAGCTCAATATCTTGCATTGTTTTTTCGGGCTGCTAGTTAAACCTGGTATAACGCTCCGTTGGCTTCGGAGAGGCTCCGCGTTCAAATCGCGGGCAGTCCATCAGGCGAAATGGATGACTGACTGAGATAATAGGCCTATGAGTTAGTATTTTTTCATTAAAAACGAGCAGGTGTAATACCCTGGACTTTAGTCCGCTCGTTTTTTGTCATTTCATCGTCGACATGTTTAAATAGTAGAAATGCTCAGTACAGCAACATGGCAACAAAGATATCAGTGTCTATGAAACTTCAAGAGATGGCCAGGAAATATGCTGAAGTTCCAAGTTTGTTTTTAAATGAGCCCGATGAGTTTACATTGTCTCAATTGGTTGAGGAATTTGTAGAAGTTCGTGATGGTGTGCGGTGTGGAAAGGCAGTTATTAAAGGTACAAGAATTGCGGTATGCGATATTATAGCCGATACGTGGTCATTGGCTAATCCTAAAAATTTCTTTGTGAAGTTTTATGTTCCACCACTTGATCCGAGAGCGGTTGATGCCGCTTATGCATTCTTGCTTCTTCAGCCTGAAAAGTTGAAAAAAGATTACGAAGAATGTTTTTCTTATTTAACATTCCCGAAAGATTTATATTAATTTAAGTGTTCCTATCTTTAACTCTTTATGATTTGGAACAACAGTTCCCGTTACACCTTCAGGAGTTTCTCTTCTAAGAATAATATGACTTCCTGTTTGACGTTTCACCAAGAAACCAAACTTATTACAAAGAATTTTTATACACTCTTTTCCAGAAGTTTTCTTAAGCAATGACAACTTCGGAAACCTCGAACGTTGCAAGAATAGGATGAGAACTTTCAATTGTTGGGTTCCTGTATCTCCCAAAGATTTTAAATACTTCCGGAGATAGTGGCTCATAAAATCAGCCCCGTAGTGTAGCGGCCAATCATCCGGGACTCTGGCTCCCGGGACCTCGGTTCGAATCCGGGCGGGGCTATTAATTTTTTTCATTATTAAGTGACAACAATATAGAAACATTTAAATATTCCAGTCATCATCATCGCGTCATGGTTTCAAAACGCCAGTTTTGGATGTTGGAAAAATGGGCGCTCAAACAAGTGTGGTGGGTGCGTAAATGAAAAGTATAAAGTTTTGTCTCGATGCAGAGCTTGCTGATGATTTTGAGAATATGGTTTTTTCTATTGCCAGAACTCATGCAAAGCCCGTTCTTGCTCCTGAAATTCCCGGTAATCATTTTATTGGCCTGCCTATTCTTGGTTTTGGTCCTCGTGCAATCCACATAAATTCAGAGGTTGATTCTTCTGCTGGCAGGGTTTCTTATGATATAAATTTTATAGATCTTCCTCGTGAAAGAGAGTTTGTTGGTGCGGTTACGCGTGCGTATAATTTTTTGGCGCGCCCTTATTCGCCGGAACAGGCAAGAAGAGTTGTAGCTATCTCATAGTGGTAAAATAATCGAAACATTTATAAATAAGCGCCTTTCTACAGGGAAAATACGTATAATAAAATAATTATCTCGGGGGTTAAAATGGAATACAAAGTTAAGCAATCATCGCAAAATTTTTATGACACTGTATGCAGTGCAACGGCTGGCATAGTTCGAGGAGCTGTTTTTGCCTTAGGATTGGCAGGGATAGTTGGCGGCTGTGGCGGTGGCCCAGATGTTAAGTCTAACACTTTTGAATCGTTATACGCAACAAAAAAAGTTCGTGAAGCAGAAACTTCAGGAAAGGGAGCAGTTTCCGGTGAAGCGATATTGAGTGCTAACTTGCTGCGTAGTAAGATAAAATCGCCATCAGCAACCGACAAGGTCAGAGTTGCTAATGATACTGCTAATAATTATTTTGATGAAGCATTAAAATTAACTGATGAAAATCCCAGAAAATCTAAATTGGCGGGAGCACGTGCAGTGCTGGATTATATTCTTACGCCCAGAGATCACGACAGCGACGCAAACACGCCAGATCAAGCAGTATTGGATGATGCCTCTGTTCTGGCATCTGAAAGAGTTGCCGTTTATGATACTGCTGCGGATGTTGAATTTGAAAGATTTAAGCTTGGAGTTCAGGGAGCATCTTTAGAAAATGTTGTTGACTTTTACAGCAAGGCGTTAAAAGCTGCTGATGATAATGATGCCGTCAAAGAATCTCTAAGGGGTTATTTGGTTGACTTTGCAGAAAAATTGGATGCTTATCTGAACGCGAAAGATGTTGCTAAGGCAGATGTTGATTCACAAAAACACGCAAGAAAATCAAAGTTCACAACTTTGTTCATGGACATTTTCAAGGCGGTCGGAACTGATGCCGCAAAATTGGCCGAGGCCTCTGAATTGTGGAGCATAATCCTGGATAAGTCTCCAATCGCAAACATGTACGCAAATGAAGTGGCAAACAATTAATTTGTTTTTTATACATTTCAAAAATTTTTAGTTTAGTTAGAGCGTTGCCGCTGTTCTGTGCCAATAGTTTTTTTGTGCTAATAGTTTCATACCATTTTTTATACCCTTTTCGTTATTTGCTTCGACATGATGTATGAACCTTCTGATGATTCTGAATTTCTTGCATTTTTCGTCAAAAAATTTGCCCGCGGGAGCGTTCTTGATGTCGGGTGTGGTTCCGGAATTCTTTCAAAGACTGCCTTATGCTGTAAATCTGTTAAAAGTGTTTTAGGTGTTGATATTGATTTTGACAGCATAAATTATTGTAAAAAAAATATTGTTAGTTCTCGAGCTTCTTTTCGTGTTTCAGACTCGTTTTCTAATGTTAAGGGAGTTTTTGATGTCATAATTTCCAACCCTCCATACCTTCCTAAGGATGAAGGCGTTGAGGATGTTGCGGTATATGGCGGCAGGGAGGGCCAGGAGTTTTCTGAGAAGTTGTTGACCTGTGCCGGCAGCCACTTGTCAAAAGAAGGTATAATATTGCTGATCTCTTCATCACTGTCCAACGAAAAGTCTTTGCTTAGAACCGCTTCCCGCAATCTTTACGATTACAAAAATTTGGGCTCTTTGAAGCTTGGTTTCGAGTATCTTACTGCTTGGAAGTTTTCCAAGAATAAGACAAGAAGAATTCTTGAGGGGAGAGGCGTAAAAAATTTGAAGTATTTTTCCCACGGCAAGAGAGGGATTGTTCTCACAGGAATTTTTAATAATAGGAAGATTGCCGTAAAATTGAAAAATCCTGATAGCGCCGCTGTTGGAATGGTTGAAAACGAGGCAAAAATTTTGAGAGTTGTGAACAAAAATGGTATCGGCCCGAAATTTTTGTTTTCAGGCAGAGGTTTTCTGGCTTATGAATTTGTTGACGGTGTTTATTTGAAGGATTATTTGAAAAATGCTGGCGTTAAGGAAAAAATTGTTGTTGCCGAAAAGCTTCTTGAACAATGCAGGATTCTTGATTCTATTGGTATAGAAAAGGGTGAATTTTCCCGGCCATTAAAAAATGCTATTTTAACCGGCAAAGACAAGATTGTTTTGATAGACTTTGAGCGTTCAAGGAGGGTTGCAAACCCAAAAAACACAAGACAGGTTTTTCAGTTCTTGGTAAAGCTTGGGCTTTTGACCAGAGAGGAAGCGATAGCTAAGGGTAAAATTCTTGCAGGTTAAACTTCTTCTCTGCTCCCGTCGGATTTGTACTTGTAAACTTTTCCTTTCTCTTCATCTAAAGTTTTCCTGTGGCTTCCATCGCAGTATGGCTGGTTTTTTGACAGCCCGCACCTGCAGAGCCATTTTGATTCTCCGCCAATTTTTATTTCCATTGGCCCCTTATCTTCGTACAATACTATTCTCGCCATGTTTTTCCACCTCTTTGCTGTATGACGATTAATTCTTTAAAAAACTTTCTTCATCCACAAACCTTTTATAATCCTATGTGTTCCCGGCCTGCATGAAAACTGGTGTTTCTGTTGCTGATGTTATGACTGAGCACCCTATTGTTGTTGGCCCTGAAACTTCTTTGCAGGAGTGTGCCAGGGTTATGGCTGATAATCACGTCGGTGCAGTTCTGATTCAGGGGCGTGGTGAGCTTTTGGGTATTGTTAGCGAGCAGGATATTGTTCGTAAGAGTGTTATTAAGGGCGATGTTCCAAGCAGGGTTCGTGTCAGGGATATTATGGTTTCCAAGCTGATTACTATTTCTCCAAGCGCTGACGTTTTTGATGCTGTAAGAGTGATGGCTGAAGAGAATATTCGCCATCTTCCCGTGATGCGTGGTGACGATTTTGCTGGCGTTGTCACGATGAAGGACATTTTGAAAATACAGCCGGAACTTTTTCAGATACTCGTTGATAAGATTGAGTTGAGAGAGGAAGAGAGAAAGGTGAAGTATTAATGGTTTTTGTTCACTCTTTGAATCCAGTATTATTTTCTGTCGGGCCTGTTGCGATAAAATGGTACGGCCTTTTTTTCGCTCTTGGATTTTTGTTCTCTTATTTTTTCGTGCGCTCCAGAGTTAAAAAAGGAATTATTAATATTTCTTTGGACACTCTTGACGAGTTTATGATCTGGCTGGTTGCCGGAGTTATTGTTGGCGCGCGCCTGGCTTATGTTTTGTTTTATAATTCTTCTTCTTACATTTCGAACCCCTTGGAAATTTTTGCCGTCTGGCATGGCGGTCTAAGTTTTCATGGAGGCCTTGCCGGAGCGCTTATTGTTGGATTTATTTTTTGTCGTCGGAAGAACATTAGTTTTTTGCATTTTTCTGACCAGTGGGTTATTCCTGCAGGGTTCGCTCTTGGCCTCGGAAGGATTGCCAATTTTATTAACGGCGAACTGTACGGCCGCCCAACCTCTTTGCCTTGGGGTGTTATTTTTCCCGAAGTTGCTGGCGTGCGCCACCCTTCACAATTGTACGAGTCTGCTAAAAACTTTTTAATTTTTGGTTTATTATTCTGGAAGAGAGATGTTCACTGGCCTGTTGGTTTGCGTACCGGCATATTTTTGGTGCTGTACGGTTTTTTCCGCTTTAGCATAGAATTCGTCCGCCAGCCGGAAATAGTTCTTGCCGGCTTGACGATGGGCCAATGGTTGTCGCTTCCAGTATTCATTATCGGCGCTTGGATGGTGTGGAAGAGGACGAGAGTGGTTTGATATGAATGGTAGTGTGATTGATGATATATTGAAGTACAAATTGTTAAATGGGTTGAAATCTGTGAATCGTTCTGCTGTTGTCGGTTCTCGTCGTGAGAGCCCCGCGGAGCATTCTTGGGGTTGTTTAATGCTTGCTGATTTTTTCTTATCAAGAATGGATTTGAAAAAAAGAAAGATTAATCGTTTGCATGTTTATGAATTATTGATGTATCATGACGTTGTAGAAATACTTGCCGGTGATGCTCAATTGCATCCAGAAAATGTTGATGCAACAAAAAACAAAGATGTTGGAGAGCAGGAGGCCGCAAAGTTGTTAAGAGAAAGGCTTCCCGTTCCTCTAGGAGAAAAATTCTTTGTATTGTTTCAAGAGTTTGAAGACCAGAAGACCGTCGAGTCAAGGTTTGCAAAAGCGATTGATAAAACAGAGGCAGTAATTCACGAGTTGGATTATAAGGAGCGCTGGAAAGGGTGGACCCCTGAATTTTTGATTAAAGTTAAGGGTCCTTTCGTCGAAGAATTTCCTGAGCTGAAAAAGGCATTTTATGAATTGTTGGAGTACGAAAAGCGCGAAGGATATTTTGGGCAGTGAGCTCATCCCGTAATACTCTTCAATTCCAAATAGATGCTTGAACATTCATTATCAATATTAAAAACGAGCGGGTTTAATACCCCGGAATTTAGTCCGCTCGTTTTTAATTCCAAAAACCCGCGGTCAGGCGAGGAGCGTAATACCACGGGCTTTAGCCCGCGGATAGCTCCGAGCAGCGGGTTTTTGTTATCTGACCGCGCTATTCTAGTTGAACATCTTGCGTTCGCTTTGCAACCGTTTTTACTCCTATCGTCGCGAAAGGTGCTCCGTCTACTTCTATGCTTGCGAGGTCTATGACGAATGTTGCAAAATGTTTTTTTTCAATGCTGTATGATAGTACCGTTCCCACTCCTGTTTGTATTACTGAACGATTTAATCCAATAGCTGTTTCAATGTACGGTCCTGTTGTTGAGGAGTGACATTCGTAACATTCTGCTTCTATCCACTGATATATTCTTCTCACTCTGCTGCTTGACGGATCCCCAAATAGTGCATTCGTGATACTGCTTATGCCTTTGTCATAGAATGACATATATGGGGTTATTCTAACAATTTCGGGTAATTTGCTCCAGTGTTCTTGTGGCAGTCCTTCAGAGTGCATGATGCGTGCTGATTTTCCGTCCCATTGTATTCTTGAGTATGCCCCAAATTCACCACTTTTTATGTGGTCTGCGAGAAATTTTCTGACGTGTTGCGCCGTTTCTTTTTCCATCCTGTTATTAAAAACGCGCGGTTTCTTTTTATCTTTGCATTTGTATGCTGCTCTTGCTAAAACATGAATTTCTTTTGCAGACGCTGGAAAAACCCCCATCATTTTTGATTGTGGCAGCATTAAGTCTGCAACCCACTCATTATATGTGAGCATACCTGCTCTTTTTCCGGGACACAGCGTAAGCACGAGCGGTTCTTTCAAAAAGTAGTATTCCTGTTCTCCCATCGCCGATCTCTCTGTGACGCGATAACAATCGTTTAATTCTTCGAGACGGTATGTGATTGAATATTTTTTGGGATGTGTATTTGTTGAGTGTTCTTCTGCATCGTCATCAATACTCTCATCATTTTTCTTTTTCCTTCTGGCTTCCCGTATTTCTCTTCTTGATTCTTTCAAAATCCTCTCATCTTCAGCTAATTTATCTCTTACTATATCATCGAGATTGAATCCTCCGACGTTTTTTTGTATTCCTGCTCTTGTTATGTTTCTTGTTTCTTGTTCTTCATTTATTGTCATAA
>CAYJTR010000039.1:0-7292 GCA_964373285.1 uncultured Methanosarcinales archaeon
AATATCACGAAAGATTTGACAAGAAACAGCACAAATTAGACGGGTTCATTGAGTAGCCTTATCAGCAAGTTTATTGAGCAATTCACTATCTGAACATCAAGAATTGCACTCTTACAGTTTTATAGTTTTCTCACCAATTCCTCTCCGTAGGATTAATCTTTCCGGGAAACTCTTTTTGAAGAATGCTCAAAACTTTGTGCTCCACCTGATGCAAAGGCTTTGACGCATCAATAACAACATCAGACATCTCCCTTTCAGGAACGCCATATTTTCTAAAGACGGGAATTACAACTTCCCGAACATATTTTGGAGGGCTGTGATAAGTAGTCTCCCTGCGGGCGAACTGAACCCTTTCAGAAATATTCATAAAAATTTTGAAGTCGCACAAATCAGCGATATACTTCCTGTAAAAAAGCAGGTACCCTTCCACTATTATTATTGGCTTGGGAGAAACAAGAGTGTAGCCGACACACCTGCCGAATTTTTTGGAATAATGAGGCATTCTGGCGCTCCCGCCGGATTTCAAATCCTTCAAAACGCGGTAAAGCTCCCTGAATTTAAGGTTTGAAGGGCGGTCCATATCCTTAAAGCCATGGCTGACAAAAGTCCTCTTATTCATATCAATAAAAAAATCGTCAAGCTCGACGTGCAAAGAGTCAGGAAGTATGGAGGAAAGCCATGCGGCAACTGTGGACTTCCCGGAACAGGAAGGGCCGACAACCGCTATCAATATCGGTTTCATAATCTCAGAACGAGAAGAACCCATTATTATAACTTTCGATTTTACGGCAACGTCAAGAACGCTGAAGAACACAATTTAGAACGCCGTTAAACTTTCAACAAAATTTTCTCACCCCGGCCATCACGTTCTCTTTCTAAAGTGGTAATAAAGGTTTAAATAGCAACCAACGATTTCCGAGATGTTCTGCTGGCGGTTCGCGGATAAATTCTTCGCCAGAAGGATAAAAAAGTCGGTAAAAAATAGGTAATAATCAAAAAAACCGGGGTGGTCTTCGTGGATAAAAAAGAGTTGGAATAATATTCGCTTACAGTTCGTTAATTCTTTTAATGCTTGCCATATACGCAATAGCCGCGGCTCCAGTGGTAACGATACAACCCCCAACACCGTCAAACAATACTTACGTTAAAGGAGCAATATCAATAAACGTCAGCACGGACATTACGTCAAACGTAACGTTCACTCTGGTAAGAAGTGATGGAACCAACGCTACATCGCGACAGCTCAATGACTCAACAGTCCACAAATTCAACATAACCACGAGCGATTTTACTGATGGTTCTTACAATGTAACAATCAGAGGTTTTAATGCGTCAGAGGGCTCTTCATACTTAACAGTGTTCAACATGACTATTGATAATACCATACCATTAGTGCAATCACCATTAACACCTGCAAGTTCTACAAACAGGTCAGGAAACATCACCGTGACAGCAAACATATCAGACGCAACTTCAGGAATAAGATCCGTAGTTTTCTCGGTTGTTAACAGTTCAGGATCCCTTGTTTCAAATCTAACTCCAACGGCCGATGGAAATAATTGGAGCTTAACACTTGTAACATTAAACAATGCGACATACCCTGACGGGATATACAACATATCGATAAATGCGACCGACGGTGCAAACAATAGCAATTATTCTGCATCAACAATCAGCGGAATAACTATTGATAATACTGCTCCTGTTGTAAGGCCTTTAACGCCTGCGCAGAGTTCTAATATAACTGCTGGCACTAACACTATAAATGTTACTGTAACTGATGCTACTACAGCTGTTGTGTCAGTAACGTTCTTCATTTTTAACAGTTCAGGAAATCTTACTGACACTCTCACAACGACTCAGAGCGGGACAAATTACACTGCTTCATGGAACACTTCGAACACTTCAAAGTACGTTGATGGAATTTATAACGTGTCAGTCAACGCGTCAGACACTGTAAACAACATAAATTACAACACTTCAGCAATAAGAGTAACTGTCGACAATACTGCTCCTGTTGTAAGGCCTTTAACGCCTGCGCAGAGTTCTAATATAACTGCTGGCACTAACACTATAAATGTTACTGTAACTGATGCTACTACAGCTGTTGTGTCAGTAACGTTCTTCATTTTTAACAGTTCAGGAAATCTTACTGACACTCTCACAACGACTCAGAGCGGGACAAATTACACTGCTTCATGGAACACTTCGAACACTTCAAAGTACGTTGATGGAATTTATAACGTGTCAGTCAACGCGTCAGACACTGTAAACAACATAAATTACAACACTTCAGCAATAAGAGTAACTGTTGACAGCACTGCGCCAACAGCTCCAACACCAGTAAGCCCTGCGAACAGTGCTAACAGGTCAGGAACTGTCAACATAAGCATAACTGTAACTGACGCGACGAGCGGTGTTGCAACCGTTCAATTCGGAATAGTTAACAGCAGTGGCTTAACACAATCATGGTTGACAGCATCCAGCGCTGGAAGCGCTTGGAGCGCTTTGTGGGGAACTACAGGGTTCGCCGACGGAACTTACAACATATCTGTAAATGTGACTGATAGCGCGGGAAATTTGAGAAGCAACACATCACTAATTACTGGAGTAGTCGTTGATAACACCCTGCCAGCAATAACCGGGCAGTTGGCAACCGCAAGCACGACGGCACGATCATTAACAATAACTTGGAACGTGAGCGAGCTGGTTAATGGAACACTGCGTTATGGAACAAGCGCTAGTGGGTTCTCGAATACGTCCGGCGTGACAGCATTCAGGAATAATCACACCGTAACAATAACAAGTTTAGAAGACGCCACGCTGTACTATTACAATATAACAGGTTGCGACAATGCGGGCAACTGCAACACTTCAGGACCATACAATGCTTCAACAAACCATGTACCTGAGAGAACTTCCGGAAGCGGGGAGACTGCGTCAGGCGGCGGCGCAACCACTGTTACAATATCAACATTAAACACTGTAGGAGCGACGGCTGCAAGAACGTTCACAGCAGTCAACGAAAAGGTAACGCTAGCGAACCTTCCGGGAACTCTGGGAACTCACTCCGTAACTTACAAGAGCGCGGACGAGTCAACAAAAACTGTAACAGTAGAAGTTGCAAGCACTCCCAAAACATTAGTGATAGGGCTCGGAGAGTCCAAAAAAGTAGATTTGAACGATGACAACACTTATGACCTGCTTGTAAGTCTAACATCGTTCGTATCAGCAAACAACTTCCAGCTAAAATTCGAAGTTCTGGCCAGCACAGAATTAGTAACCCCATTAACGGCGTCAACGCCTACCGGGACTGCTGAAACCCCTGCAAGCGCTGAAGGAGTAAGTGAATCCGCGCCGGCACCCGAAGATGAAAAAGCCGAGACAAAACCAGTGGACGTCACGGGCACTACAACCACCCAAAAAGGCGGATTGGGAAAAGGAACTTGGGCGGTAATACTAATAATAGTGCTACTCGCGGGATGGTTCGGCTGGAAAAAATTAGGAATAAAAAAGTGAAACCCGATTAACAAACGGCAAGCTTTCCTTGCCGTTGTTTTGTTTTCCCCGTCATTATTTTGTTCTTTATGATTTTTTGTTGCCACGACCTTTTGGTTTACTCCCTTAAGCGTTCAGAATTTTAGTGCTCGAACGCTCATAAAATAAATGTTCTCCAGTCTTTAGGAATTCTAACAAGGTTTTGAGACGACACAACAGTCTTTGAGCTCCTAACAACTATTATGACATTATCAGAAGAAGATTCTGCATCAACAATCTTTTTCGCGCCCCTCAAAAAATCGCTGACCTCAGAATAATGCATTGTGAGAATCCTGAAAACTCCGGAACCAACATCAACAACAGTGACCAAAGACATAAAAATATCAAAGATGAAATTATTAAGAAAACTTTCGCAAGAAAAACCGGAAAAACGAGACAAAAACCGGAAGCATTACGGTTTCACCGGAAGAAATTCGAAAAAGACGAGGAGAACCGGAAAGGTTACGGATTTTTCGGAAAATTCTCAAAGAATACGAATCAGTCTACTCACTGCCACACGCGACAATTTTCACAATATTTCTACCTGCTGTCATAATCTCTCCAAGTATGCTTGCATTTTTCACACCTGAAAAACCTTGTTGAGGGCTCATCAGCGCTCCGGGTTTGAACATCCCAAAAAAAAGCTTTTTTGTGCCCGCACTTATCACAATTAGCATCGCCCAAAGGCAAAATATTATCAGCGCCCTCGCTCACAACTTCCAAACTCTTCTTCTCAGAAAATTTCTGGGTAATCTTAGTGGGAGCATCACTGGATTTAGCGCCGCAACGGGAACAAACAAGAATTCCAGACTTGGGAAGCAATATAGAACCGCACTTTTTACAAAACATTAAAAAACACCCCCAATAACGCTCAAAAGCCAAACAGCTCCAACCTTAACCCATCCAAGATAAGGAATCCAAAGCCACGCCTTGCCAATAATTCTGTCCCTGGAAATGCTCTCTTCAAAAGGCCAAATCTCGCAACGATTATTATCGCCAGCAGTAGTAACAGAGTTGACACCAACCCTTACAACCCTGTGAATAACGGGGTAAGGAGTGATCCCCCCATTATCAGCGACGATGATATCGCCTACATTAATATTTTTCGGGGAAGTAAGAATCATAACATCGCCCTTGCTAAACCCGTTCTTCAAATCAAAATTTTCGAAGTCCTCCCGGGAAATATTAAATGAGGAATAAAAATCCCTCTGAAACTTGTACTTATCAGAAAATTTTTCTTTGCAAAGAGTGGAATTCCACCAGTCATCAAAATTATTAGTCGAGTGAACCATTGAGGAAGAAATAACAGCAACAATGGGCTGTGAAGAACCAAGAAGCACTCCGAGAACGGGATAGGCGATAAAACGAATAAAAATGCTTGACACAACAAGAAACGCAAGAATTGAAAGCAAAGAATCATCATACCACAAAAAATTCCAAAAACGCCTAACAACAGATTTCTTGCCGGAAACTTTATTAGAACCAGCTGTCGAATCAGCATTTTCCTTTCTAGACTTAACCATGAATATATCACGCAACACAAGAGTTTAAAAGCATTGCGAATATCACTGGATTTCGACATCGGGGCGCTTTCCGCGCACGAATGCAGGTATGCGAAAGAGATATATAATATATTTGTGCCGGAGAAGAGGAATTATGAAAGCAGTTTTTTCAGACATCGACGGAACACTCACGCTAGAACCAACATGGAAAGCGGTAGCGATACGCTACGATTATGAAAAAGAAGATTATGAAGAAGTAAAAAGATATTTGAGAGGAGAAATAACTCACGACGAGTTAATTCTTGAAACTGTTGAAAGACTTTGCAGTTTGGGGGCTTCAAGAGAGGGAATAAGTCAGGCGATAAGAGGAATGCAAAAAATTCCGGGACTGGAAACATTCCTTCAAAGATTAAACGGCAATGGAGCGGCGGTAATATCCGGAGGAATTTACGACTGTTTAGAAATACTCAAAATAAAAAGTGCGTTCAGAGAACACCACATGCCGGCAATGGAGTACGATGAAGAAGGAAAAATAAAAGGAGTAAAATTATTCGACGGAAGCGCGCAAGGAAAAATAGCCGCGTTTGAAGAAATAAGAGCGAGAATGGGATTGCGATACGAAGATTGCGCCTATCTCGGGGATTCTGCCAATGACGTACTAATAGCAGAAGCTGTGGCAAGAAACGGAGGAACATTCATACTTGTAGACGCGAAAAATGAAGCAGTGCGAAAAATGAGCACGCAGGAAGAGGACGAAATATTAAGAACAGCGGCAACAGCAATAATACAAAACTTGGAAGATGCGCTAAGATACGTGATATGAATTGTTTGTGATATGAATTGTAATTTTACTTTATATCTCTGGTGCTGTAAAGTTAAGTGGGAAAGATTTGTTTCTGTTACTTGTCCACTGCTGAGCGCGAAACAAAATGAAAAGCGATTTTTTTGCCCACGACAATTCCTTGTTCGTGGGCAAAAAAATCAGGTGAATTGCGCCCGAAGAGAAATGGAAAGCAGAGAAAAACTCACCGCTTGTTTCAAAGACACTTAACTCGACATCGCCGATATTAATGTGTAATATGAATTATATGTAACATTAATTATATATAGTATTAATATGCAACACTAATCCTACTTTATATCCCTGACTCTTATCTTGAAAATCAAAGTTTTATTACCCAAAGGATGATCAACAATGTTAACGCCATAAGCATCAATAGGAGGAATTGTGACAACCTTCACCTCTCCCGGCTTCATGCCGGCAACAGCGTTGTCAAAACCCCTAATAACTGCGCCAGTGTTAGCCCTGAACGTGAAAGGAACAGTAGTAAAATTATCAAAATCAGAATCGATAGAAACATTCAACAACTGCCAGCCGGGAATGTTAGAATCAAAAACAGTGCCATTATCAAAAGTTCCAACATAATCAACAGAAACCTGATAACCAGACCTGACGACGTCACGAGCCCTGAACTCGTTAACATTATTCTCGCTGGAACCGCTCCAGTCAATCTTCCACGTCAGAATTCTCCCCCCGGTAACCTGCTGTTGCTCGTCAAACAAATCAAAATATTTCAGTCCATGGCCCTTAAAATAGAACAATCTTGAAAACAAACTGCCGCCCTGCTCGGAACTCATCAAAACTGCGAAGTAAGAAGAATCACCGGAAGGAACAAGAGCAACAGAAAGGTCAACATTAGAATTATTGGACTCAACAAATTTGAAAGCGCCATTATCAATCAAAGAAAGAGATTTGGCAATACCAACACCCTGAGGAGTTTGAACAAGAGCAGTTTTTGACGACGTGTTAACAAGAACAGAACCGCATGAAAAAACGTCGCCGCTCTGAGAACACCCCGCACTGCCAAGATAGCCGGGCCAAGGAGCAATCCACGCATTAACGGCGCCCTCATCCTGCAAACCCTGCATCTCGAAATAAATCTTTCTGGCATAATCCTCAGAATAATTAAGCTTGGACTTCATCTCTGAAATAGCGATGGGCGAAGCGTTATCTTTCAAAACAGTCCACGCGTAAGCGCGCCTGAAATCCCAAGAACCAAAATGGCCCCAAACACCGCCCTTGCCGACCATATCGTCGGAAGTTATAAGAAAACCCTCAGGAGGAGAGCAATGAGAATACTTCAAAACATTATCAACAGATTTAACGCCCTCAGAAACCAAAAATTTTCTGGCATCAGTCTCATCAAGCTTGACAATCTGATGAGTAATTCTCTGGGCATCAAGAGAACCCTT
>CAYJTR010000039.1:7392-10265 GCA_964373285.1 uncultured Methanosarcinales archaeon
TCTCATCAAGCTTGACAATCTGATGAGTAATTCTCTGGGCATCAAGAGAACCCTTCTCGTCCTCAATCAAATTATACGCTTTTCTGGAACCGCAATCAAGCATCCTAAAAATTCCGATGGATTCGCGCTCATCACGAGTCAAAAGGGCGAGCCCAACCCAGTGAGCCTGGGGCTGATTTTGTGATGCGCCGTCAAAAGTGACAGCCCTATCAGAAACAAATTTAAAATGGTGGCCAAAATCCCACCACGACGTAATTATAGAATCATTTTTCGAATTATCCTTAATCTTTGTTAAAGCATCCCACCAAGCATCATTCATGATTGGGACATCATTCTGAGCAGTGGCATAAGCTATCTGAAAAGGAGTAATAAGGATAAACAATCCTACAACAATACCAATAATTTTTATTATGCTCTTCTTAACGCCGATATAACCGGCCAGAAAATTAGAGAATATCTTAATGCCCTTGCCAAGACCAATACCGAACGCGATACCAAAAGCAGGAGCCAGCAAGAGGATGAACCTTATGCCCTTAATAACGGCGTAACCAGTGCCAAAAAACCACAACACTAAAAAAACTGAAAAAATAATATCATACTTATGAGATCTCCCCTCGGGAAAACCTGCAAGAAAAACACCTGCAAATGCGATAAGAAGAATAAGCCACCTAAAAAACATTCTATCAGTACCAAAACCGGTAACCTGATTAATGGCTTCCTGAACACTCCCGGGGTTAAGCTCTGCAACAGTGGTATAAACATTAGGCCACAAGTCAAGCTTGGAAGCATCTTTAACAGTCTGAGCAAATTCTATGGGAGAGTACACAATACCGATAGTATGATTTATAATATTCCCGCCATAAATCGCCCAGGGAAATATAATTGTTGAGAAAAATATTATTGCTCCTATGGCTAAAACTTCAATCAAACGAGCCCTTGAAAAAAAGTTTTGAGAATCAAAAAATTTTGAGAGCAGGGGAAAAGTTTTCATCAAAAAAGGCCCTGAAGAAATAAAAACGATCCCTGCAACAACAGAAATCATAACAAAATTAAACATGTAAGACCAGCCAGACCAAGTGGCAGAGTAAAAAACGAGCATTAATCCGGTAGCAACAGAAAAAACTGACAGCCTAAAAAATTTTCTGGAAGTTATTGCCTCAATAAAAAACCAAGAAATGAACAAAGGAAAAAGAATATTGTAAACATCAGTATCAGCCCTGCCCCACATAGTCCTCCCAACAGAAGCAGAATTAATGCCGATCATCAGCGCGGAAAAAAAACCTGCAGTGTTGCCGGCAAACCTTCTGGCGATAAAAAAAGCGGGAATGGTAGAAATAGCTGCAAGAATAACAGGAAGAAAAGAGCCGGTATACAGCAAAGGCCAGTCCCTAAACAAGGAAATAATCCTGTGATTCCAAGCAATAACGTAAGAATGAATGGAAGCATCAACACTCTTGCCAAGAGGGGCAATCATTTTAGTATCAATCTGCCTGCCAGAATCATCAATAGCATCACCCGCGATGCCAGTGCTTAAAACATTTCTGGCATACCTCATAAAAAAATAAGGGTCAATATCAGGCATATAAGGAAAAGATTTTCCGTTATAATCAAAAGACAGCTTGGACTTGAAATAATTAGAGAGTTGCGCCTTCTGCTCATCAAAAGCGGCCCTGTTCTGAGAAATGCCATCAGAAACCTGCTTGTCAACAATAGAGCCGCGCCTCTCAGGAGGAAGGTTAGGGTATTGCTGGGCGACCTGCTGTTCAACCTGCGCGCGATATTGAGACATCAAAGACTGCTCAGCCCAATTATCAGTAAAAGGCTGGCCCTCAGCAGGCATACGAACAATAATGCTAATTATCAAAGGAATAAGAATCAAAAAAGCGAGCTGGACATTTTTATTAGAAAAAAATTTTGAAACACTGGAAAAATCAATATTAAACTCATCAGAATTAGAAGGGCGGGAATCATTATGAGCGCGAGGATCATCCTTGCCAGAATCAACACTGTGGCCATGAGAATTATGGCTGTCAGAATTATGGCTATGAGAAGAAGAAGTACCAGAATTAGAACTATTAGAAAAAAATTTTCCCAAACCCCTCTTTATGCCGCCAACGTCTATAGACAAATCATCATCCTTTTTTTCATCCATCAACCAAACCCCCGATGCGGAGAGAAACGGGAAAGCTTTTAAAAAGGTTATGTTATTTTTAACGGGATGAAGCCGCTGCCAAGCAAGGAATACTTCGAAGGAATACTGCAGTTAAGAAATACAGGAGAAGAAGTAATAGACTGGGTCTACAAGCAAACGCACGCGGACGGAAGAGCACTAATAACAGCTGAAGACCGTGTGAGAGGAGGCCACGACCTGAAATTCTCATCACAAAAATATTTAAGAATACTAGGAAGAAAACTCAAAGAAAAATTTTCAGGACAATTAATAGAAAGCAGAACATTACACACGCAAAGCAGAACAGGAGAAAACTTGTACAGGGTAACAATAGCGTTCAGGCAACTGCCATACAAAGAAGGAGACATCGTAAGAATAAACAATAAAGAACACAAAATATTACGATTAAGAGAAAAAGCAGAAGTAGAAAACATGCTGACCAAGAAAAAACGGTGGCTAAGATTCGAAGATATAGGAATGAGAAAAAGAGACGGAGCATCAAGATTTTGAACAGGACAAGCAGAATTGCGCCCGTGAAGATTTTGATAATCTCAATATATTTACCATTATTAAGTGCTCCTTAAAATGAAAGGTTTATATATTGGTGTTTTCAGCGATAAAAACATGGTGTTGAAACTTATTCGTTCACAGCCAACGTTTACTATTGAAGGAGATTTCGGGCATGGTGTTCTTACTTGTTCTG
>CAYJTR010000040.1:0-9586 GCA_964373285.1 uncultured Methanosarcinales archaeon
CACCGCTAGCATCAGGTTCGAGCTTGATAAAACTTCTCAATTTTTCATCACCCATGGTTTGAATATAAGTGTTTGCAAGTCTCATCCTCGCCTCGAATAATTCATCAGACTGCCCGGCATCAAGATAATTAATTGCATTCTCAAAACTCTTCAAAGCTTCTTCCCTCAAACGAGTCCTCTCATTAGGATACCCCGAAGCGCCGCTATCAGTATCCTTTATAGAATTAGCACGCGCAAGTAATACATCTCCATAAGTTTGCGAAGATTTGGATTTTAGAAATTTGTCTGCATAATCTCCACGACGAACATCAGAAATTCTACTAAAATCATTAACTGCCTTTTCTGCGGCATCATAATCCCCCACGACGATATGACTCCTAACGTCCAAACCCAATTTTTCTGCCGCCCTAGAAGCGAGCTCATCATCAAAACCTTTCTTTCTTCCAGCATCGCTCTCAGAATCCCTAAGACGCCTGTTATAATCTATGCCCACCTGCGTCTGAGATGATAACGCGGCCATAACTCTAGCTTCATGCTCCTTCAAGTATTGCCTAAGCACAGGTTTCATACCATCAAAACTTCCAGCACGAGCATAATCCTCCCAAGCCATTCTGAACGCCTGAGTGTTTTCGACAGATTCCAAAGATTTCAAAGATTCCAACGCAGATGATGCACTGCTAACCTCTAAATCAGTAGGGTTATCAACAATAGTGAATTGCTCAGGACCCAAAACAGCGGTAGAAACTTTAACCCCTGCAACAGGAACAACACTATCACCGGAATAAACCATGCCGTCAGAAGAATCAATAAACAGTGAAGATTCATCAACACCGGCAACACCCGTCCGCAATAATAGAGAATCGCCCAAGTGCAATGTTACGCTTTCAACACCGCCAGCGCTCTTCAACAAATCAGAAGTTTCAACCGAAGGCGCCCGCAAAACACCATCACTCCTGCCAAAAAAAATGTCAATAAAATCCCCCCTCAAAGCAATGCTGGAAGACAACCCTTCAACACCCTGCTCGGAAATAAAGCCCAAAGGGTCAAAAGCAAGAGTTGCACTCCTTCTAACATTGGCATAAAAATCATCAGGGCTGTCAACACTCAAAATTCTCGCAACATTAACATTAACATCATCAGAAATTTTTGCATCAACTTTTGAAGAAAATTTAATATTCTTAGAAGTAACACCCTCGGGAGCAGTGGTAAATAATTCCAAACCAGTATCTTTAACAGTTACCGCGCCGCCACCACTGAAAGCTCCAACAACATTTCTCTCAACCCTGCCAAAAGCATCATTAGAGCGGTAAGAAAAAGCTCCATGAGATAATTGGCCCCTACCCTTGGCGCCAAGATCACTGCCGCTCACAAATACAGCATTGCCAGTTGCAGAATCAAAAGAAGACTTCTGAAAGTAAACATTCAAACGCTCGCCGCTGGTTTCCAAAACAACATCTTCAGCACCAATATTATCAGAAGGGGCTCGAGGGTCGTCAATCTTCAAAACAGTCTGGCCAGAAGATATAGGGCGAAGTTCCGCACCAGAAATTTTTCCAGAAGAATCAAAATTTATTAAAGCACTGCCACCGCGCAAATCGTAAACAGCGCGCGATACATCCCCAACCCTTTCAACCCTCGCCCTCGAACCGCGCAATTCAAAACCATTACCTGAAACAAGCAAACCATCAAAATCAACACCTGAACTTTTTGCGGTGAAAGAACCGCCATTAACACCATCAGTAAGAATTCTGGCGCCACGAAAATTCAGGGATACACCAACACCAACATCAATATTAGTGCCATCACTCCTTGAACTTATAGAAACCCTTTTATTAGCAGGAATATTAGTAATCTCCAAAGGGCCGGAACCGAAATCAAGAAAAGTACTGGAGCCGTCCTGACGCAAATTATCAACGCTGACACCAGCAAAATCCAAACCCTTGCCATCAAGCATTTTTATCCGTATAGAGGAAGAATCAACCTCAACACCAGAAAGAAAAGGCATGCTCCTTAAATCAGTGAGTGAAATAAAAGTATCCTTATTAATGCCAGTAATTAATCTGGGAGGAGAACCATCCTCGAATTTAGCATTATAACCACTAATAACAAAAGAAGCACTGGTGCCAGAAACCAGTTGAAGCAACGCCTCAGCACCCTTAGAATTATCACGGGAAGAAAGCTTTCCATCAATAGAATAGTACTGCTTCGCCAGCGCGAAATCATCACTAACACCGGACGCCTTAGAAAAATATTTATCGTAAACAACAATAAATTGGGATTCAACGCCGGAAGAACTCTTAACAAACTCTCTAATCATATCATCGCCGGCAGTGGCGGAATTCGCGGAAAGCCAGTTGCCAACAATTGCCCTGTCGCCAGCATCCTTAGTGGCCAGAAGTCGTACAACATCATCAATAACAGGACTGCCGGTTTTGAAAGCATCCTTAGACTTATCAACAGGAGATTTCTGAGATTCATGATTTTCCGCAGAGACTAATTGGAAGAATACTAATAATACCAAAAAGAAAATTATGATATTCCAAAAGGCCTTAAGAAAGTTTCGCAACGCTTCTCACCCCAAAATTTTTACAATCCTCGCCAATAACGGTTCTGGCGCAAACCTTAAAATCATAACTGCCGGAAGTTTTAGCAGTATAACTAATAACACCTGTCTTCTCATCAATAAAAGCGTCAGTATAAGGATTTGTTGAAAGAGAATACTTCAAATCAGGACTCCAACCCTCAGATATATCAACATCGTGAACAAGGGTATCGCCAACAGCCACAACATAACTTGGAACAAAATTTATTTTAGGAATCTGAACTTTTTCCATTTCAACAGCAAAATTCCACAACAACAAACCGCCAAGCGAAGGATCAGTGTTCTCGTCAGTTATCGTGTATATGATGAAAGAGTCGGAGTAAGGAGTTATTTCCAAATTCATGCCGAGACCAGACAATCCGCCAAAATTAATAGTTTCAGGATTCTTGATAGAAAAATTTACAACCTTTTTATACACATCCAGAATTTTGGACATCTTCAAAGGAACAACAACAACCTGTTTGCCAAGAACAGACTCCCTGCCGTCGGGCTGGGAAAAAATTATTGGATATTCCAGCACTGACTGAACAGAATTTTCCAGAATTAAAACGTCCAGTTTCATGGGCGCAACCCTAGGAATTTCGCCGTGAGCGATAAGAACATTATCAACACAACTTTTAACAGTAGAATTCAAATACGCCTCTATAGCTGATTCCACAGCGCCGGTTCCAACACTAACATCCACACCATCACGAACAGCCAGCCTCACATCATTAAAAGGAGTCAAAAGAGTGCGGCTATCAGACTCGAAAACGCCTCCCTGAGACGCAACAAGATAAGACCCAAGAACGGTCTCCTCCTCCAGACAAGAAGAAATCCCTCCCTCTATAGACAACACATCATCAGTGCTCTCAACAATTATGGGACTCCTTGCCTGCACATAAATGTATATAGACACGGAAACGCCTCCAAGTATTAATAATCCAAGAATAAGTATGACAGTTATTTGAGACCTCTTGCCATTAAAAGACAACATATCAAAACCTCTTTTGAACGTCAGAAATTTCGACCAATAATTTTTGAGCATTATCAAAAAACTAAGCAGGCCTAAACCCGACAGTTCTTAACACCAATCATGTTCTCAAAAGCACAAGTCTTTAAGAACTTTTCCAGTAAAACAAGGCAAAAGGTAGAAGGGCATGAGACTAAAAACGATAGAGCTGAACAATATAAGATCATACTCCGAAGAGAAAATACTTTTCCCAAAAGGAGCGTTCATGCTGTCAGGAGACATAGGGTCAGGAAAATCAACAATACTTCTGGCGATAGAATTCGCATTATTCGGACTATTAAGAGGGGAAATAGCGGGAAGCTCACTGCTGCGGCACGGGTGCGACAGAGGATTCGTATCGCTGGAATTTGAAATAAACAACAAAAATTACAGGATAGGAAGATTTTTGAAAAGGTCAACACAAGGAATATCACAAGACGCAGGATTCATAATATCAGAAGGATCGCAGGAAGACCTGACAGCATCAGAACTAAAAGCAAGAGTTTTAACAATACTAGGATACCCTCAATCACTCGCATCCAAAGGAAAAAACTCCCTGTACAGGTACACAGTTTACACGCCCCAAGAAGAAATGAGAAGAATACTTCTTGACAGCGCGGAAGAAAGACTGGAAGTTTTAAGAAGAATATTCATGATAGACAAATACAAAACAATTCAGGAAAACGCGAAAACATATTCAAGAATACTTAGAGAAAGATGCAAGGTTTTAGAAGGAACAATAAAAGGACTGGAAGAAAAGAAAAATCTGCTAAAAGAAAAAGAATCAGGCATGGAAATTCTGGCATCAAAACTATCAGCAATAGAAATATCCCTGAGAGAAGCGATAAAGCTGTCAGACGAATCAAGAAAAAGTCTTGAAACCCTGTCAAAAAAAGTTGAAGAGTTAAGAGATGCCACAAGAATTCAGGAATCAGAAAAAACAAGCGCGGCAGTACAAAAAGCGTCGCTGGAAAGATGCGAGAAAAGAATAAAAGAAATAGGAAAAATACCGGAAGATATCAAACAACAACTGGAATCGCTGAAAAAACAAGAATCAGAAGAAGCCAAAAACATAGAAAAGCTAAATTATTTGATAATAGAAATGTCAAAAACAAAATCATCAATGCAGACAAAAATAGAATCAATAAAAGAACTATCAACAAGAATAAGCTCGCTGGACGTGTGCCCGGTATGCATGCAAAAAGTAAGCCACGAACACAAACACTCGCACAAAACAGAACAAGAAGAGAAAACGGCGGAAATAAAAGAAGAACTGGACAAACTAAATATTGAAGAAGAAAAAACGAAAGAAATGCTGGCATCAGCGAGGCAAAAAATAGAAAAAACAAGAACAGAAATATCAAACACGAGACTGATGCTATTAAGAAACGAAGAGTTAACAAGAATTATTTTTGAAAAAGAAATAATAATCAAAAATCTGTCAGCGTCAGAAATCAAAATAAGGAATCTGGCAAAAATTATTGAAGAGAATAAAGGAGTTATTGAAGATTTCAACAAGGAAAAGAAAACATTCGATGAATGCATGCGCGCAGAAAGAGAAATGCTGGCCTCCGCAACAAGTCTCAGAAGAGAAACAGAAATTTCAAGAGAAACAATAACACTAATAAAAAAAGATGTCACAACAATGGAAACCGCGTCAAAAAAACTGGAAAAAATTTCAAGACTGGCATCATGGCTGTCAGAACACTTCATAAACAAAATATCAAGCATAGAAAAACAAGTGCTATCAAAAGTTTACCACTCGCTCAACAAAATATTCACCAACACGTTCACAACACTGGCAGGCGGCGGAACACTAACAGCAAGACTTGACGACTCATTCTCACCAATAATAATACAAAACGGCTACGAGTCGGCCTACGAATCGCTATCAGGAGGAGAAAGAACGGCGTGCGCCCTAGCATACAGACTGGCGCTCAACAAAGTAGTAGAAGAAGTAGTAGGATCACTAAAAACAGGAGGACTGCTGATATTAGACGAACCAACAGACGGGTTCTCAGAAGAACAATTAGACTCTCTAAGAGACGTACTAAACAATATGAATTTCGGGCAGGTATGCATAGTAAGCCACGAGCAAAAAATAGAAGGGTTCGTAGAAAAAGTTTTAAGAGTCACAAAAGAAGAACACACAAGCAAGGTGACAAATTTCGCACACTCATAGCAATGCCCGGACCGAAGAGCGAAGATGCACATTTCCGAACAAGAAATTATCAAACTCTACAATAAGAAAGAAAAAAAACCGCTCCAAAAGATTTATAAAGATGTATCCGTCGTACAGCAAAAAAAATGGTGTTATACAAAAAGCTGTGGTTGTTGTCACTTCTCCTGCTAATGCTCTCATCAGCAACAATGGCATTCACGATAAAAGCATCATTAGACAGCAGTGCAAAAGTAATATCCCGCGATGGAACTGCCATCTTCACACTAAACGTATCACACAATTCGCCACAAACACAAATATTAGAATTATTCACATCAGACGTATCATGGGACCTAAGCACAAACCCGTCAACAGACAGAACATTAACAGTACCAACAGGAGAAACAGTGACTACAACAATCCTTCTAAGACCAGTATACGCATACCCGGGATCATACTACGTAGTGCCGATAACAATAAAATCATCAGGAGGGCTCGACTCAACAACACTAAACCCCCAAGTAGGAGTATTATCAGGAAATACCCCGGGAGGGTTATACTCGCCATCACTAGGAGTAAGAATTGACGCTCCAAAAAGCATAGACCCGACAAAAGAAGTGGTAATAAGAGTAATACTAGACAACCTTAACAAGAAAGACTTATCACAAGTAGACATAAAACTAAGAAGCAAAATATTCAACCAAGACTACTCAACAGCGCTAAAAGGACTAGAAAAAAAATCAGTATCGCTGAAAATGAATATAGACCCGCTAACGCCGCCACAAGACGACGTGCTAAGAGTAACAGTGTTCGCACCGGACCCTGTAAACCCCCAACAATTTGACGCGCTACCAGCAGAAACAGCAATAATACCCCACGGAGACGTGGCATTCGAGCCAACAAAAGAAAAAGCATTCCTTGAAAGAATAACGAGAATAAAAGTTACGAACAGCGGAAACGTGGCAAGAGCCACAACATACACAACACCCGGAGGATTCTTCAAATCAATATTCTCCAAAGGCACACCAAAATACGAGAGAAGAACTGTCAACGGAGAAAAAGTGTTCGCGTGGGACATAACATTAGAAGTCGGAGAAGAAAAAGAATTATTGCTGATAACAAATTACAGAATACCAGTATTCCTGCTGATACTAATAATAATAGGAATAATAGCGTACTACAAGTTTAGAAGCCCGATAATAATATCAAAATCGGCATTCGTTGTAAGCACAAGAGAAGGAGGAATATCAGAATTCAAAGTATTACTAGAAATAAAAAACAGGTCTGCAAAACCACTAAAAAATGTGAACATACTAGACAGCATACCACACATGGTAGACGTCACAAAAGACTTCGAAGCGGGAAGCCTGCACCCCGTAAGCATAATGAAGCACGGAACAGGAACACTGCTAAAATGGGCAATAGACAGTCTAGACGGGTACGAAGAAAGAGTTATCACATACAAAATCAAGAGCAAACTATCAATACTGGGAAGTTTAACACTGCCAGTAGCAGTAGCAAAGTTCGACACACCATTCGGGCACAAAAGGTCAACAGCAAGCAACACAGCACACCTAGCACTAAGCAGCCACAAAGGAAAAGTATTCAAGTAAAAACTGAAAAGAAAACGAATACTGCAACCCGAACACCCAAAGAAAACAGGCAACGATTTAATCGTCAATTTTATAAACCTGCCACTTTATCTGCAAAACAGGGAAATGTGGAAAAAGTGCGAAACATCCCCGCGCCAAAGTGCAGGAATTTAGCTTTCGCATTTTTAAAATTCAGAAATTCCTCATCACCGCACTGAAACGCGTTACCCCCGCTTAGCTCAACGGCAGAGCGTTCGGCTGTAGATGCTTCAAAGACTGCAAACGCTGGTTTGTCGGATGAAATGATGTCAGCCGTTCCCGAAAGGTTCCCGGTTCAAATCCGGGAGCGGGGATTCTTTTACTTGAACAGTGTTTTCTTCTTTTTGCGGTTTTAAGCTTTGTAGGGTTTGAATTCTTCGTTTTTGTTCTTGCATTATAAAACATATAATTTAACCACTCATTAATGGTTACAAATAGAAAGGTTTAAATACTACGTATATTCTGCAGTAGTTGAATTATATGCTTTCAGCATGTTTTTGTGGGGTAAAAAATGGAAGAATTCACATTAACAAAACAGATATCAAAACAAGGGCTTCAGAGTGTCATAATCATACCTCGGTTTTTGAGGGAGAAGCTCAAGCCCAAGACTATTGTAGAGTTGAGAATCAGGATTATTGATGACGAGGTGGCAAAATGAACGTTAAAGATACATTGGACAAGTTAGAACAAGGAAAATATCAGAATAATAAAGTAATAGTTCTTGGCGGAGTTCCTTTTACTGCAAGAGATGTTTTAATAAAAGCACCTTTAATTGCCGGAGTTAATGCTTACCTTGTTGGTGGTACTGGCGAAGGTAAAACAGAACTCGCTAATGACTTAGTTGGTTACTTTGGAGATTCTGCCTGTTATACTATGGGTAGACCTGATTTTGAGCCTTCAGAATTGTTAAAGCAAGTAAGACTTGACAAGTTGAAACACGTTAAAAGTGATAGAGAACTCGTTGAACTTACTGAAAACGTTAGTAAAAATTTGTTTTATGTTGATGAACTTAACAGGTGTCCTCCTATTGTTCAAAACTACTTTTTTGACTTTTTCGATGGAAAAATAGTGTGGAATGGAAAAATAAGAAGGTTAGGAACTGACGGGTACACTCTTGGATATGCAACAGGTAATTTAGGCAATGGAGAATACGTTGGAGTTAGTGATTCTGATAGAGCTTTGCTTGACAGAATGCATATGATAGTTAAGTTAGACCATCCGGATTTTTGCACTACTGAACGTGATGATCTCGAAATTTTTTCAAGAAAGAAAAACCCTCGAGCGAGCATGCCTGAAGGTGAAAGTATTACTAAAGAAATTATTGCATTACACAATGCTTTTGGAGAACGACAAGTTCCTTTACTTCTTCCAGTGTTAGGCGTGTACTTAACTAAAGGTTTGGACTATGTTGAACAAACAGCCCGACATAGCAAGAGAGCTCTTGGTCCTCGATGGGCTCAAACAGAAGGTGTAAGAACTGATAACGATGAAAACAAGATTCATCCTATTTCTAAAAGAGCAGTTTTTGGAGCTATAAGTTTAGCAAGCTCTTTAGAAATGATAGCTCAAGCAAAAGGACAAGAAATTGATATCGCAAATCTTTTCCTTGACAGTTTACGATTAACAGTTCCATACTCTGGAGTTATAGCTCCACAATTCATAGATATGGAACACGATGGTGACGTGTATGGAGCATTTGACGCCTTACTCGGTACAAACTCAAGAAACAGAGAAGAAATCACACAAAAAGTTTCAAGCATTGAAGAAGCATGTATGCTTGCAGAGGCAGGAAAGAAAGATGTGAGAATACTCGAAGAAATATGTCCAGAAGAAGAAAGCAGGTGGAACAGCGTAAGAACTGCAATCTCCCTATATGCTGATAAAAGAGCAGATAATCCCACAGAAAAAGGAATACAAATAAAACAACTGCTCGAAAAAGCACATGGTGGAAAGAAATGACTTCAGAACTAACACCTAAGGAGAGAGCAATTTTGGAGAGATACTTAGCGAGAGGCAGTGCTGAAGTTAAGAAACCTTTAGAAGATCCTAAACCAGTACCTGTTCCTACACCATTAAATAATGATTTTCCTTTCACTGTTGAAGATTTAGTGAATAGAGGTAATGATAATTTTTATGATGATAGTAAGAATGTTGGTCAGAAGTATAAAGGTATTCCTGTTGATGTGTATGTTGGAGTTCCT
>CAYJTR010000041.1:0-2105 GCA_964373285.1 uncultured Methanosarcinales archaeon
TATTAGCACTACTGATTGTAGTTCTGGCCTTGTCTGCTTGAATACTGGAACTTGCGAAATTCCCGGGCCTTGCGAGAATAATGAGAGGGATCCCGGAGAGCCTGATGTTGATTGCGGTACTATGTGCCCTAAAAAGTGTGATTTGTACAAGTCTTGCTATCAGAAGGATGATTGTTCTGAAGGTTTGGAGTGTACAAGTGGCTCTTGTTCTACTACTGATAGGCCTATTGATGATACTGGAGGTTTTGATGATGATGATTGGAATATTGACGATGATTCTGATTCCGGCGGTTCCGGTGGCGGCGGCATTGCTGGCGGTAAGGGCAGAATTCTTTTGTGGCTGATCATAATCATAATTCTCGGCGCTGGCGGGTGGTATTTGTACAATAGTTCATTCAAAAGTCCTGCCAAGAAGTCTCCTCAATTATTTTCTAGGCCTTCATTCATTCCTAGGATTAGGATGCCTTTGGGCAAACAGCAATCTGTTGCCAAGCCCGCGCCGGGGCGTCCCGCGGTAATTTCTAAACCTGCAACCCCTCAACCAAGAAATTTGGTGGCGGCAAGGCATGTGTTGAAACCTCAGATTTCTAAACCTTTAGAGCCCAAAACTGTTCAGCCCGCAAGAACTCTTTCTGCTTTGGAAAGGTTGAAGGGCGTGATTAAAACTCCCGAATCTAAGGGCGAGAAAATTCCTGTTAAGGATGAATATGTTGAGCTTGGCGTTAAGAAAAAGGCAAAGTCCAAATCCGGGCTTGCCGCTTTGAGGGATGTGGTGAAGTAATGATTAACAAAAAGTCTCAGACTGTCAGCGAGATGTTCGTCATCATAGTTGCCGCTTTCGTCTTAATAATTATTATTTTGTGGGGTTCTAGGGCTATCAAGTCTTTTACCGAGCGCACTGACGATGCTAAACTCGTTAATTTTGCCAACGATTTGAGGAATGATGTTGAAAATATTGCTTATCAGAGGGGCACTGTTAAGCGTGTTGATGTTTCCCTGCCCGGCGGTTTTACCAAAGTTTGTTTTACTGAGAGATCTAAGGTTATTCGAGATGGCCCGCCAACAGGTACTCCAGCACTCATTTCAAAAAAAGCCGAGACTACCGACCAGAACGTTTTTACCATTCCTCCATCGAAGGTTGGCATCAAGCTTAAGAATTTGACTGTTCATAATGGCATTTTGTGTCTTGATGCCTCTGGCGGAGTTATTAATTTTCGCGCTGAGGGCACTGGGAGGACTGTCTGCGTTTCAGAATGGGGTGTTGTTCCTAAAAACATTAATGATTGCAAAGATTAATTTTTTTTATCAGCAAAAATTTTGTTGTGATGGTGTGTTATGAATAATAAGTCTTTGAGCGATCAGTTTAACTGGATTTTTATTATTATTGCCGGAGCAGTTATTCTTTTATTCTTTTTCTCCATGATTCAGAAACAGCAGTCTTTGTCCATGGCCAAGACTGATTTTGCTATTGTCAGGCAGATAGAAACTTTGGTGACTGTTGCAGGCACTGAGAAGAATACTGTCAGCACTAAGGAGCTTCCTAATATTGATTTGTCTTTTCAGTGCAGGAAGAGAGGTTCTTCCTGCGAGTGTTCTTACACTTCTGGTAGTATGACTCGTGATTATAATCATAGGATTATTTATGCTCCTAAAAAGATTTCCGGGGCCCAGATTCACTTGTGGAGTCTTTCTTGGGATGAGCCCGGCAGGATTACTAACTTTTTGTTCGCTACTAACGACAGGCACAAATATATCATCTTTAAGAACAATAATCAGGCATTGTTTGATGAGCTTAAAAAATTGATTCCTGAAAGGTTTAACGTGCAATATATTGATGCTGTATACTCTAATAATCTTGATGCAATTAAAAATATGCCTAATAATAATTATGAGAGTGTTACTATCGCTATTCTTAATTCCCTGACCCAAAACCCGTCCCCACCTTCACAGTTTCGTGGCATAACAAAATTTGTAGTAGTTAATTCAGATAACATTATTAATATAGGTAGTGATAAAAAGTATTATCTCGGCACTCCACAAATTTTGGGCGCGATTTTCAGCTCTAACGTTGATATGTTCGAGTGTAATTCTATGAAATCTTTTGA
>CAYJTR010000041.1:2205-4221 GCA_964373285.1 uncultured Methanosarcinales archaeon
CTCCCGTTCAAATCATCAAAACTAATTCCCAATCATTAAAAAATATGAACGAGGTTCTTGTGCGTAATGGTTGCCCATCAATATATTAGCGGTTTTTGCAGGCGTGGTCAGATTAAGACTTTTGAGAGTATTGCTGTTATGATTGTTTTCTTCTTCCTGCTCGCTTTCGGGATGAATTTTTATTATTACGTTCAGGAATCTTCTATGAGGAAGGATTTTGCGCAGTATGAGCAGATGAGGGCTGTGCAGATTGCTGTTCAGGCGCAATTTCTTCCAGAGCTTGATTGTTCTTACGCCGGCGATATTACTCAGAAGTGTGTTGATAAAAGGAAAGCTGAAGCTATTAAAGCACTATCTACTTCATTAAATGACAGGTTTAAACCAGTTTTTGGTTATGCTGACGTTAATATATCTATTTATGATCCCGCCAATACTGAAAATCCTTGGAGCGACATTAATATTTATTCTAATCCCAAGACTGATTCTGGCTATCAATTGTTCACGTTGCCCATAGTTGTTTGTGATAAGAATTGTGATCCTGCAAATTATAGGCATTATTCTTTTGCATTGTTAAAAGTGAGGGCTTATGATTAATAATAGGGCGCAGACAGAGATTATTGGCTTGGTAATAGTTATGGTTCTCGTAGTTATGGGCATAATGTTTACCATGCTTTTCATTTTTGGCAGGGATAGTGTTGGCTTGTCTGAAGAGTTTCGCGAGGCGGATCTTCCTCAGAGCACTCTTGATGCCTTGCTTAAAACTACCAGTTTTACTTGTGATGGCAGGACTATTGATCAGGCGTTGAGGGATTGTATAATCACTCCTACAACTATGTGTTCCGGAACAACAAAAGTGTGTACCGCTGTCAGGTATGACAGCGAAAAAATTTTGTCTGCAACTTTGAAAGAATGGGGTTTGCAGTACCGCCTGGATTTTGGTACTGATACAGTTGATGCAATTGATAATAATTTTGGTTCTTGCATCGGCGAGTATCGTATGGGTTCTCAGAGGAGAAATTTTATTGGTTCTGACATCGATATTCTTTTAAAGATTTGCAGTTGAAATGTCCTGCCCTGAAAGTTTAGAACTGTGAGATTCGGGGCAGTACGCTAATCTTCATATTCCGCTTCGATTATCGCTACTCCTGCCGCCATTGGCCCATCCAAAAATTCTTCTCTATTGGCATCGTATACGAATATTTTTGAATCTTTCTCATCAATTATTCCGTCGCCTGTTTCGTCGTTGACTTCTGCCGTGAAAAAAACTCTGTTGTCAATGCTCGCAATTGTTTTCGCGCTTTCTATGAATGGCGGCGCGTATGTTCTGTCCATTCTTGAATTCCATAAATGTTTTTGCCCGTTTACTGTAATCAGGAACCATTCTTTTCCTATTTCTTCTAATATTTTCATTCCTGCCCGTTCCATCGGCGCGGCTATTAATGATTCTTTGTCGAGTTCTGGCATTGGTTTTTCCTCACTTCGCGCTTTGCGGTCATAGTACAATACCATTGGCAATGCGTACTGCACTCCTTCATCCATATAAAATAGCATTTTTTCTGTTTTGTACTCCACATAAGTCATATGTGTTATATGCCTGCCCTCAATTAATGGGTAATCACTTTCTTCGTCGTAAATGTTCGTTTTTGTTGAATAAAAGAGGCGTTTTCCATCACTCGCAACCTGAATTATTTCTTCCGGAATTATATCCCCATTTATTACCTGCTTGATATTTGCTGGAATCGTGGCATTTGGGTTTCTTGGATCCATTGAGTGATGCCTTCCTTTATCGTCAATTATGTGCAGTTTTCTCCCAAAAAATATGCTGTTGTTATTGGCCGGCCGGACATTTATTTTGTTGCTGTCTCCAGTGCTTGTATCTAATATGTACAAGGAGGCGGTATTTCCGTACAATAAATATCTTCCTTCTTTTGATGGCACCATTATTTCTGGCTCTACCATTAAAACGTATTTTTTATCGAAGTCCACCATTCTTGCATTTTCTCTTTTTGATATTCT
>CAYJTR010000041.1:4321-9312 GCA_964373285.1 uncultured Methanosarcinales archaeon
TTATTCTGTAAGCTATTACTCCTGCGGACCACATGTCTGTTTGCGGGCTTGCATTTTCTGGCTTTTGTATTAATTCTGGTGATGTGTACAATATGCTTGTTGGTATTCCTAGTGATCCTATGCCAAAATCTATTATTCTTGCTCCTGTCGGGCTTATCATTATGTTGTGAATGCTTAAATCCCTGTGTATGACTCCTTTTTCGTGGGCGTATTGCAGTCCCTCAAGTATTTGTTCCATTGTTTTGCGGGCATCAATTTTTCTTCCTTCTTTTAGGGCTGTTGCCAGTGTTTCTCCTTCCACGAATTCCTGTGCTATGTACATTAGTCCTGTTTTCTGGTCGGTGTTTGCCTCGTAAACTTGCGCTATTCTTTCTGCCAGTTTGTGGTCTTCTCTTGTTTTTGGCTGTAATCTTCCCAGATTTCCTGCTTCTTGTGTGAACGTTTCCCTTATTTTAAGATTTTTTCCTTTCTTCCTGAATTTTTTTTCTGCTTCGGGATCTAATATTTTCAGCGCCGCCGTTCTTCCTATTATTGTATCCTTTGCCCTCCAGACTTGTCCGATGCTTCCCTCTCCCAGTCTTTCCTCCAATAAAAATTTGTTGAATGATTTTCCTTCGCTAAAAATTACTCCCACCCAGACACCTCTTGTTGGCACTCTTTCCTAATTTTTTAATCAGGCCATATACAGCGACACTTCTTCATTGTTGTTTATAGCGTTTAATAAGTATTTTCCTACCTTATTGTCTTTGGTCATGCTTATAACCCCTTTTTTTGACACCGCGACAGTTGCTATAAGGTCATCCTTTACGTATATTGATACCTGCGCTCCCGAGTATCTCTCCCCCACCGCCAGATCGAAGAATTTTTTTGAATGTCTTACCTCAAAAGACAGTAATTCTCCCTTTTTTCCCTCCGAGTATTCCAATGGCTGCACGTCTATCGATACCCCCAAATCTTCCTCTAATTGTTTTATGTTTTTTCCTTCTTTTCCTATAACTCCTCCAATATCCTTTTCCGGAACTTTTACTACTACTTTGTTGTCGCTAACCACTTCAACTTTTACATCGTCCGCAAATCTTTGCAGCACCCTCTCTACTTGTTTCGCCGCCAGTCTTCTGATCCCTCTGTTTTCTGCAGGATTTTTCTCGCTTACAGGAACTACGACTGTTTCCTCGCCGTAGCTGTATATCTCCGCGATTAATTTTCCCGTTTCAAAATCCAGAACTTCCACTACTGGTCTTGCAAGGTCGTCCTCTATCATTCCTGAAGGGACTTTCACGGACATTTGTATGCTTAAAACGTTTTTTACTTCTCCGTCTTTAATGAACAGCACTGTATCAACAACTTGGGGTATTACTCCAAGCTCCACTCTTCCCAGAAATCTTTGTATTGCATCAACCGCTTTTGTTGCATGCAGTACTCCGACCATTCCAACTCCTGACAGTCTTAAATCTGCGAACAGCTCAAAATCTTTGGTGTTTCTTATTTCATCAAATATTGTGTAGTCGGGTCTTGATAATAATAATACGTCGTGAACTTCTTCTGACGACCCGTGGCTTATTGCCAGTTGTGTTATGTTCTCCGGGAGAACCATGTCTCTTGGGGCTTCGACAGTTTTCACTATTTTTCCTTGGGCGGAATAAAACTCTGCCAGCGCCTGCGTGAATGTTGTTTTTCCCTGTCCCGGCGACCCCGCTATTAATATTCCGTCGGCATGTTTTGCTATTCTTGTTTTCAGCTTTTCTGACAGCTTGTATTCTTCCAGCGATAATTTTTTTACCGGTCTGACCGCTGTTATTTCCCACCCGTCGCTGAATGGCGGCCTTGTTATTACTATTCTGTAATTTCCCAGCTGGATTATTGTGCTTCCCGGCCTCTCTATTTCTATAAATCCGTCGTCGCTTGCCGAAGTTGCCTCTATTATTTCTCTGGAAAAATTTTTTACTTCTTCAGCACTTAGCGGTGTTTCTCTGGCAGTTGCAAAATTCCAGTTTCCCGGGCGCCCGCACTTTCTTACCGGGCAGACTTTTTCTCTTAAGTGTATGCTCATTGTTGTTTCATCAAAAAATTCTTCTATGCCTATCCTTTTTTCCGCGTGCGTTTTTTCTATGACGTGAACTTGTATTCCTTGGGCTTTTGCTATTTTTGCCTGCAGGTGTTTTGAAGTTATGAAAACCGCGCCGGTTTCCCTGGCCAAGTCTCTCAGTGATGCGTCAACAAGCATTAAGTCTTCATTGTCATATTTTTGCAGTCTTCTTCCCGTTATGCGTAGCGAAATTTTTCCGGAATTTGACATTTCTGATATTTTTGCTATTTCGTCAACTCCTACGTTTCCAAGGGCGGTTCCTATTCTTGCCTGCGATTCTATGTATGCTATCAGTGCTTCGTGGATTATCACTTCTGAGCACGTTATTTCTCCTGATTCTATTAGTCTCGCCAGAACTCCGTCGACTATTACTGAAAAGTCCGGGATTATTAACGCGAATGATTTTTTAGTCATATCTCCCCGAATTTGTTGCGCGTTTATAAATTTGGCGGGTTGTTGAGCTCAGCACCGCAATATTTATTAAACTCTCCGAGATTCCGAAAGCATGGTTTTCAGGTATTTTTCACTGTTTTTTTTGGTTTTTGTTTTTTCTGGTTTTGTTTCTTCTTCTTCTTCGGGCTCGATACCTTTGCTTGCAGTTACTGAGGGGTTTAACAGTTCCGGAATTGTTGCGTCTCTGGAACTTTTTATTGGTCCCGGGACTGGTGAAGTTTTTCTTAACACTTACCCTCTTACAAAAATATCTACCCAGTTGTCAATGCAGCAGGCCAAGGAGCAGGCTTGTGAGGAGTTGCAGTTTGATTGTTCCTCGCTGAATTTTTATTATACAATCAGGGCTCCTCCGGTAATTGTTGGGGGCCCCAGCGCTGGTGCCGCCGCTTCATTTCTCACCGCGCGAATGCTCGCGAATTTTTCTTCCGGGAATGTTGCTGTTACCGGAACTATAAACAGCGGCGGAGTTATAGGTCCTGTTAACGGCTATTCTGAAAAAATTCGTGCTGGTGCCGAAAATGGTTTGAAAAAGTTTTTTGTCCCTCAGGGAGCTACTTCTCAGGAGAATCTTTCGGGTGTTAAGCGCGATTTTGATATTCAGATATTTGAGGTTGGAACTTTGAGGGAATTGCTTGTTAACACTACTAATTATCGGCCGGTCGTTATTAATGATGCATTGCTTATTCCTGAATCTTATAATTCTGCCATGAAAAATGTTTCTGGTGAGTTGTGCTCCGGTTCTAACAGTTCTAAGTCCGAGGAGTTGATTTTTGACGGCAAGTATTATAGCGCCGCCTCTTATTGTTTCCGCGACAACATTCAGATTTCCAGAAAAATTCTTGAAAGCGCCTCTCTTGAACAGTTGGAATTTTTGAGGAACAAATTGTTTTTGGAGTCTGAATCTGTTCTTCGTGAATTGAAGAATGCCAGCTCCGCAACTTATGCTGACATTCAGAGCCGTATGGCTGTTGAGGAGCGCGTTTCCGAGGCCCGCAAAGAGCTTGATTCTGAGATTAGTCCTGAAAAGCTTGCCTATATTCAGGAGCGCTTGCGCAGTGCCCGTTCTTGGATGAATGTTAGGGATGTTGATGGCCAAAAAATCAGGATATCTGGGGATTCCATAAAAAATTCTTGTAATTTTAAGCTTTCCGAGGCGGAGCAGTATTTTTCCTATATTTCTAGTTTTTACCCGGGGGCTCTTTTCAGAACTCAGCAGACCATTAACGATGCTAAGAATGATAGAAATAGGGAGGATTTTGAATTGTGTATATTCAGGTCTGTTAAGGCAAAGGCGGATATGAACACTCTGCTCAGCAGTCTCGGCGCCACTGATGAAACTATTAAAAAAATTCTTGATTCAAAGCTTTCGGTCGCCCGGGAAGTCTTGTTAAGGGCGCAAAAGAGAGGTTTTTTTCCAACTATGGGTTACAGTTATTATGAGTATGCTGAAGTTCTTAAGGATGCGCCCGCGACCGCGCTACTTTTCGCGGAGTATGCTTTGGAGCTTTCAAATCTTGATGTGACTCTCGTTGGCAATATTAAGGATAATTCTGTTACTTATAGCAGTGGCGCGCCTTCATATAATTTTAAGAGAGATGTTCTTCCTTTTGTTATCGGAATTTTTTTGGGCTTTTTTCTTGGCTTGTCATTCAGAAAAAGCCGCCGGTAGATTGTTAAAGTGCAGACTTTCGTCTGTGTGTTTTTCAAACCCGTCCCTTTCGAGACGGGAAAAAGAGGTGATTATAAACCCGCCCGTATAGGCCGAAGCTTAGCGGACGGGAAAAAGAGGTGATATTGAAATATAATCATCCTTCCCCAACATAGCCATTCCAGTATAGCTGATATATAAAGCTTTCGATATTTTTAACATTTTCTAGTGGTGACAATCATAAGATTTATAACCAAAATTTAAGGAATTTGTAACCAATAATCCCGACACATTTTCCTGATTCGCCACCCATTTTACGCGCCGATATACATTTCTATAGTCCTTCTGGCATTAGGTTCTATATCCAGTTCTTTTAATGCATCTCTCGGAGAAATCCATAAATAATCTTCTGCCCTGTGATCGAGATTTACTTTTTTACTTTCAACCTTCACAACTTTGTCAACAAATAATCTTCTATTTCTCTCACCGCACGAATCTTGAATTTCATCAAATGAACAAATATCTTCTCCCAGCATTCCTTCCAAACCTGTTTGCTCTCTGACAGTTCTGAAAAATGCTTCGTTTAGTTTTTCCCCAATCCTTATTTTTGATCCAACTATCGAAAATCTTCCTCCCCACTTTCCAGTTTTTACTAGAAGTATTTCTCTTCTTTTTCTGGTTCTATACTTTCCGGTATTGTCAACTATTAGTGGGCCAACCGCCACGCATGAGTTATTAAAAACGGGCGGGTGTAATACCCCTGACTTTAGTCCGCTCGTTTTTAATTCCAAAAACTCGCGATCA
>CAYJTR010000042.1:0-9013 GCA_964373285.1 uncultured Methanosarcinales archaeon
GTGTAATACCCCTGACTTTAGTCCGCTCGTTTTTAATTCCAAAAACTCGCGATCAGGCGAGTTTTTGTTGTACGCACCGCTATCTTGCCTTCTTAAAATTTTTGCAGTAATCATTCTTGACAAATATCTTGATACTTCGGGCTCTACTCTTGGCATTGTTTCAAAATTTTTGACGAGGTATTCCGCACTTATTACGGGAATTGCATAACATTTTATTATTGGTTCTTTTACATGCTTGGTTTGTCTGGCTTCGTAAAATACTGGTACTTGGTGCGCTAGCGCCCAACCTATCTCGAATGTTGTTGCATTGCCGCAATAGCATTCTGGAATTACTGCCCAAAGAGCATCTGATTGTTGTATTGCCTGCAAGTGCCCGTCTTCAACCGCTTTCATCGCACTTCCGATTTTTGATTCTGGTAAATCGTTTATTCTTGGGACTATATCTCCTCTTAGTGATACAAACCCTTCGATTGCAGAAGTTATTATTGCACTTTTTGGTGATAGTACCCCGTCTTTTCCCAGTAAATCTCTGAATTTATTTATTGCGTTTCTTAATTCTTCCGGGAATTTTCTGTAACTCCCTGATATTGTTATCGTTTCCAGCATTTTAATGCCCCTAATTTTCTGGGAGTGTTTGGCGCGTATATAAGCATTTCTTTGTTCTAATCCGTAATCTTTCCGGTTTTTTGCCCAAAAACTATATAAAAAATTTTGCGTTTGAGTTGGCGTGAGAAGAAAACTTTTGGTGAATACAGCAATCTTTATATTTGTCATCTCATTATTATTTTTCATAAATTATTCTCGGATTACTGGTTTTTCTATCGCTGGGGGCTCTTATAATTTAATTGACGAGCCCGGCAACATTTCAATATTTTTTTGTCCCTCCAGCGAGTGCCAGAATTTGTTCGAACGCGTTCCGAAATATGCCAAGTGCGCTCTTTATGATTATAGCGGTTTTATTCCCCCAAGCAACAGTGTTATAGATAAGAGAAATTTTAGGGGCGTTGGATTTAGCAGTCTTAATAATAATCTTATGCATAACAAGTATTGTGTTTATGACAATACAGTTATTACAGGTTCTCATAATCCTACTAATAACAAAAATTCTGATGTCGTAATAGTTTTGGAGTCTAAGACCATTTCCGAGGAGTTTTCCGGGGCTTTTGACAAATTGCGTTCTGGCAAAAAACCTGTTACTCGCGATAATGTTGTCAACTTGTCAGGGGTTTTTGTTTCTTCTTTTCACTGTCCCGGCGATGATTGCAGGGGTGTAGTTTTGGAAGAATTGAGAAAATCCAAGCGCTCAATATATTTTCTCGCGTACTCCTTCACTGATAATATCGTCTCACGGGAGCTTGTTAATTCTGACGTTTATGTTGAGGGCGTTTTTGCATCCCAAAAATTTTTGGGTGATGAAAGGGAAAATCTTAAGTTTAGAAATATTTACGAGTTTAACGGCTCGGGCCTTTTGCATCACAAATTGTTTATTATTGATAATTCTTCGATAATTGCCGGCAGTGCGAACCCTTCGCGCAATGGGTATGATTATAATGATGAGAATATGTTAATAATCCGCTCCGATGTTGTTGCGGAGAAATTTATCGGCGAATATTTGAGGATTAGAAAATTGTCGGTTCCTGTCACTTGATTATTTTGTGCTTTCTCAGCAAATCTTTCATCCTGTCAAAATCTTCTGATGATTTGTACTCCGCCAATTCCTCGTCTGGCAGGTGTTTTAGCACTCTTAGCGTTATTCTTGCCAATTCTTGTATGTCCTGGACCACTTCAGTTTCTTGTCCTACAACTATTTCTTCAACTTTTGCTGCCTCTTCTGCTGAAGGGTTTTTTCTAAGTCCTCCGAATATCTTGTGCAGGAATGTTCTTTTTTGTGACGCTTCTTTGTATTCTTTGGAATCCTGTTTTTCTGATATTTGTACCGCCTGCGGTTCTTGTTCCTGAACCACTGGTTCTTGAACTTGTTGCGCCATTTGTGAACCTTTTATGTTCAACCTTCCTTGGGGTTGTTCATCGCTTGATGAAAACCATTCTTTCCATCCCCCGCCGCTTTTTCTCTGTGACAGGTACGAGTCTAGTTCTCTTGAAACTTCTGTTCTTCGTTCATCCATGTTGTTGGGATAAAATCGTGGTATAAAAAGATTGTTGTATTAAAGAGCAATAGAGAAATGCGCGCTTCTACTTTTTCAACCCTGCAAATTTTATGCTTAATTCCTGCAATTGTTCTGCCGTTATTGTTGATGGGCTTCCGTCCATTACTCCTTCTGCTTTCTTGTTTTTTGGGAATGCTATTACTTCTCTTATGTCTGTGATGCCTAGCATCATTGCTACCAATCTGTCAAACCCTATTCCTATTCCTCCGTGCGGCGGCCCCCCGTAATTGTACGCGTTTAATAAAAATCCGAATTTTTCTTCTGCTTCTTCTCTCGTTAGTCCTATAACGTCGAACACTTGTTTTTGTATTTCTGGCTTGTGTATTCTTATGCTTCCCGAGCCCATTTCTGTACCGTTGAGAACTAAATCGTATTGTGTGCAGCGGACCATTTCTGGTTTTGTTTCTATGAATTGCATGTGTTCTTTTAATGGCATGCAGAACGGGTGGTGTGCCGGCTCTAATTTTTGTGTTTCTTCATTGAATTCGAATAGCGGGAATTCTGTTATCCAGCAAAATTTGTGTCCTTCTCTTTTGATTTTTGTCTTCTCAGCTATTGCCAGTCTTACTTGCCCCAGGGCCGTGCAGGCCGTTTTTTTCTTGTCTGCCACGAACAATATTAAATCTCCATCTTTTGCTTTGGCCCGTTGTATTATTTTTTTTTGTGATTCTTCATTGATATATTTTGATATTGAGCTTTCCATTTTTCCTCCGGCCACTTTCGCCCATGCCAGTCCTTGCGCGTGGTGCCTTTTTGCTATGTCTATTAATTCGTCCAATTCTTTTCTTGAGAATGACGCGCAACCCGCGGCGTTGAGCATTTTCACAACTCCTCCTTTGTCTAGCGCCGAGTGGAATACTGAGAATTCTGTGTGCTTCGCTATATCTCCGGCGTCCTGTAATTTTAGTTCAAACCTTAAGTCCGGCTTGTCCGTTCCGTACTCGTTCAGCGCTGTTTCATGAGATATTCTTGGAAATGGTGTTTGTATGTTTACGTTGAGCATTTTTTTGAATAATTGTTTCATCAACCCCTCAATAATTGTTAGAACGTCATCCACTTCTACAAAGCTCATTTCTATGTCTATTTGTGTGTGTTCTGGTTGCCTGTCCATTCTTAAATCTTCATCTCTTAAACATCTTGCTAATTGGAAGTACCTGTCCATTCCCGCAACCATAAGAATTTGTTTATACAATTGCGGGCTTTGCGGCAGCGCGTAAAATTTTCCCGGGTTCACTCTTGACGGCACCACATAATCTCTCGCCCCTTCAGGCGTTGCTTTTATTAGCATCGGCGTTTCTATTTCTATAAATTTTTGTTCTGTAAGGTACTTTCTTGCTTCTTGAGCCATATCGCTTCTGAAAACTATCCTGTTTTTCATCACCGGCCTTCTCAAGTCTACGTACCTGTATTTCATTCTCGCCTCGTCTCCGGCCGTCGTTTCATCAGTCACTTCTATTGGCGGTATTAATGACTCGTTAAGAATTTCTACGCTGTTTACCATAACTTCTATTTCTCCTGTTGGAATTTTTTTATTTTCCAAACCTTTGCCTCTGTATCTTACAACTCCTTCCGCTTTTATTACCCATTCTCTTCCTATCTTTTCCGCTTTTTTGTGGGCGCTTTTTTCTTTTGATGGATCGAACACTATTTGTGTTATTCCGTACCTGTCTCTTAAGTCGATGAATATTATGTTTCCGTGGTCTCTTCGCGACTGTACCCATCCGCACAATGATACTTTCTTCTTCTCGTCGCTTCTTCTTAATTCCCCGCATGTATGGGTTCTTAGCATTGTGCTAGTGTTGGGGATGGGGCGATTTTTAAATCTTCACTTTTCTGGAGAATGGAACGATGGATGAATATAGCTTTGTATTAGAGCAATATTAACAAATTGCTTATATTTAACAAATTGCCCTATATTGTTTTGGCTGTTTTCCATAAATCTTCAAAGAATGTTTTATAATATTCATAGTTTTTCTTTGATTCTATAACAAATGCAGTCGGTTTTTCTCCCCAGACCACGGTCATCACATGATTTTTGAATATGAATGTTCCAATTGGTAGTTTCTGTTGGGTTATGCGTACGTGCATTCCTTTGTACAAGTGGTGTTTTTTTATTGTATTTTTGAATTTGCTTTCCGACAGCAATCTTACTTTTACTCTTTTTTCAATCCTCTGCTTGTGATAATTTTGGAAGAATCGTACCACTTTTTTGTCTCTCAGTGCTTCCCCTGACATAAACACGTTGTATTCTTCTCCAGTACGTAAATTCTCAAGGATTAGGTTGAATGCGGACTTTATTCCGTTAAATGATTCATAAATTGTTGCTTGTTGTTTGTCTTCTGTTAGTTTTCTTCTTTTTTCAATTTGTGGGATGATGTTGTGTAATAGCTCTTGTTTTTGTTCCCGCAGTGTCTTTTCTTTTTCAGTAATTATTTTTAGTAAATTTTTAGGATTTGTGGCCTGAAAATGTTTAACATTGTTCTTAATTACAAAGCTAACTAATCCTTTTTCTTTTAATTTTTCAAGTATCGAGTATATTTTTGAATCGGAAACTTTTGATTCTTCTATTATTTTGCCAACCGTGCTTGACTCTAATTTCAGCAGGGCAAAGTATACTTTGATTTCGGATTCAGGAATCCCTATCTGGGTTAGAGTTTCAAAATTCATGCAAAACAGCTTTTTCACCGATATTTAAATTTTTCCTTTTAACCACTATCTATGAAGGGGGTTAGATTAATAATATCAAAATGTCTCTACGCAAGAATGACCAATAACGACGAGCGTTCTGGACGATATCTGAACGAAGATGCAAAAAAGATAATTCTTCAAGTTCTTCAGGATAGACAATACACTCAAAGCGCTTTTTCTAGAATAGTACACTGTTCTGCAGGACAAATCCATTGCTTTCTGAACGGGAGGACGAGACTGAAGAGAGATATGGCACAGAAATGGTTCTCCGTACTTGGAGAAGACCAACGGCTTGAGTTCCTAAAAAAATATTCCTCTGAAACATCCATTGAAGAAGACGCAACATATTTTTATCCGAAACATTCCCTGCCACGAGATCACATTAAATATTGCTCTACGCCTCGAGAACAAACAAGGAAATTAAGTTCCAAAGGAAAGATCGTAATAGTAACAGAAATGAAACGTCAAGGAGTATCACAAGAAGAACTCGCAAAACGAATTGGAGTGGCGCAAACCACAGTATCTGCATGGTTAAACTCAAGACAAGGAATCAGCCCCTCCATGGCACTAAAAGTGTATAATAGTCTTCAAAGTGCTGCAAGCATAATATTCCTTTCAGAATACGGTACAAACAACATATCCTTAACAAGTGAAAGATTCTTCCTTCCCTCAAAAAATATAGGATATGATGAACAAAGAAAGAATGAACTATTCAACACATATGCAATATTACAACCATTTTATATGTCCCTTGATGAAATATTCAGGAATTCAGAACCAAGAAGACAAAGAGAAATACTTTCAAAATTAGAATTGTTAATTACTGATTTAGAAACGAAATGACAATAAAAACCCGCGATCAAGCGAGGAGCGTAATGCCATGGGTTTTAGCCCGTGGATAGCTCTGAGCAGCGGGTTTTTGTTATTCTTCCCCAATTTAATTTTTAGCATACTATTTTAAAAATGTTCCTAGCTCATTATTTTCATGGACAGGTCAGATATTGATATGTTGATTGTTCTTCTTTCAGATCTTGATGATTTGGACTTTGTGATTGTTGAGGGTTTTAATGATAAAAAGGCCATCCAACAGTTCTCTTCAGTTAGGATTCTCACTATTAAGTCTACTGCTCTTTTCAATATTGTCGAGCGCATCCCTAAAAAGTCTAGGGTTGCGATTCTTACAGATCTTGATTCTGAGGGTAAAAAGTTGTATTCTAAATTGAACGGTTTTCTTTCTCAAAGGGGTGTTTTTATTGATAATCGTTTGAGGTGCTTTCTTTTTAGGAATACTAAGCTTAGGCAAATTGAGGGCTTGAAGAATTTTTTGAGTAGCGCTTCTTCGGCTAATATGAAACTCTCCAGCTTCGCAAAGTTTTTATAGAGGGAAATAAATCCCCGATTCCATGATTGATAATCGTATTAAGACTGTTTTTCTTCTTGGAGCCCTCACTGGTCTATTGTTGCTCGTCGGCAGGCTTGTTGGCGGTTTTCAGGGTTTGACTTTCGCGTTCATTCTGGCCATTTTTATGAATGTTGGCAGTTATTTTTTCTCTCACAAACTTGTTTTATTCATGTATGGTGCCAAGCCCGCTGACAGGCATACTTATTCTTCCCTGTATTCTATGATTTCTGATATTGCTCACAAGACCAGGGTTCCTGTTCCTCAGGTTTACATTATGAATTCGCCAACTCCTAATGCTTTTGCTACCGGCCCGACTCCTGGCAAGGCCGTTGTTGCTTTTACTACAGGCATTCTTGATTTGTTGAAGGATGATGAGTTGAGGGGTGTTGCCGCTCACGAGATGGCTCATATTCAGCATCGTGACATGCTTATTACTACTATTGCGGCCACTATTGCCAGCGTTATAGGGTATGTTTCTTTCGCCGTTCGCTGGGGCGCTATTTTTGGTGGTTATGGTCGTGATGATCGTAATGGCCAAAACTTGTTCGGTCTTGTAGCTCTCGCCATTCTTGTTCCTATAATGGCTACTCTTTTGCAGCTGGCTATTAGTCGTTCCCGGGAGTTTCTTGCTGACGAGAAGGCCGCTCGTCTTTTGAAGGACAAGAACGGCTTGGCTAATGCTTTGCACAAGTTGGAGATTGGTGTTCATCATGAGCCCATGCGCAGGGGTTCTGAAGCTACCAGTTCTCTTTTCATCGTGAACCCTTTTAGAGCGAGCACTTTTTTGACATTGTTAAGCACTCATCCGAGAACTGAGGACAGGATTAAGAGGCTGAGAGAGTTAAGATTTTGAACATTTTTCCTCGATATATTTTTCTCTCAAATTTTCGTGAACGAAAAAATCTTTCAAAATTGGTTTTCCGTCTTATTTCTGTTCCGATATTTTCGGAAGTTTTCCGGGCATTTTGTTTTCCTGCTTGTTTTTTCCGGTTTTTTTGTAAAATTTGCGGTTTTATCGTCCGCTTTTCCGGTTTTTTCTCAGAAAAGCACTTTAAAACTGGAGTTTAGTATTTTGTTATGGAAGACGTTGGCATAAAAATATTTTCTGACATTCTGAAAACTACCATGCGTTGCGGTGTGTTTGTAAGTGTTTTCTATTTGGGCGCCACTTATCATAATGCTTTTTCAAGGTTGGAAAGAAATATTTTGTACAAAAATTTGCGTGTTGAGCAGGGTTATTTTCAGGATCCTGAGGGTTTGGAGCTGATTGTTAAGATGAACGAGCGCGGTAATCTTATTCCTTGCGTTTTTCACAAGCCCAGCGGGCTATCATTGCCCATTTCTAATGAGCTTATAGAAAGTTACGGGGTGGTGAAATGACTATCCTTGAATTTTTGTCTGTTGATTTGGGAAACATTTTTTCTGCGCTCGCTAAAAAATCTTATCCTGATTCCGGTTCTCATATTTACAAATCTTACATTCTGGGTGGTATAGATCCTGTTGCCGCGGTTTTGCATTTGTATCGCGAAGGAAATTTTTCTCTTGCGGAAATGATAATTCTTGACGCTGAAAAGAATAAACAAAAAAGTGTAGAGGTGAAAATATGAGCTTTGGAGATGTTTTAACAACGTATGCTCCCTTGGGTCGGGGGCAAATGACTGGGTACTCTGCATCGTACCGTACCGGGATGGAATCGCTGAATAAGGTAATCTCTAGTATTAAAAATGCCAGAAACAAAGCTAGAAAGTTTGGTCAGTGGTTCTATGACTCACTTTGTGGTCCTCCTTCTGCACAAAAAGAATTTGAGCGATTAATTCATGACGCAGAAATTGGATCTCGGGCTTTTGGAAATACTATTGTTATTGTAGAGAGGAATATTGCTGCAGTAGAAAAATCACACGGATATCAGTGTTCAAGACATGTTTCTGGAGTGAAAAGAGTTGCTGACTCAAAAAAATCTGCAAATGATTTGGATGCCAAGCTTCTTATGCTGGAGTCTGAACGTCAAAAATTTACGAGAGAGGAATTAGGAAATATTGATTACTCAAGACTTGAAATGGAACATCAGCAAAATACTTTGGATAAGAATCTTTCAGAACACGGAGTTAATGTAGGATCAACATATGAAGATGTAAGTTCTGCGTTTCTTACATGGTATATGAACGATATGCTCGTGCTGAAAAAAGTTTACGAATCTTCAAGAGTTGGTCGTGCAGTTCTTGATGATGCTATTACGTATCTTCGAACAACAGTGCCTGCGTTTGCGTCGTTGGAGCTTCTTGGTAATGAATTGCAACGGGTAAAAGATGTTATACAGGCGATTGAGGGATCGGGTGATAAAATCAGGAGTGCCGGGAAAAACGCTTTGGGAGTATCTGATTTGGAGCGCGGGACTATTCCTAAACCAGGGACTTCATGAAATCATACCTGAAAATTGCTGGAGCCATAGGAATTTACATGGCCGCGCTTCACCCTGTTTACGAGCGTGGGTGGACTGCTGCCATGGAATTCGCCAAAACGCAGAATGCTCAGGGGCAGGAGGTGTACGCCGTTCCTGTTGTTGAGAAGGATGGTAATGTTTTCATGGTTGATTTTCACCACGGGCGTTTACGGAGAGTAGAAAAAAATCAGAGTTTACTCGAGAAAGCAATTGATGCGAGTGACAAGTTCTTTGCTAACCTCTTGCCTGATGACGCCTTCAAGTAAGGTGCATACCACTTCGCCCTTCACTCGTCCCCCAACGGTGAAGGGCTTT
>CAYJTR010000043.1:0-8756 GCA_964373285.1 uncultured Methanosarcinales archaeon
ACCCGCTCGTTTTTAATAACGCCTATTTGAAGAAGAAAAAAAACACTACTTGTTCCAAAGACATTCAACTTGACCGTACCGAGATATCGTAACGTTTAAAAAGGCGCTCAAAAAACCAAGAAGCATGAACTGCAACTCTTGCAACAAGCCAATATCCAACGATAACGGATCGGTAAAATTTCCATGCCCGAAATGCGGACAACAAAAAATAGTAAGATGCACATCATGCAGGAAAAGCGGAGCGCAATACTCCTGCCCGGAATGCAAATTTACGGGGCCAAACTAGAATGGCATTCGTTATAATAACAATAACAATAATGCCTGAAAGCATAGAAACAGACCTGAAAATTATAGAACAGCAGGCAGGGCACATAATAACGCACCACGAAGGAAAAGTACAAAAATCAACAGCAGAGCCAATAGCCTTCGGACTAAAAGCACTAAAAATAACATTTTCCAGAAACGAAAAATTAGGAAGCACCGACAAGATAGAAGAAGAAATAAGAATGATAAAAGGAGTAGCAAGTGCTGAAGTAACGAGCGTAAGCAGAGCAATGGGATAGTTCGTGCCAAGAACTGTCGGACCAGAGCGCCATGTTTTCAGGGTGTCTGAAGCAATATCCTGATTAAGAAGTCATGAATATACAAAAAGTTTATTAATGAGCCACCTTACGCTTCTCCATTAGTGTTTAAAGAGGTGTCAAAATGGCGGGCAGAGTAAAAATATCAAAATTCACAACAACATATCTTAACGCTACACAACGAAGAGCACAAAGAATCTCGGAAGCGTTCAAAAAGAAATTACAACTAGATGCCAACTTCAACGAAGCAAAAAGTGTCAACGAAAAAAATGCAATTGCAAAACAATTACTAGTCATAATAGGTGATGATGGAATACCAAACACGCTAAGATACTACATAAGCAAATACCTCATAATAGTAAGAAAAATCCAAGAGATGAGCGCCGAAGGATTCCAGAAAGAGATAGAAGAAGAAGCACAAAGAATATGGTCCGGCGAGTTATTCTTCATACGACACTACACAAATATGTTGGCGGCGGCATACGAAAAAATACACGTTCAACTATCAATACAAGCACAAGCAATACACGAAATAGAAACGGGAAATGCGGAAGGATTAAAACATTACTATGACGCTGCAGAAGATGAGAGAAAAACAAGGTCGATGCTATGCAACACAGTTGAAGAAAACGCGCGACAATATCTACGTCGACTAGTAGAAAAACAAGAAGATCTTAGGAAGATTATAAATGAGGAGGATACAAAAAGACGATTAGAAAGCGCGGGAAAACAATTTGATGAACTAATGAGAAAAAATCCGGAATTACAATTATCATATAATAACCAGCAAAGACAAATATATATTCTGGCAATGAAGGCAAGCGCGTGGAAGTGCGGGTTTCTCGGAATAGGAGCTGCAGTGTTACTCTTAGGAGTGTCGGCAATGCAAGTCACACCTTTAACATCACTAACAACAATAGTGGCGGGAGTAGGATCCGCAGTTGTAGGACTGGCAGGAATGCTGGACTGGTTTCAGGAGGCAAAAATTGCCAGAAATTCATCACTTCAAGCAATAGAAAGAAGAATAGAACAAGGACGGAATCAAGAAGAAGTTATAGCAGACAGAATTTTACTATTTTAGCCAACGAATGCTGAGCGGCTACATGTTCAATAACATGAACTTCTAGAGTTTTGTCGAAACGCTTTTATACAAAGTATTTATTAGAAAAAGTTATATGAACTTTTTAAGAAAAGCAAGAAGTGCAACAGGAATCATGGCGACGACAATTTTATTTTCATGCGCATCACTAGAAACAGAGAGAACAACAACAGAGCAAGCATACATATTAGAACAACGAACAGCTGAAACACCAGAAGCAAGAAATGACCAACAACAAGAAGCAAAAAAACAAAAACCATTTTACGCGCTAGAAGAAGTAATACGAATACCAGAAGCGAGAACAGGAAGCAGAGCACAAGTGCTAATACATAATACGTCCGGAGGGATGTCAGACCAAAATGAATATCCGGAACTATCAGAAAGAATAACTGGAGGGCCATCACTGCCAATAGTAAAAAGAGAATCAATAACTCTAATAGATGGAGAGTACAACGTAAACATAGATCTATCACCAGAAAATTTTAAAGAACGGGGAGGAAGATACGTTGTCACATTTTTCACGTTTGATGACCAAACAGTGGCGGGACAAGAAATACCACTAACAATGTACAGAATATTAGTTGATGAAGAAGGAAATGCAATACTGTCAAACCAGCAATACCTAGAAAGAGAAACATTAAGCATGGCATTCAAAGACAGAAAAAGAAACGAGGCAGACTTGGCATTAATACCAAGAAGAATAATAGCCCACCAACGACCGTTCATGACACAATACGGAGACAGTACGGAAGACAGAGTTATAGAATTTACAATGGTGAATGAAGAACGAGAAAATGAAGCCTCAAAAGTGTCATGGAGAGAAGAAACATTCGGAGCAAGAGATGAAAAAAACCCGGTGCCATACATAACAGCAAAAGAATTATTAGAAAGAGAAGAAAAAAGATTACATATAACACCAGAATCCTGCAGAAAGGCATTAAACATGGCAAGACTATTGCTAGAAGAAGAATGGACATTGGAAGAGTATTTGAATAGATAACAAAAACCCGCTGGACGGAGCTATCCGCGGGCCAAAGCCCGCAGTGTTACGCTCCCCGCCCGACCACAGGTTTTTGGAATTAAAAACGGGCGGACTGAATTCAGGGGCATCAAACCCGCTAGTTTTTGATAATCTTTAAAAACAGTGATGTATTGTTTCATGTTCATGAATCTCACCCCCGGTTCTTTTGTTCGCGTTACTACCAAAAATCTTGGCGTTCTTGATGGTGTTGTAATTCAGCGTTCTTCTCTTCTGGCAAAGGGTTTTTTTGTTTTGAAGCTTTCTTCCGGGTACAATATTGGTATTTCTTTGAAGAATGTTGTCAAGTGTCAGAATGTTCGTGATGGCTCTTTGAGACTTCCCTCAGTCACCATCTCCCCGCCCGCCGTTTTCAATCCTTTCCTGCCTAATGTTTCCATTCTTAGCACTGGCGGCACTATTTCTTCGAGGGTTGACTATGTTACTGGCGGTGTTTCTGCTGATTATTCTGCTGAGGACTTTTTGGTTATGATTCCTGAAATTTCCCAGATTGCGAATATTTCTGCGAAAAAGGTTTTGAGCATTATGTCTGAGAATGCCGTTCCTGATGACTGGCTGATTATTGCGAAAAAGGTTTTTTCTGAGTTGAAAAAAGACAGTGTTCGCGGTGTTGTTGTTACCGCTGGCACTGATACTTTGCATTATATTTCTGCCGCTTTGAGTTTTTTGTTGCGTGGCTTGACCAAACCCGTCATTGTTACCGGTGCTCAGAGGAGTATTGATCGTGGCAGTTCTGATGCTTTTTTGAATCTTTCTTGTGCTGTTAATGCTGCTTCTAGGGGTCCTGCCGGCGTTTTTGTTTGCCTACACGAGAATCTTGATGACGATTTTTGCTTGTTGATTAATGGTGCCAGTGTGAGAAAGATGCATACTTCAAGGCGTGATGCTTTCAGGCCTGTTAATTCCAAACCTGTCGCCAGAGTCAGCCCTTTGTCATTGACTATTCTTGACGATTCTTTTTCCGTCGCTGGTGATGGAAAACTTTCCTTGCAGGATTCTATTGATTCAAAGGTTGCACTGCTGTATTCATATCCCGGTATTAATCCTAAAATTGTCAGTTCTATTGTTAAGAGTGGTGTTAAAACTCTTGTTATTGGCGCTACCGCTCTAGGTCATGTTCCTGTTTCTGGTAATAGTTCTCTTGTTAAAGTTTTAAAGAGTGCCATTAATAGCGGCGTGTTGGTCGTTATCACTTCTCAGACTTTGTATGGTTCTGTTCATCCTTTTGTGTACGCTAATTTGAGGGTTCTTTCTGTGCAGTTGGGTTGTACTTTTCTCACAGGTATCACTCCCGAGTCTGCTTATGCTAAGGCGGTGGTTATTGGTGGTTTAACCAAGAATCCTGTTGAGCGTTTGGAATTGTTGAATAAGAATATTGCCGGAGAATTGTCCAACAGGGAGATTCCCGGGGAGTTTTTGTCATGATTCCTATTGTTAAAACTCTTGAAAATTTTAGTCCTGATGCTGAATCTTTGTCGTGCGGTCTTGAGATTCACCAACAGCTTGATGGCAAAAAATTGTTTTGCGATTGCCCAGCGTTAATAACTGATGAATCTTCCGGTCGTATTGTTAAGCGTAGGCTTCACGCAGTTTCCGGCGAGACTGGTGTTGTTGACGTTGCCGCCCTGAACCAGTCTTTGCGTGGCAAGATTTTCTTGTATGAGTGCCCTCCTAGTGCTTCCTGTCTTGTTGATATTGATGAGGAGCCCCCCCACTCTATGAATTTTGTTTCTCTGAGGACTGCCTTGCATGTTTCCTCTCTTCTTAAGTGTTCTATTGTTGACGAAGTTCACGTCATGAGGAAGACCGTTATTGATGGCAGTAATACTGGCGGTTTTCAGAGGACCGCTCTTATTGGTATGGATGGCAAGATTGTTTCCAATGGTTGTGCCGTCGGTATTCAAACGGTTGTTTTGGAGGAGGATAGCGCGCGCCTTGTTCGCGCAGGCCAATCTTCTGTTACTTATCGTCTTGACCGTCAGGGCATTCCTTTGTTGGAGATTGCTACCGCTCCCGAAATTCGCAGCCCTGTTCAGGCGCGGCATGTTGCTGAGAGTATTGGCCTTCTCATCAGGGCTACTGGTATGGCCAAGAGGGGTCTTGGTACTATTCGTCAGGATGTTAATATTAGTATCGCCGACGGTTCTAGAGTCGAGATTAAGGGCGCTCAGGATTTGAGGCGCATTTCTGATATAGTAAATAGAGAGATGCTTCGTCAGAGGAATATTTTGTTGTTGCGCGACTTTTTGAAAACGGTTAGTATTTGTAATCATCAGAAAATTGTTATTCCTAATTCTTCTTCTAAAATTATTTCCGGGGCCGTTGGCAAGCACTTGGATATTTTTGGCGCGAGGGTTGTTAATGGTTGCGGTGTTTTAGGTTTGGAATTGCAGCCCGGTAAGCGTGTTGCTTCAGAACTTTCCGACGTTGCCAAGGAGGAGGTTGGTATTGGTGGCTTGATTCATAGTGATGAGCTTCCTAACTATGGCATTACTGATTCCGAGAAAAAATCTATTTTTGAACAGTTGAATTGTGCGCCCGGCGACGGATTCATTTTTGTCCTGTCCGATGAATCTTTGGCTTCTAGGACTTTTGACGTATTTCGTAAAAGGTTGTTGTCGTTGCAGTCTGGTGTTCCTTCAGAGGTTAGGAGAGCGTTGCCTGATGGTTCCAGCTCTTATTTGAGGGTTATGCCCGGAGCCGCAAGACTGTACCCCGAAACCGATGTTCTTCCCATAATAATTTCTGATGATTTTCTGAAAAATCTTCCTGTTGTTGAAAATTATGATGACCGCGTTAAACGCTACATTTCTGATGGCCTTGGCAGTGATCTCGCGGTTAAGCTTTCTCGTAGTGACAGGTGTTTCTTGTACGATGATTTGCGGGCGCTGGAAAATGTTAACAAGCCTTTTATTGCTGAAGTTCTCGTCGCTGGTGAGAGTCTGATTAAGTCCGAGTTTAAGAGGGATGTTGTTATTCCTGATGAAAATTTCGGCATTGTTTTTAGGGCTTTGAATGATGCAAAGATTACTAGGAAGGGTGTTATTCCTCTGCTTGCCAGCTCCAATCCTGCGCTAGAATTTTCTTTGTATGCTCCTTTGAGCAGTTCTGATATTGAGGAAACTGTTGTTGATATTTTGAAGTCCGGCGAGCAGATGCCTTTGGGCGTTATTATTGGTAAGGTTATGAATGTTTTGAAGGGCCGTGCTGATGGAAAAATCATCGCAGAAATTGTTCAGAAGTATGTTAGTAAGAAACAGTAATTTGAGTGATTAATTTAAGTGATTAATGAGTGTAATTAACATGTTTAATAACAAAAACTCGCTGCTCGGAGTTATCCGCGGGTTTTTAATAAATCTCTTCCACTTGGCTTGACAGCAGATATTTCTGGAAAGTTTTATAAAACGCTTCAAAGAATGATCTTTGCACCGTGCCTCTGTAGCATAGTAGCCATTGCGGCGGTTTTGTACGTGGGAGCGTTTCGCTTCGTGGTTTCGTCTTTCGCCGGAATAACCGCAGGTCGAGAGTGCAACTCTCTCCAGAGGCTTTCACCCTAATTCTGCTATTTTCAGTTCTGTTGCCAGTTCTTTTAGTGCGTACGTTATCTCTTGTTTTTCCTTGCCTTCCGCTTCCTGCTGTTGCCTTTTTATTTCTTGTATTAGCTGTCTTGCTGTTTCTACATCTTTTTTCAGCAGCGAATTTCTGGCGTTTTCTATAAGGTTTTCTGTTTCTAAATTTTTCGGGTTTTTTAATAGTAAGCTTTTAGATAATAACTCTTCACTTTCTACAGCCACTTCTTCTTCAAACTCTTTTTCAATAGTTTTTAATTCTTTCAGGTTCCGTTTTATTTCTCTGATGTTTCCCAGTGCTGACTCTTCCTGTTTCACTTTTTCTTTGGCTTTTAAAAGTTGAGAGAGAGAAGCTCTCAGCAGTGCTTCTCTCTTTCTAACCTCTTTTTCCCGTCTTTTTATTGAATTCTCTGCCCGCGAAAAGTTTTTCTCGCGTGCGAGAAGTAATCTTGCTTTTATTGACGCCGCGTTTCCATCTTTTTCCAGTCTTCTCTGGTCGCTTCTTAATTTTTCAATAGTATCCAGCAATTCTTCTTCTTTTTCCTGCAGTGCAATCACATCCTTTTTTAGCAGCTCCTCCGCATTTTTTTGGCGCACAGCTATACCTTTCTCCAACTCCTTCAGGTCTTTCATCGAGCCATTCCACGTTTTTTCTCTTTCTGCGAACTCTCTTGCGAATGCCTCTCTTTCTTTTTCTAATTCTTTTCTCACTCCGTCCAAATACTCGCTTAACTCTCCTAACTTCTTTTCTTCGTCTAATAATTCCAGCTCCTTCTTATTTAGTCTGGATTCTCTTATTATTACTTCTTCTTCCTTGTTTGATAATTTTTTGGACCTTTGTACTAATTCTTCTTGTCCTTTGTATAATATTTTTTCTCTTTTTTCTATCTCCTCTTTTTCTTCTTTCACATCTCTTTCTGCCGTTGATATTTTTCTCATCGCTTTTGGCATGACTGTTCTTATTGCTGACAGCTCTCTTTTCTTTGATGTCAGCTCTTTTTCTATTGCATCATGTTCTTCCTGCATTTCCTTGTATCTGTCTTTCATGTCTTCTATTAGCTCTTGGTAGTGGTGCAGTTCTCTTGTTAACTCTCGTTGTTTCCTTGATATTTGTTCATGGTTTTCTTCTTTTTTTGCTATGCTTAGCTCTCTGTTTTTCAATTTTTCAACTTTTAGGTTTAACGTTTGTTCTATATCTGATAGTGCCTGTTCTTTGCTGCTCAATTCTTTCGTCTTGTCCTGTGTATATCTTGCTTTTGGCCATGAGAACCAGTGTGTTTTTGGAGGTTCTGGAACGACTAGTGCTTGTCGACGATCACCCATAGAACCGAAATCTCTGGTTTGTTTATAATGTTTTGTTACTATCTGCCAGTGCGTTCAAAAACGTTCGACTTATCATGTGCAAAATTTTTGCGCATGTCTACACTAACTTTGTTTTTATTCCGTGAATATGTTCCGCAACTTCTGATCCTTTCTTGGTTAGGGTTAATAATTTCAGGCGTCCTTGCTTGTCAAAGCGCACTAACCCATTGCGCTCCATTTGCTGCAGTACTTTCACAACATGAGAATACGTGCAATCTATCCTTTTCGCAAGTGCAGATGCATAAACATTTTCCTTTGCATCTCGAAGGTGTGTTAACATGTGCGCTGGCTTTTCACGCAAAAAAACTCCAACAATGTCTTTTTTCAAAATTCCACCCCGGCATGGTTTTCATGACGATAGAAACAATATATTGCATCACATATTTAAATGTTTCGTTGTAAAAAATTTATTGAAAAATTCATCGCTCACAGGTGAATCACTTGCGTTAATCGCTCGAATGCATAAGAAAAATAGAAATTGTTTTTCTGTATCCAGTGAAAATCTGCCCTATTGCTCAATTAACAATTTTACTCGTTCTATGTCATACTTCCAGTCTACCGGCAGTCTTCCTGTGCTTTTGTAATATTTTACCAATCTTTTTATTTTGCTGTCTGTCAGCTGATACCCTCTTAATGATGTCATGTCTTTGCGGTTCTTCTCTCTGTGAGTTTTTATCATGACTAGCTTTTTCATTAGTGAGCTTAAATCTTCAGGGATTTCCTGTCCTAAGCCGTGGCTTTTTAGCACTTCTCCAACTCTTTTTCCTAGGGCTGTTTTTACGCTTGGCACTCCGTAAGTGTCCCTCAGTGTTAATCCTATTGCGGATGCTGTTTTTCCTTCTTTTGCCAGTTTTGATATTAGCATTTCCATTTCTTTGTTAGAGTATCTAAGCCATGACGGTTTCACTGGATTTTCTGGTTTTTTGCTTCCTGCTTTTCCTTTTTTTCTTGAATACATTCTTGCCATTGTTTTTACCTATATTCTGTTCAAAAGAGTTTAACGAGAAAAATGCAATAATGCATATTCCAAGTATGCCCAAGCCGAAACCGAAGCATCTCTTCATAGGAAGGGAAAAAGAAAGCGTTTTTAAACCTGTCGTTCTTCC
>CAYJTR010000044.1:0-8699 GCA_964373285.1 uncultured Methanosarcinales archaeon
TATAACACTATTTAAAACTCAAATTTACTTCTCTGAATATTATGCGAGAGGCAGGATTCGAACCTGCGAACCCGCTGAGGGACAAGCTCCTGAAGCTTGCGCATTTGACCTCTCTGCCACTCTCGCGCTTTTTTCAAGAAAAGTTTAAAAATAATGGCCTCTTTGGCCCGGTATTCCTTTTGTGGGTGTTTAAAAATTTGTTGCCGGAGGTGAGGTTTATGGGTGATGATGATGTTGATGACGATTTTGATGATGACGATAATTCTTCGGACGACGAGGAGTGGTAATTTTTTACGCTTCTCTTAGGTACCCCCACGTGTGTAGTTTGTCTGAGTCTTCGTACCATCTTTCTCCGATGTCGTCTCTGTAATACATGTGTGGTATGTTTATATTTTTGATTCTTTTGTATACTTGTTTTTGTGCTTCTTTCATCGTCTGGCCTGTTCCGCACACTATTAGCGCTATCCCGCTTGTTCCTGTTATTACCCACTCGTCATTCACTAATTTTATGTCTCCTATGTGCACTCCTTCTGTTGGCTTTCTGAAGTATATTACTGAGTCTTTTGATTTCACTTCGAATGTTTCCCTGTCTCTGTAAGGAAATGGCGGCACTACTATTTGCACACATATCTGGAATCCGCTTTTAGTTCTTAGTTTTGGGTCTTTTCCGTTGGCTAGATCGTGCAGGAATTCTCCTATTTGTGTTAGCATTCCTTCCATTTGCAGGCTTATCGTCGGATATCCGAACCTCATTGTGAACTCTAATGGGTATATTCCGTGGTTGTTGACGATGCAATTTATATCCGCGTAACCAACATACCCTTCCTGAGCTAACTTCGGCTCCATTTTTTTTAGTGTTGAGTTGAATAATTTGTTTGGTTGTGAAAAAAAGGCCGCCGTGCCCATCTCTCCGGTTGATGGCCCTAATTCTCCCGGGAATAATTTTTTGTGTTCGAAGTTTACGTGTATCGGTGTTATGAATTCTTTACCGTTGAAGAATGCTCCTACTGCGATTTCCACTCCTGTCACCCTTTTTTGCAGCTGGAATACAGGTATTTTTTTCGCCCACGCTTTTTTGTAGTCGTCTAATACCTGCAATACGTCTCTTCCGTCCTCTTCCTCTCCGATGAATAATAGTCCTTTGTTGTTTTGTGCTTCTCCGCTGGGCTTTATCACGTATCTTCCCGGGTTTTCTTTCACGTAATTTATTGCTTCATCAAAATTTCTGAATTCTTTATATGGCAGTATTTGCACTCCTGAATTTTTCAGCTCTTCCTGTCCGAAGGACCTGTCGTCTTCAAGCTTGTCAGTGTATGGTGTTCCTCCTATTACTGCCTTTCCTTTTTCTCTTAATTTTTTTGCTTCGGTTCCTTGGCCTAAAACGTCGTCGAATACTATCACGTCTGCCCAGTCAACATGTTCTTTCCAATTATCTACTTTTTCTATGAACCCGTCGCCAACTTCTTTTTCTTCTTTGTCTTCTGTGAAATATTTTACTTCGTGGCCTTCTTTTTTTACGTGCCATGCGAGGTCTGTTGCCAGCGATTCTATCGTTACGAACAAGAATTTTTTTGGGACTGTTGGAGTATTTCCTCCATTTCCTTGAGATTTTTCTGTTCTTTCTGTCATTTTTTGAAACTTTTTTTCTGTAGTATTAAAATCTTTTTCTTTCAGATTTTTTTTCAGAAAATTTTTTGGTTTTTGCCGGGAATCTCCGGACCGGAGTCGGGATTCGTTCTTGGTTATACTCAAAAATTTCCCGCTCCACCCGCTGACTTAAGTCAATGGTGTAATTCGGGACTGGGCTATTCTATTTTCAATAGTTTTATTCTGAATGTTAATGTTTTTCCCGCTAATGGGTGGTTTAGGTCTATTGTGATATTGTCGTTTGTGTATTCTGTTACTGTTGCCGGGAATGTTTGTCCCGTCGGCATTTTTAGTCCCAGAACCATTCCTTTTTCTAATTTTTGTCCTGCTGGCAAAACACTTTTTGGTACTTGTCTTCTTAGGTTTGGATCGTGGGGCCCGTATGCCTGTTCTGGTTTTATAGTTGCTGTTTTTTCTTCGCCTTCCATCATTCCCGTTACTGCGTTTTCGAATCCTTGAACTACTTCTCCGTTGCCTATTGTGAATGTTAGTGGTTCTTTTCCTTGGGAGCTGTCAAATTGTCTTCCATCTTCGAACATTCCTGTGTAGTGGACTGTTACTTTGTTTCCATCTTTTGCTTTTTGGCCGTTCATATAAATTCATCTCCCGTCCGTTACTTTTTTTATCTTTTTAGTGTCAAAAAGAAGTCTTGACGATATTTTCTGGTTTAACAGGGAGTATTTATTGTTTTGGTTTTTTGGATGTGTTTTGGATGCAAGGATATTTTCATCGTCTCATTATCATTCTTTTCGTTAAAATGTATCCTAGGACCGTAATTATTGCTATTGTTAATGTTATTTTTACTATTTTTACGTCTTTGAGTACTTGTTCTATGTTTGTTGAGAAGTACCATCCTATTAGTATCATTAACGGTACGTAGAGTATCACTGCGGAGAGATTTACTATCTGATATTTTGACCATTTTACTCCTGTGTATCCTGCTAGTGCTGGCCCGAATATTTTCAGTCCCGGAAGGAATCTCATTATGAATATTGCTTTTAGCGGGTGTTCTTTGAACAGTTTTATTTCTTTGTCAACTCTTTTTTTTGGTATTCTGAACCTTTTCTCTACTGTGTTAAGAAATCTTTCTCCGTGATTTCTTCCTAGAATATATCCTGCATTGTCTCCGGCTATTATTCCTGTTATTGCTGCCAGCAGTGTCAGCCATATATTTGTGAATCCTTCTGCTGATATGAATCCTCCTAATAATAGTATTGGTTCTTCGGGCATTGGTATTCCTACTCCGCTTATGAATAGTAGTGTTATTATTGCTAGGTATGTGAAATGTTCCAGTATATTTTCTATTATCATTTTTCCTCTTTTTTTTCTCTCTTCGATGATGAGGGGCGAAAATCTTGCGAAGCTTGTTTTGCAAGTTCACATTTTGTAGAGTGTGATACTTCGCACTTTTGTGCGGATGCGGCTTCGAGTTGCTAATTTTTAATAATTCATACCTTGTTTTTACACCTCTATTCCTTCTCGTCTTAATTCTTCTTTCCACTGTAGCCCTAGTTTCATTAAATCGTTTGTGAATTTTGCTCCTAACTTGTATGTTTTTTTGTATAAGTCGTAGTCTATTAATCCCATTGCTTTCATTGGTGTCAGTATTCTGTCGTAGAATTGTCTTTTGTTGTATGACAGTTTTACTTTTTTTCCTTTGTAATTTCCTTCAGAGATCGTTGTCTGGTATGTTCCTTCGTGGAGTTTTGTCGCGAACATGCTCATGTCTGTTTTTGTGATCTCGTTTTTGTTTGCGGATATGTATTTGACTAATTCTTTTGCAACTATCGCCTGCTGTTCCGTCGCAAATATCGTTTCTAAAACGTGCTCTGGCAGGTTGTTCCTGTCGTAGAGTATGACCATTATTTGATCCTCCTTCGGCTCTTTCACCAACCCCTCTGTTGCCTTTTTTGCATTGTGGTATATAAAGTTTACCACTTTACCTACCTATTGATGTTTGCTGTATTCTGATATGTATTTTGTAGAAGTAGCCATAATAGAAACATTTATATATGAGTATACCTTTTTAATAACTGGTATACTAAAAGTGTATACTGGCGCCTTATGTGGTGGTAAGGTGCTTTCACAGTCCCCATGCAGGCTCTCTCGCGTCTGGTTCTTCATGCATTAACCCCCAACATCACAACCCAACTTTGGAGAGCCTGCTCTTATATTCACAAAGGGAAGCAGTGCTTCTCATCAAAAAAAGGTGTAAAAAATTTTCGAGAAAACTTGAAAAGTTTTGTCGCATTGTTATGAGTCTATATTGTTATAAAATTCACTGGTTGTAATCGTGGGAAAAATCCCTTGGTTGCTTCTCAATGAAAAAATTGTGTGAGGTTGGTGAACATGGATATACTTGTGGAAAACAGCAGGAAACAACAGGTTCCGGAATTTGAAGTCGGAATGGCGAACATTAAGGTTATTGGCGTCGGTGGCGCTGGTAACAACATGGTCGGATGGCTCTACAAAAAGGGCATTAAGGGTGCTGAAGTCTTGGCATGCAATACTGACAGGCAGCACATTGATATTACTCCCGCTGATAAAAAGTTTTTGATTGGCAGAGATACCACTAGAGGTCTTGGTTGCGGTGGTTTTCCTCAGAAGGGCGCCGAGGCCGCTCAGGAATCTTTGAACGAGTTGAAGGAATGTTTGAGGAATTCTGATATGGTTTTTGTTTGTGCAGGCATGGGCGGTGGCACTGGTACTGGCGCGGCTCCCGTTGTTGCAAAACTTGCTAAGGAGATGGGCGCTATAGTTATTGGTACTGTTACTATGCCTTTTAATATCGAGCGTGCTCGTGTCGACAAGGCAGAGTTTGGTCTTCAACAATTAAGATCTGTATCAGATACTGTAGTTGTTATTGATAATAACAGACTTGTGCAGTTGGCTGGTAATCTTCCTGTACAGCAGGCTTTTGCGGTTGCTAACGAGCTCGTCGCAACTATGATTAAGGGAATTGTTGAGACTATTGCAATTCCCAGTCTCGTAAATCTCGACTTTGCAGATGTCAAGGCCATTATGACTAATGGCGGTGTTGCCGCTATTGGTATTGGTAGTTCTGACACTAACAATCGTGTTGAAGAGGCAGTTAAGGGCGCGCTTACGAACCCGTTATTGGACATAAAATACGACGGAGCCACTGGAGCTTTGATACACATCGAGGGAGGCCCGGACTTAACTCTTGAAGAGGTCAGCCGTGCTGGAGACTTGGTGACACAAAACATGGATGATGACGCCAACGTTATATGGGGCGCGAGAATCTCGGACCATATGAAGGGTAAAGTAATGGTTATGACCATTATTACTGGTGTGAAATCTCCTTGGATTACAGGGATAGCTGATGCTAAAGGAAAAAAGAGTCCTAGACACGCCGCTTTCAACAGCGAGCTTGGCATAGAAACATTGTAAAAAGACGCTGCGAAAGCGTTTTTTTTATTTTTTTTTATTTTTTTACATTATATCCATCTGGATTGTTTCGCACATTATGCATCATTTTTCGGGCTCGGACGGTTCGCACAGATTGCGCAGTAACTTACAAGATCGGAAACTGGTTGGAATCCGCTTTCATTTGTGAATGCAAAAGAAAAATTACAATTTGCAGAAGAAACAGCTGGGTTCTTAAAAAGAGAGGTGAGGGTAATTCAAGAAGGAGTCAATGCTATTCAAGGACAATAAAACATCCTTCTGATGGGCAAGACTCTTGGAAAGAATGTGTTGAACAATATTTGAGAGAGGGAAATTAAAATATAAAATTCACAGCACATTCAGTCCTATCTCTATTTTTTCTTCTTTTATTTTGTCTTTTTCGTTCCAGTCCAGTTTGGTTGTCGGAGCTTCGTGATGGTTGTGAATGTTGACAGCTCCTGTTTTTTCTTTTATCATTTCTAAGTGTGGAGATAAATGTTTTTGCAGCGGTTCGCTCGTCGTAATGTATAGTGATATTTTGTCTGTTCTTTTCAGTCCTGCTTTTTTTCGCAGTGCTTGAACTCTTCTGGTTATTTCTCGTGCGTACCCTTCCGCGTCAAGCTCGGGGGTTGCATCTTTTGTTATGTATGCGTGGCCGTTTGTTATTATTCCTTCCTGAAGGTGTGATGGTGTCTCTCTCTCGGTAATTATTTGTTCTTTTGTTATTTTTCTTTTTGTTCCTTCGTGCGTGAATTCATACGTGTCTTTTTCTATTAGTGTTTCCGCTACTTTTTCACTGTTTTGTTTTATGTGTTCTCCTATTGTTGATGTTTCTTTTCCGTAAGTTTTTCCCAGCATCGTAAAGTTTGGTCTCGCTTTGTGTTTTACTCCTTCTATTTTTTCTGCTACGACAACATTTTTCGCGTTGCATTGTGATAGTATTATTTCTTTTGTTGTCTTGACTGCATCTTTTACTTTTTTGTCTGCTGTAACAATTATTACTTCTCGTATTGGCCATCGTACGCTTCTTTTTATTTGTTCTCTGGCTGATAGTACTGCTCGTATAATGTCTTGAGCTGTTGCGATATGCTCTTCTATTTTTGCATTTTCATTTTTTTCGTCTGGCGACGGCCATGCGTGTTCGTGGATGCTTTCCTCTTTGAGTTTGAATGCTTCTCTGAAGTTTTGGTACATTGCTTCTGTTGTGTATGGAATGATTGGCGAAAGAAGTTTTATTACTGTCATTATTGATTCATATAGTGTCTCGAGCACTGCCTGTTTTTCTTCTTCATCACTCATTTTTTCTCTTACCATTTGAACGTACGTTCTGGATAGTTCCAGATAACAGCGTTCAAGCAGCGCCGGCGCTTCATCAATGTGGTATGTTTCAAACGAGTTTGTAACTTTTCGTATAGTTGTTGCTGTTAATGATAGCGCGTACTCTTCTTCTTTTCCCGCCTTATTTTTGTTTTTCCTTCCTGCAGGGTTGACATTGAGCTCTTCTGCGAGTGTCAAAACCAGTTTGTGCAAGTTCCATAATACCCCGATGTTTCTTTGCTTTGCTACGACATCATCCCATGAAAAGTTTATGTTTTCTCCTGCTGGAACTCCTCCCATATAATATCTAAGCACATCCGATCCGTGCTTGTCTATTACTTCGTATGGCGATATTATGTTTCCCAAACTTTTGCTCATCTTCATTCCCTGATAATCCAGCATCATTCCGTGCATGTATACTGCTTTGAATGGCTGCTTGTCAAGAGTTATCGTCGAGCAAATGCTTAACAACGAAAACCATAATCTTACCTGTTCTGTTGCTTCCAGTATAAAATCTGCAGGAAAATATTTTTTGAAATAGTCATCTCTTGCAGGGTAATAAAGGCAATTCCATGATGTTGTTCCCGCGTCAATCCACACATCTAGAACGTCCGGAATTCTTTTCATCTCGCTGCCGCATTTGCATTTTATTTTTACCTCGTCAATGTATGGTTTGTGTAAATCTTCCGGCACTGGTGTTGTCGCTTTTTGCTTCAGTTCTTTTTTTGAACCTATGCACACAACGTTTTTACATTTTTCGTCTTCGCATTCCCATATAGGGACTGGCGCTCCCCAGAATCTTTGTCTGGTGATGGAATTATCTTTAAGGTTTGATGTCCACCTTTCAAAATCTTCTTTTCCTCTTGATGGGACCCAGTGAACATTTTTTCCCAGTTCTTTAATCCTGTCACGCAAATCTTCTATTTTTAGAAAGTATTGCTCTGTCGTTCTGAATATTACTGGTTTGTGGCACCTCCAGCAGTGGGGGTATTCATGATCAACTGTTGTAGTTTCCAGCAGTGCGTTTCTTTTTCTTAGTTCTTCCACAAAGAATGAGTCGTCCCTTTTTGCTTTTTTCCCGTTGAATTCTGGTATGTCGTGAAAGTCTCCTTTTTCATCAATAGTGTTGAATGCCGGCAGCCCGTATTTTTTTCCTACTTCAAAATCTTCAGGGCCGCATCCCGGGGCGCAGTGCACCAGTCCCGTTCCTGCGCTTGTATCAACGAATTCTTCCGACAATAATATTGTGTGAAAGCTCTTATTTTTTTTTGCTTCTGAACTTCTAAAGAATGGTATAACATCGCTGAATGGGTGCTCGTACTGAATCCCGGCTAATTTTTCTCCTCTGAAATCTTCAACTATTTTGTACTTTTTTCCCAGTAATCCTTGTATAAACACTCCTGCCAACGGTTTTGCAACTATCCATACCTCTTTTTCCTTGTTTCTGACTTCAACTTCTGCCCGCACGTATTCCACTTCGGGGTTTACCATTATTCCTAAATTGTAGGGTATGGTCCACGGCGTTGTGGTCCACACTATAAAGTATTCATTGTTTTTTCCTTTTTCTTTGGACTTCATTTTTATGAACATAGAATTTTCTTTTACGTTTTCGTATTCCAGTTCGTGCTTCGCGAGCGCAGTTTCGCAGGAGCCGCACCAAGTCATGCTTTTCAGCCCTTTGTATATTCTTCCTTGATCAAACGCATTCTTTATCAGCCACCATTCGCCTTCTATGAATTCAGGGCTTAGCGGGTAGTAAGCGTTTTTGTAGTCCATCCACACTCCCAGTCTTAGCAGGTCTTTATCCATCAGTTTTGCATTTTCCGTAGAAAACTGTTTGCATTCCTCGACGAATTTTGACATGCCAAATTTTATTATGTCTTTTTTTGTTTCCAACCCGAACTTTTGCTGAACTTTGTTTTCTGTTGGCAGTCCGTGCATGTCGTACCCTGCGCGGTCCCAAACGTCGAACCCTTTCATTCTTTTGTACCTGAGCACCGAATCTTTTAGGGTGTTGTTCCACGCGTGGCCTATGTGCAGTCTTCCGCTTGTGTATGGAGGCCCTTGCAGGAAATAGAATGGTTTGCCTTTAGCGCCTCTTTTCTTTATTTTTTCATAAATCTTTTTTTCATTCCAGAAATTTAATATTTCCGGCTCTATCACCTTGAAATCGTACGATTGGAACATGAGAGTATGGACGATGGGAGCGATTTATAAAGGTTTATTTTTTAGAGGCTCTGTTCTGAAAGCCGGGCAGTGCAAGACTCGTTTGTTATTAAAAACGGGCAAGTTTATTAAAAACGAGCGGGTGTAATACCCCGGACTTT
>CAYJTR010000045.1:0-7990 GCA_964373285.1 uncultured Methanosarcinales archaeon
CTGTTTTTGTCTGCTTCCGGGCTTTGGCCGGCGGCTCTCGACGCATTTTTTATTAGTAGTACATGAACAATTCTTTTAATGCCAGAATTATTTTTTCAGCTAATTCTTTTTTGTCTTGATAATTTCCGCTTAACTTTTCTATAGTTGTATTTTCGTTTTCCGGGATGAAATTTCTTAAGGGATCATTATTTGCGTGGACTGTTGTTACGCACCTCATTATGATTTTGTTTTCGTGAATCATTCCTGTTATTATAGTTCTTGATATTTTTTTTGTTCCTTCTCTGGTTTGCGTCCGGCACTCTCCTCTGGTGCTTTTCATTCTGAACGCATTAACTCCGATGCTTTCACATATTGATAATACTGCCTCTTCATGCTTTGATACTATTATGCTTTCTTCGGCCATTCTTCCCGCGGGCATTTTTTGTTCTTGTAACGTTTTTAGTTTTAGGTAGTGAATAATTTTTATATCTTCAGGGCTTGTATAATATGATTTTTGTTTTCCCGGAACAACTCTTATTTTTGCTTTCTTGCTTAGGTATTCTCCAAATATTTTTGCATCAGCAGGGTTTAACACAAACATTGGTTCTGGAAATTCTATTGCTAAATAGTCTTTTCCGTGGGGTCTTGATACTTCTAGAATATTCTGCGTTCCTATGCTTAAAAGATAATTCATGCGTTAACCCTCTAAGAACAACTACTTTCCTTTGACTCTGCTTGTTATTCTGTCTAATTCTTGAATGTTTGATGTTAGTTCCGGCAGCATTTTTGTGAATACTTTTTCCATTGCTTTTATGTCTGTTCCGACGTCTAATAATGTTTTGTCGTAATCTCCTATCTTTCCTATCAGTGCTTGGTGTAAATTTTTTACGTCGTCTTTTAGGTCGTTGGTCATCTGCGTGAACTGTTCCAGTTTTGTTCCCATTACTGCCACGTCTTCTTTTAATTTTTGCACGTCTTTATTCAATGAATCAAACTTTTCTTGGGCTACGCTTTCGGCTACTTGTTCAACGTCTGCATACCCGTACTGATTTCCCTGTTGCTGGTACGCTGGCGGTGCTTCCTGCATTGTTTGAGGGTACGGTTCTGGTCCTGCTTGAGGCGCCGCTTGGTTTAGTGCGTCTATTGACTGCGCGGTGTTGTACCCGTCTCTTTGTAACGCTTCCACTGATTGTTGCGGGTCAAATCCTTGTTGTTGCAGCGCCATTGCTCTCTCTACTGGTGGCGATCCGAACGGCGCGGCTGGAGTGTCACTCTTTTTGCTTCCGAACAATCCCATTAATAAGCACCTCTATTTCACCAATTCTTCTATTGCATATTTAAACGTTTCCACTATTTAGCTCTGATGCAATACTCCTTTATGCCTTATTGTGAGCTTCCTTTTAATGTTTGATTGTTGTTGACGAGGGGGTTGTCCCTTACGGGGAGCGTCAACCTTTAAAAAAATATATTTGAAAGCGAACTGGCATAAAGGACCGAACAAGGTGAGGGTTGCATCAGAGCCCGCTATTCTCGCCACCGTCCTGTTTTTTTCCTATTCTTTCATCAATTCTTCTTTGTAATGTTTCTTCAGTTATGAATTTGAGCGGGTTCCATAACTCTATATATTTTTTTAACGTCGTAACATCCTGCTTTGTTGCAGCCAGTTGTAATTCTTTGAGTATCACCAGTATTTTTCCTTCTAATATTTTCAGCCCTCTCCTTATATCATATGTTTGTTGCTGTTGGTCTTTAACATCTTTCAAATTTTTTCTGTGATACGCTATAATGTTTTCTTCCAAGAACTTGAACCTTTTTCTCATATCATTGATTCTTTCTTCTACAACTCTTATCCTTGCGTTGAGCGCGTTTATTTCTTCTCTTCCAGTATCGACAGGCATCTCAGGATTTTGTTCTTGATTTTGGGGGGCCATTCTGACAAGATTTATATATGATCGTTTTTAAACTTATCCCAAACTTGTTCAATGATGTCAATTATGTTAAACATGAAAAAAAGTGTGTGAAAGAGGGGTTATGCCTGCTTGCGGTGAGTATGAGGTTGTTAGGGAGGGTGAAGAGGCCACTGTTCGTATTCTTTGCGATGAGTGTCCTTTTTTTCCTTCATTAGAGGATGATCCTCAGGTTTTTTCTATGGTTATGAAAGTTTTGTTAGAGGTTGGCCCTGTTTCAAGACTTATTCTTGTTCAGAAAAGGGATTATGAGTACACTTATGAGCAGACTCAATTGCTTGTCCAGCTCGCTAGGAAGATTAAGGATGTTATGGGTATGCGTATTGGCAGCGGTTTAATTTCTTCTCAGGAGTCTTTGAGGCATCTTTCTCAGCGATACTCTATGCTTCAGAATATTATTCAGCAGGGTTTGAAGAGTGATCCTATTGGCGCTTTTCTTGACTTGCAGTCTTTGATTGAGAGCGATGAGAATCTTTTGTCGAGCGGTGCTGTTCAGGGGAAGCACTATGTTGAAAGGTTTATTAACACTTTGAAACTTTTACAGCATGAACTTTTGCAATTGCAGCTCATTCAGCAGGCTCAACCTTATCTTAAGGGTTTGATGGTTGGTGACCGTAGTATTTATCGCAGATTGTTCTCGCCCATCATCAGGCCTGATTTTATGTTTACCAAGCTTATGGCTTCTTACCCCGTCGAGGGTGAGGAGCTTGAAACTTACACTTTTAGTGGCAATGAGGTTACTATTTTCAAATCTCCCGGCACCGTTCAATACTTATACCATGTTATTCCTCCAGAGTTCACTCTTACCGAGGATAGGTATGAATTGTTGGATAGTGCCAGAAAAATTTTGGCTGAGCACCAGCCTAAAAAGTCCGAGTTTGTTGACCCTAAGCGTATCAGGGATGTTTTTTGGAATGTTAGTATGGATCTTTTGGACGAGCTTGCTTCTTTCAAGGGTATTCAGTTGAGGCTTAAGGAGAAGGAACAGTTGGCTAATATTCTCGTCAGGTACACTGTTGGTTTTGGCCTTATAGAGGTTCTTTTGGAGGATGATAAGATTCAGGATGTTTCTGTTAATTCTCCAATGGGTAAAACTCCTATTTTTATAGTTCATCAGGATTTTGGTGATTGCACTACTAATATTATTCCCACGCTTCCCGAGTCTGAGTCTTGGGCTTCAAAATTGAGGCTTATTTCTGGCCGTCCTTTGGATGAGGCCAACCCTATTCTTGATACTGAGCTGGAGCTTCCTAATGCTCGTGCCAGAGTTGCCGCTGTTACAGCTCCTCTTAACCCTTCGGGGCTCGCTTACTCTTTTAGGCGTCATAGGGATAGGCCTTGGACTTTGGAATTATTCATAAAGAATGGTATGATGAATCCTTTGGGTGCTGGTTTGTTGAGCTTTCTTATTGACGGTGCTAGAACTATGCTTATAGCTGGTACTAGAAGCTCTGGGAAGTCTTCACTTCTTGGTTCTTTAATGGTCGAGATTATGAGGCGTATAAGAATTATAGTTATAGAGGATACTTTGGAGCTTCCTTCATCGTCGCTGAAAGATTTGGGTTATAATATTCAGTCATTGAAGGTTGCTTCCGCTCTTTCCAAGGGTACTACTGAGGTTAGTGCTGATGAGGGTATCAGGACTACTTTGAGGCTTGGTGATTCTTCTCTTATCGTCGGAGAGGTTCGTTCAACTGAGGCTTTGGCTCTTTATGAGGCTATGAGGGTTGGCGCTCTTGCTAACACCGTTGCTGGTACTATTCATGGTGATTCTCCTTATGGTGTTTTTGACAGGGTTGTTAATGATCTTAGGGTTCCTAGGACTAGTTTTAAGGCTACTGATATTATTGTTGTTGCTAATCCTATTCGTAGCCCTGATGGTTTGCACAGGTGGCGCAGGATTACTAGGATTACTGAGGTTAGGAAGCATTGGGAGAATGACCCTGTTGCCGAGGGCGGTTTTGTTGATTTGATGAAGTATAATGCTGAAACTGATTCTTTGGAGCCTACTCAGGAGCTTCTTAATGGTGATTCTGAAATGATTAAGGCTATTGGTGCTAATGTTAAGGAGTGGGCTGGTAATTGGGATGCTATTTGGGAAAATATTTTGTTGAGGGCTAAGATTAAAGAGACTATCGTTAAGACTTCTAAAAGGATTGGTGATCCTAAAATATTGGAGGCGGATTTTGTTATTAAGTCTAATGATGCTCATCATAATATTTCTGAGAGGGTTCGTGATGAGGATGGATATATTAATACTGATAGGATTTTTTCTGAGTGGAGTGATTGGTTGGAGAGGGAGTTGAATGGACGATCTGGTGTCAAAATATAAGGAAAAGTTGGAGGCGGAGCTTGGCGAGAGGTTGAGGCGCGGCGGTATGGGCGTTTCCCAGCAGTCTTCTCGTGGGTCTTCAACTTCTTCTGGTATTACTTCTAGGGAGTATGAGCAGTTTAGGACTGAGAGGCTTCCTGCAGAGTTCACTATTTATGAGAATGCTTGCGGCATTGCCGGAAATTTTTTTACTGTTAATCTTGGTGTTGATAAAACCAAGGAGTTGGAAGAAAATATTAAGGTTTCTCATCTTAATGTTAAGCCCGGCAATGTTACTTCGCTTGCAATAACATCGCTTATTTTGTGCATAATTATTGGCATAATTCTCGGTATTCTTGCCGGCTTTTTTTTCCTTACAACTTTTCTTATTATTGGAATTATTTTATTTTTTATTCTTTTGAGGGTTCCCACGATTCTCGCTTCTAGTTGGCGTATGAGGGCGAGCAATCAGATGGTTTTGTGTATTTTTTACGTTGTCACTTATATGAGGCATACTTCTAATCTTGAGCGCGCTATAGAGTTTGCTTCTCAGCACTTGACTCCTCCATTGTCTCTTGATTTGAAAAAGGTTTTGTGGGATGTTGAGTCTGGTGCGTATAGTACTATCAGGGATTCTTTGGAGGCATACTTGTCAACATGGAAGCAATTCAATATGGAATTTGTTGAAGCTTTTCACCTTATAGAATCATCATTGTTCGAGTCTTCTGAGGAGAGGCGTCAGGCGTTGCTTGATAAGTCTTTGGATGTTATTCTTGAGGAGACTTATGAAAAAATGTTGCACTACGCTCATAATTTGAAGAGTCCTATTACTACTTTGCACATGCTCGGCATTATGCTGCCAATTCTTGGGCTCGTAATTCTTCCTTTGGCAGTTAGTTTTACTGAGTCTATAAAGTGGTATCACCTGCTTATGTTTTACAATGTTATTCTTCCAGCTGTTGTTTACTATCTCGGTAAGAATATCCTTGCTACCAGGCCCTCTGGTTATGGTGATATGGATATTTCTGATCTTAATCCAGAGCTTAAAAAGTTTAAGTATGTTAGAATTCCTTTGGGCAATAGGGAGTTGTTGATTCACCCCGGATGGGTTGCTGGAATATTATTCGCAGTCTTGTTCGTCGCGGCTCTGAGCCCTGTTATACTAAATATTGTCAGCCCGGGCGCTGATTACCAGATTTCTAAATCTTTTAAAATGTTTGATTACGAAGCGAAAAATATTACTAACACCGTTACCAGCAAGGTTACGACTACTTATACTGGTCCTTATGGTGTTGGCGCGTCAGTTCTTAGCTTGTTGTTTCCTTTAAGTTTTGGTTTGTCTCTGGGTTTGTATTTTAAGTTGAGGAGTTCTAATGTTATAAAGGTTCGTGATGATGCTAAACGTTTGGAGGAAGAGTTTGCCGCTTCTTTATTCCAGCTTGGCAATCGTTTGGGCGACGGTATTCCTGCAGAGATAGCTTTTGGTCGCGTCGCAGAAGTTACTAGGGGTACTCAGTCCGGAGCTTTTTTTGAGATTGTTAACAAGAATATTGTTCGTGTTGGTCTTAGCTTGCAGGATGCTTTGTTTCACCCTCAGTATGGCGCCGTTAAACAATTTCCTTCAAATATTGTTTTGAGCTCTATGAAGGTTTTGACTGAGAGCATTAGGAAAGGTCCTAGGATTGCGTCGCAGGCCCTTCTTAACGTTTCTCGTTACATTAAGGAAATTCATCGTGTTGACGAGCGTCTTAAAGATTTGATGTCTGATATTATTTCTGATATGAAATCCCAAATTCATTTTTTGGCTCCTACAATTTCTGGAATTGTTGTTGGCATCACTAGCATGATAACTCTTATTCTCAGAGCTCTATCTCAGAGAACCCAGCAGTTGGCCACTCAGGGGGCTGGTTCTGGTTTCAAGGTTAGTATTCCTGACATGCTTGGTGGCGGAGGCATTCCCACTTACTATTTTCAATTAATTGTTGGTATTTACATTGTTCAAATATTGTACATTCTTACAGTTTTGTCTAACGGCATCGAGAATTGTGTTGATGATCTTGGAGAAAAGCATGCTCTGGGGAAAAACTTGATTAGGAGCACCATGATTTACGTAATTCTCACGCTTATAGTAATGATTAGCTTTAATGCTATAGCCGTAACAATAATGAGTTCGACGCTGAAGTAAGACGCATACATTTGCGAACATTTTTTTGCAGGAGTTTTGTCATAACTTTTTTAAGTAAGCTCGCCACCCCAACGGCGTATACTCGTTCGGGGTGGGTATGGGCTGGATTCAAGAATTAGCTGATTTGGTCGGGTCACTAAATTTTTTAAGTATTGTTCACGAGTACGAGCAGGGTTTGAAATATCGTAATGGCCGCGTTATCGATGTGCGTGTGAGAAGAACAGTTGATGAATTGGAAGATATTGTTGCTCAGGAAAAAGAGGTTGTCAAACAGTTTTCTGGCAATTATTTTTCTTTTTTTGGATTATCAGTCCTTCTGCCTTTCAGGCGTCCATCATTGCCTAAGGATTATGGAACAAGTTTTTTGACCGGGCGACCTTTGCATTTTAAGAGGTATGATGTCGATAAGATTCTTAGGCCCGGAATATACTTTCACTGGCCCATATTTGAAGATATAGTAACTGATCACAAGCAGGAGAAAGTTTTAAACCTGCAATACATAACTGTTCCAACAATAGAAAGTACTCCTGATAGTAAAGAAGTGACTATTAGTTGTAACATACGTTATGAATTAATGGATTTTTATAAGGCGTATAATGAAGTGTATGATTATGAAGCCAGTTTGAGGGATCACACGTTGTCAATACTTGCGGTTTACAGCCGTGGAAAGAGTTATGAGTTTTGGAAAACTCCGAAATCAATAGAAATTCTTGAAGATGAAGTTTTGAAAGAGCTTAGAAAAATAGTGACAGAAAAATGGGGTTTAAAAGTTCACAAAGTTTACATTACTGATGTTGTGAAAGGAACTGTGCAGAGGCATTTGCACGAGGGGCCTTCAATAGGTGTAATAAACGGATTAACACCCCTAATTTCCCCTTCGCAGGATTAAACGGCTCGTCCCAAAAGCAGTAAAGACTGGCGATATGAACTATTATCACACTATTTTTCTCCATTCTTATCCAACAAATTCCATCCTTTTAAATGATCGTGTGCCACTTTTTGTTTTCTTTTTTTGTTAAGTACTTGTACGTTAACGTGGTCACTTGAAAGAATGTAGAGTTGCGCGAGTGATTGCAAGAGTTCTCTTTCCGAGTACAGAAATGAAAGCATTGAACTGACATAATTTGTTGGAAGCACTCCTGCTCTTCTTGTTCTATACCCATCTTGGAATCCTCGTGAAGCTATTGGTCCAGCATAATTATTTTTTATTATTGTATTATGATTCTCATCTTCTCTCGGTCCGCTTGCATGGAATGCGCCGCATAATTGTTTTTCTAACTCTTCTTTTTCTCTTTCTTGCATTCTTTTCAATCTTGACTTTCTTGGTTGTGTTCCATCGAGGTCCACCATTCCTACTCTGACTCTTCCTCGTTCTGCTTCATAGATCACAAAATTTCCTATATGATTATTCGTTGTTTTACAATTTTTTCCCCACGCAAATCCAAGATCGTCGTATACTCTTTTTGCTTTTCCAGCATTTCTTCCCAACTCATACAAGAATTCTTCGAGTGCTATTCCTATACGATGACCGTGTTTTCTTAAATATTC
>CAYJTR010000046.1:0-7984 GCA_964373285.1 uncultured Methanosarcinales archaeon
CCGCACAACTCAACTTAACCACTCTTGTGTTGACTCTAAATCGACAGATTTATATACTTTTGCTTTCTTCCTGGTTGGATTATGACTAAAAACAATGTTTTATCTGTTGAAGAGCGCATTAGGAAGGGTTCGGAGAAGGCCGCAAAGCATATAACTGAGACTGTTGAGGATACCGCGGAGCTTTCAGAGAAAACTTTGCTTGATATTAAGAAAGAGTTGGAATCCAAGACTAAAACTCTTGAGGAGTACACTAACACTTTGAAAAGGTTGCAGGCAGAGTTCGAGAACTATTCTAAGAGGGTTGAGAGGGAGAGGCAGGAGTATGCTTTGTACGCTTCAGAAAAGCTTGTGCTGAAGCTTTTGGGCGTTCTTGATAGTTTTGAGCAGGCGTTGAAGAATACTGGCGATGATGCTCATTCAAAGGGTGTTAGAATGATTTTTGACCAGTTTAGAAAAGTTTTGGAGTCTGAGGGTTTGCAGAGGTTGGACGTTTTGAATAAGGAGTTTAATGTTGATGAGCATGAGGCTTTGCTTGTTAAGGATTCAGAAAAGCCTGATAATATAATTATTGAGGAGATCCAGCCCGGGTACAAGCTGAAGAACAGGGTTGTCAGGCATGCAAGGGTTGTTATATCAAAATCAAAAGTTAGTGGTGTAAATCAAAAAACTGAACAAAACTTTGTTGGAGGTTAACAAAATGGCAAAAATTATAGGTATTGATCTTGGTACATCGAACAGCGCGGCTTCTGTTTTGGAGGGTGGCAGGCCTAAAATTATTCCTAGCGCTGAGGGGGCGTCGCTTTACGGCAAGGCCTTCCCTTCTGTTGTCAGCTTTCTTAGTGATGGCACTATTCTTGTTGGCGAGCCCGCAAGAAGGCAGGCGGTGACAAACCCTTCAGGAACTGTTATGGCCGCTAAGAGAAAAATGGGTACTAATTTTAAATATAACATTGGCGGTAAGGATTTCACTCCTCAACAGATTAGCGCTTTTATTCTCCAAAAGATTAAGAGGGATGCTGAAGCGTTTCTTGGAACTAAGGTTTCTAAGGCCGTTATAACTGTTCCTGCTTATTTTGATGATGATCAGAGACAGGCTACTAAGGATGCCGGGACTATTGCGGGTCTGGAAGTTATTAGAATAATTAATGAGCCTACGGCTGCCGCTCTTGCTTACGGTTTGGATAAGGGTGATAAGGAGCAAAAAATATTGGTTTTCGATTTTGGCGGCGGAACTTTGGATGTCACCATTATGGAGTTTGGTGACGGTGTTTTCGAGGTTAAGAGCACTTCTGGTGACACCCAGCTCGGCGGTACTGATATGGATAATGTGGTTATTAATCACATTATTAAAACTTTCAAGAACCAAACAGGTATGGATTTGAATGATGATAATGTTGCTATGCAGAGGGTTAGGGAGGCCGCTGAAAAGGCAAAGATTGAGCTTTCTACAACTTTGGAGACTGATATCAACCTTCCTTACATAACTGCTACTAACAAGGGTCCTCAGCACTTGTCTATGAAATTGTCTAGGGCAAAGCTTGAGGAGCTTGTTGATGACATTGTTAAGAGGTGTAAGAAGAGCATTGATCAGGCCTTGAAGGATGCTGGCCTTAAAGTTTCTGATATTGACAAGGTTATTCTTGTTGGTGGCCCTACTAGGATGCCTATTGTTCAGAAAAATCTTGAGTCTTGGGTTGGAAAAAAGGTTGAGAGGGGTGTTGACCCTATGGAGTGTGTCGCTGCAGGAGCCGCCATTCAGGCAGGTGTTCTTGCTGGTGATGTGAAGGACGTTCTTTTGTTGGACGTTACTCCTTTGAGTTTAGGTATTGAAACTCTTGGGGGTGTTTTCACAAAGCTTATTGAGAGAAACACTACTATTCCTGTGCAGAAGAAGCAGGTTTTTAGCACTGCTTCCGACAACCAGCCGGCTGTTACTATCAGGGTGTTTCAGGGTGAGAGGGCTATGGCTTCTGATAACAAGCTTTTGGGCCAGTTTGACCTTGTTGGTATCCCTCCGGCTCCTAGGGGTATTCCTCAGATAGATGTTTCTTTTGATATTGATGCTAATGGAATTTTGAACGTTTCGGCTAAGGATTTGGGTACTGGCAAAAAGCAGAGTTTGCAGATTACTTCGCCTCACAAGCTTGACGAGAAGGAGGTTGAGCGTATGAGAAAGGAGGCCGAGGCCAACGCTGCTGACGATGAGAAGAGGAAGCGGGATGTTGAGGTCGTGAATACTGCTGACTCTCTTGTGTACACTACTGAAAAGTCTTTGAAAGAGTTTGAGGGCAAGGTTTCCGATGATAAGATAAAGAATGTTAAGGATAAGGTTGAGGTGCTTAAAAAACTCTTGGGTGAGAGCGTTAAGGATTTGGAGAAGATAAAAACTTCTACCGAGGAGCTCACAAAGGTTTCTCAGGAGCTTGCTGTCGAGTTGTACCAGAAAGCGGCTGAAAAGCAGTCTAAGGGCAATGATGGCGCGGGCAACAGTGCTGGCGCTTCCAAAGAAGGCGGTAAAACCGAAAGTGACTTAAATGATGAGAATGTTGTTGATGCTGAAATTGTGAAAAATAAGAATCATGATAAAAAGAAGAAGGAGTAGCTCTTAATGAACAAGATTGCGCTGGCGGTTTTTGTTGTGCTTTTGTACTATCTCGCCAGCAGGTATCTTAAAATGTGGGCTTCAGGGCGGGGCGTGAAAAAGTCTTACAATTCTGATATTGATGCGGTTCTTAATGGTGAACAATTTAAGGTCAAGGGGAGATTCGACGAGTGAGTGATGCTTTTATGGCTAAAGATTACTACAAAATTCTTGGTGTGCCGAGGGACGCGTCTGTTGATGACATAAAAAAAGCTTACAAGAATTTGGCTAAGAAATTTCATCCTGATGTCAGCAAGGAGCATAACGCTGGTGAAAAATTTAAGGAGGTTAATGAGGCCGCCGCTGTTTTGGGCGACCCTGATAAGAGGAAAAAGTACGATGAGTATGGCACTGCAGATCCCGGTTTTGACCAGAATTTTGGCGGTTTTGATTTTAGAGAGTTCAGTCAAGGTTTTGATTTTGGCGACGTTTTTGACAACTTTTTTTCCGGTTTTGGTGGTGGAAGGGGCAGGAGTAGGCGTTCTAGAGGCAGGGATTTGTTGTATGAGGAATCTATAACTCTTGAAGAGGCGGCTGCTGGAACTTCTAAAAAGATTCATCTTAAGGGTGTTGGCGCTTGCGAGGACTGCAATGGTACCGGCGCTTATGGCGGGGAGTTTATAACTTGTCCTTCCTGTGACGGCAGTGGAAGAAATGTAAGGTCTCAGAGAACTCCTTTTGGCGTTTTCCAGATGCAGACTACTTGTGGCTCTTGCGACGGGCGCGGGCAAAAGCCCAAAACTACTTGCAGGACTTGCAGGGGTGATGGCAAGAGTAGGAATGATAAAATTGTTGATATAAAAATTCCTCCGGGCGCATTCACTGACTTGAGGTTGAGGGTTGAGGGTGCTGGAGAGGTCGGTGATAGGGGCGGCGATCCCGGTGATTTGTATGTGCGGATAAATGTTCAGGAGCACAGTACTTTTGAAAGACACGATAATGATTTGGTTATTGAGAGAAGCATTAGTTTTACTACCGCGATACTGGGAGGGGTGTTGGACGTTCCAACTCTTGATGGCACTAAAACCTTGAAAATTCCTCAGGGAACACAACCGGGAACTATTCTTAAGCTTAGGGGTGCCGGGATGCCTTCTATCAGGGGTGGCGTTGGTGATTTGCTGGTTAAATTGTCTGTTGAAATTCCTAGAAAAGTCAGCAAAAAGCAGGAAGAATTATTGAGGGATTTTGAAAACTCTGGGAAGAAGAAGGGATGGTTTGGGTGATAGAACAATTTTTGGTAAATATCAAGAATCTCACTTTTTTTACTTTTTCTTTAATGCTATCTCTCTGGTTATTTTTGTAATTCCTTTCTCCATAGTTTCTAATTTGACGTAAACCCTGAATAACAGATAAAATAGCAGTACTATGCTTGCATAAATTATTACGTCTATGGGCCTTCCTGTTCCTAATAATTGGCTTAGTCTGAATACTGATGTTGATGCTGTTACTATAAGCACTAATCCTCCCCAGACAAAAGTCCATAGTATGAATTCTTCAAGTTTTATTTCTCTGGAGCGATACCTCAAAAAATTTCTGCTCCATGCGAACAGCGCGAATATTAAAATAAAAGTTTCAAACAGTGATATAATCATTTTATCACCTTTCTCCAGAACATTCTTGCCAGTATTTTGAATGCGGATAGCGTGCTCTGCCCGCGTTTTAGCGATTCATCGCTGTAATGGATTGTTACTGGAACTTCTGTAAACTTCCAACCGTTCTTTTTTATCATTTCGACTATTTCTGATGCGTGCTCCATCCTGTCAGACGTTATGTTTATTTGTTCTGCAACATTTCTCGAAATGCATCTTAATCCGTTGTGAGAGTCTGACAGCCATAATCCGTGGAATACGTATATCATAAATGCTCCGCATTTTAGCGCTATTTTTCTGTGGGTTGGCGCGTTGCTTTGAACTCCTAAAAATCTGCTTCCTAGCGATATATCGAACCCTTCGTCAAAAACTTTTAGCGCTAATTTTTCTATGTCTGCAGGGTCGTGTTGTCCGTCCGCGTCAAAAGTTATTATTGCTGTGGGATTTTTTGTCAGGGCATAGCTTATTCCTGTTTGCAGTGATGCGCCCTGGCCTCTGTTGGTTATATGCTTTAGTACTTCTGCCCCCGTGGTTTGGACCGCCTCGAATGTTGAATCGTAGCTTCCATCATCAACAACTATCACGTTTTTGTAGCCATAATTGTTAATGTTTTCTACAACTTTTACTATTGTTCTTTGCGAGTTGTACGCTGGTATTACTACCCATAAATTTTTGAACAATTCTGCATTTTTGCTTTTCGTGAAATCCTGATTCTTTGCGTTTTTCGCCATTAGGTTTGCACTTTTAGACTTCCTTTTTTTAATGTTGTGGATGTTTGTTCTTTCGAAAACGGCTCTGTTCTGAAAGCCGGACAGTGAGAGATTCATGACAGAGCCTTCGAAAACGCTATCTTTAAATAGTGCTCAAACACTTTTGGACCTCATGCTCAGTATTGGTCCTGTGAGGTTTTCTTCTTTCGAACTTTTTGAACTTGGAAAAGCGTGGATCGCTCTTAGCGTTGCGTTCACAATACTTTTTAGGCAGTCTTTGGGGATTCCCAGAGCTTTCGTTTACGCCCTGATTGCTGTGGCTGTTGCATTATTGTTTAGGGAGATTGTTAGAAAGCTTGTTGCCCAGTGGCATCACTGCTGGGTTTTTTTGTGGAGTAACCCTTTAACTTTGATTCTTGCAGTTATTTCTTCTTTTTTCGGGCTTGTTTTTGCTGTTCCCGGAGGCGTTGTTATCAGGGGTGCTTTGAGTCCTGCCCGTTCTGGAAAGATCGCGTTGTCGGGCCCTTTGGCTAATATGGCTCTTGCAGTTTTTTTCTCAATACTTTCTTTTATTCCAGTAATTTCTGGTTTTGCTTCTGCATCAATCGTTGTTAATGAGTGGCTTGCCCTTTTTAACTTGTTGCCTTTTCCTAAATTTGACGGGGAGATAGTTTTTGATTGGGACAAAGCGTGGTACTTTTCCGCCCTGATTCTTTCAGCAGTAATAATTTATTTCTGAAGTGTTGCTGATTGATATCTATTAATATCTTAACAGTACAAGCATGAATATCTTCACATTTCCATTACTGCGAAATCTTCTAGTGACAACCCGCTGTTTAGCTCTATTGCTTCTTCGTCGTCTAACTCTTCTGCATCTTTTATCCTGAATGGTTTTCCTGTTTTCCTGTTTATCGCAATTCCTTTTCCCAGCAATGCTTTTTGGGTTATTGTCGCTAATGCTTTTTTCTTGTACTCGCTCCAGACTTTTCTCATGTCTCCTTTAGACAGAAATTTTCTGTTTTGGGCGAAGTATATTTTGAATTCTGTTCTTGATACTCCTAGAACGTCTTTGAACGCTACTTTTTTTTGCTCGTCATTTTCTAATTCGAATCCTAGATAGCTTTCAATTCTTGACTCTAAGTAATTTATCATATCGTTTACTACTCTTGTTCTTCCTTCAGAGCTTTTCATTATTGACTGGTCTATGCTTCTGCCGTTTCTCACGAAGTGATTTCTTTCTGTGTTCAGGTATGCGTTTTCCCATTCGTGGCCTATTCTTGATGCTATCCCTTCAACTGCTTTAACGTATGATTCGATATCGTCATTTTTGTTCTTTGCCATGTTCAGATGACTGCAATTTAAGGTTTATAAATGTTTCGTTATTATTGTTACCAAATAGTAGTAATAAATAGTAATAAACAGTAATAAATAATCTTTATGCGCTTGACTTTCTTGATAGTTTTTCTTTACTGCCCCTTGTTGCCGCTTTCCACTATCTTTGCCGGCTCTTTGCCCGCAACAGGATTTTTCTCTTCCTTCACCACTACTGCTTCAACAACTTTGTCTTCCTTAACTTTTTCTTCCCTCTTTCCTAAAACTGCATCTTTGACTGTTGCTACAAGACCTTTTGATTCTTCCTTCTTTTCTGATGGCTTTACAATTTTTACTCCTTTCAAATCCGCGAGAATGTATCCTTCCTTTTCTAATTTTACAGCTGTTACCTCTAACTTGTGCGGAGGATTTTTTATCCCTCTGCTCCATACTGCAATGTTTAAAGAGTTTCTCAAGCGCACATCTTCAGACTTCATGTGTCTTGATAAGAACTGTTTTATCGCGGCTACCGCTTTTTTCGCTCTCTTATATTTCGGAACTTTTGACCATTCGCTTCTTAATGGTATTACGTATGAGCGTTCCAGATCAGCCATTTTCATACCCTCGTTCTAGACCTTCTCCATGATCTTTTCACGACTGTGACTCTTGAAGGGTGAACTCTTCTTCCCTTGCCGAAAATTTTGGGAATTACCCAGAACGGAGCCCACCGAGTCTGCCTGCCCTTCTTTGCCAACCTTTGCTTTTTTGCGGGGTGTTTTGCTGTAGCCATTACTTTTCGCCCCTGAACAATTTTTGAGCTGTTCTTTCCAACAGCGATATCCCCTTAGGAGTCGCTAGGCGCCCTTTCTTCCCGGTTTTCAGTTCTGATTTTACGAGCCCGGACTTTTCCAACTGTTGCAGTATAGTTCTCGGTATGTGTCTTGACCCCCTGCGGAACACTGGAGGATCGTGCCCTCTTCTCTTTCTTCCGCCGTATTTTGCTGATAACTTAGAAATTCCTATAGGCCCCTTGAGCGTTATAGTTCTTAACAATGATGCTCCTCTTATGAACCACCAGTCATCTCTCGATGGAGGCCTTTCCTTGTGCGAACCCGTCTTTACGAACGCAGACCATTTTGGCGGTTCTAAAGCTTTAAGCGATGATAATTCTAAAGCCACCGCTTCAATAAGTTTTCTCGGCTCAACATCCTGAAAATGCATAAATCACCTTTAAACAATACTATTAACAATGCTATTAAAACATTTGAAACTAATGCTGAAGAAACCCAAATGCTTTAAAAAGCTTGCTGTTACCACGAAAATTATGGTGATAAAAATAATTCACGAGAGAGAAATTTGTATAGGTTGCGGCGCTTGCGCGATGGTTTGCCCAAAGCACTGGGTTATGAATTCTGACGGCAAGGCGGATTTGAAAAAAGGCGATGAAAAAAACAAGCTGGTCCACATCGGCGGCAAAGACGACGTTTACGAGTTAGAATTAGACGACAAAGATATTGATAATAATGAGGAAGCAGAAAAAAGCTGTCCGGTATTGTGCATTCACGTGAAGAAAGAACCAGAACAGTGAATTGTTGAACTAAGAGAGTTAAAAACGCAACTTGGCGTGTAAGAAATGTATTCAACATCATTTTCTAAACAAGCCGAAAAATCCACTGTAAATCATCAAATCGTTATCAAGTCTTCTATGCTTTCTGGTTTTCGTGATAGTTCTG
>CAYJTR010000047.1:0-7752 GCA_964373285.1 uncultured Methanosarcinales archaeon
GAAAGATTTATATAATTTAAAGTTATATTTGGTGTTATGGAGAGTATAACTCGTTTGAGGCGTATTGGTGGTTCTCTTGTTGTGACTGTTCCTAAGAAGCTTATAGATGTGGAGCGCTTGTCGTCTGGCCAGCTTGTGAGGATTATTGTTGCTCCTGCGAAAAAGAGTTTTTTTGGCGTCGCAAGGGGTATTGGCTCTTTTACTAAGGGTGATAAGCGTTGGGCTGAGGGTCGTGATGATTAAGTTTGTTCTTGATGCTTCCGCGTGGATTGAATACCTTGGTGGTTCTGATGTTGGGAGAAAAGTTGCGAACATTGTTGATGATGAGGCGAGTCGTGTGTTCACTTCTTCCGTAACGATTGCTGAGGTGATGAGTAAATTTTTGAGGGTTGGAAAGGATGCTTCTGTTGTTCTCGAGTGTATTCAGAGCGTTTCAACAATTGTGGATGTAACGCCTGAAATTAGCGTTGATGCAGGGAATATTCATTTTGAGGCGAAAAAGAAGAATAAGGATTTTGGTATGCTTGACGCGTTCGTAATAGCAACCGCTCGCTCAATGCAGGCAAAAATTTTAACGAGTGATTACGATTTTAAGGGTTTTAAGAATGTGATAATACTGTAGGTGCTCTTACTTCTTTCAAATCAGTTCACCGTAAACCGTAAACTGTTAACCGTTCTCATTTTTTTACGAGTCCCTTTTTCTCGCTTCCATTTCTCCTTCTAACTGGTCTATTTCTTCTAGTATGTCTTGGGCTCCTCTGCTCGTGTCTGGTTGCACGCTTCCTTTCGCTCCGCAGTACGGGCATAATTCTGGTTTGAAATAACTGTTGAACTTCCACCCGCACCTGTGGGCCGTGCATGCAAACCTTTGTTTTTGCTTCATACTTTTAGGGGTATTATTGAGATATTTAAACAATTCGGTTTTGCAGTCTTCATTTTGATGATGTGCGCTGTTAGAACATTGCTATCATTCTTAGTATTTCTTCGACTTCTTCCTGATTTCTTAATCTTAATAATTCGTCAACTCCTTTGACTTCCACGCCGTCTATTCTGTATCTCGTTCTTATTATTTTTCCTTTTTCGTCCAGCTCGTATATTGTCGCGTCTTGCGCTCTTGCTGAAGGCCATATTTCTAATCTTCTGCTTGCTGAATCGTACACCACGTATTTTCTTTCGCTTATCGCTTTGGCTCGTTCATCGCTTGTTGTGAAAAACATTGGCCCTTTGTAACTTTTCGCGCGCATCCATTCAGGTCTTTCTTGTTCGTGGCTTGTTTCTTTTATGTTTCTTTTTATTTCCTGCTTTTCGTACCATTGGGCGCCTGTACACCCTCCCGTGATTGTTATTATTATCGCCCCAAGTGTTTCCCTCATACGTTCGTATCTTTTCTGGTTATTTTTAAGTTTTGTTGTGGTCTGGTTGTTGTTTTGCGGACTCGTCATCACGCCGTAGGAAGATTTTTAAATACTGTGACGAATTTCTTCCCAAGAATGCTCCTTTTCGGGGCTTTGAAAAAGTGGTGTTTCGTATTGGCTAAAGCTCAGATTTCGTTGTTCATAATAATCGCTCTCGCAATTTCTGCAATTATTGGAGGCGTTGTTTACACCGTCCAGTCCCAGAGGGCTTCTTTGGCGGATGTTGAAGTTTTGCAGGTTTCCAGAGCTCCTGTTGAGGCGCGTCCTGTTGAGGATTTTGTCAGGGCGTGTATTGATGACTCTTTGTTGAGGGGTGTTGTTTCTGTTGGTGATCGCGGAGGTTATGCTCCCAGTGATTCTTTTTCTGTTAAACCTTTGGACCCTACTGATTCCGAGGCGATACCTCTTGCCGAGGGGGTCATTGATGGTTCTATTCCTTACTGGCGTTTTATGTCTTCAAAGAATAAGGATTGCCCTGATAGTTCCTGCGTTTTATCATCAAAAATGCCTTACTTGTTGAAGAGTGATGGTTCTCCCTCTGTTGAGGGCGCTGTTGAAAAGGTTTCTAGTGATTTCCTGCTTGACTGTATTTCTGATTTTTCCCAGCTGAAAAGTTCTGGTTTTGACGTCATCCCAAAGAGTTCTCCTTCTTTTTCTGCAACCATTAACAATAGGGGGGTTGTTGGCGTTTTGAAATACCCCGTTACTGTTTCCCGCGACGACAAGTCTTACGATATTGACACTTTTTATTCCAGTATCGAAGTTCCAATAATGGACATGTACGAGCTTTCTAAAGCAATTACTAAGGAGGCCGGCGATTCCAACTTTTTGGAGTACTCAGTTATTAATTATCTTGATATTTTCACAGGGCTTGATGATAATTCTTTGCCTCCGGTTTCCGATATCGATTTGAGTCTTTCTCCTAAGTCTTGGAACGTTCTTGACGTGAAGGAGAGGGTTTCTTCTGATATTATTTCTGCGGCTATTCTTTTCCTGCAGGTTTTCCCTTCGCTCAATTATAGAGTTTTAGAATCCCCTTTTCCTTTGGGTGAGGAGCGCGAGGCGATTTTTGGAGCGGTTTACACCAGGGATTTCAGGGTTTCTTTGGTTGATAAAACTTCTAGGCCTATACTTTTCAACGTTAATTTTGAGCCTGTTGAAGGTTTTTCTTTATCGCCTTTTTTCAGGATGAATTGCGACGGTGTTTGTTCTTCTGAGTCTTTGAACATTTTGGGGATTTTGCCTTTAGGCATTCAAAAGTATGATTTTGCTTACGATATTTCTTACCCTGTCATTGTCAGGTTGGAGGATCCTGACGCTCTTAACGGTCTTGGGTACTCTTTCCAGTTTGGTTTGGAGGGCAACATTAGGAATAATGAGCCGGTCAAGGGTCCTTCAAGTATTGTTCAAAGCGCCGGCATTTCTTCTTCAGCTTCATTGTTTTCCCAGAGGGAGCACTGGACTTCTGGCGATGTCAAAATATTTATTTCTGATTCTGTGAATAATGATAATAACGCGGCTGTCATTTTCGAGTGCGGCACTAAATCTGTATCTCTGGGAGTTGTTAGTGGCTCTATCACTACTAAACTTCCTAGGTGTACTGATGGCCGTCTTAGGGCTGTGAAGCAGGGTTATTCTTCTTCTAATCCTAGAATTTCCACTTTTAGCACTGATTTTCAGCTCGTAAGTATTGATATCGCTCCTATAGTTCCCGCTTTTTTTAGCGTGAAAAAAGTTCCTTTGAGGAAGAATTCTGATGATAATTGGGTTTTGCTTTCTGATCGCAGGGAATCTCTTGATAATGGCGAGAACGTTCTTGTTGTTCTTAACAAGATTGGCGGTGGTGATTCTTTGACCGCTGTCAGCCAATTGTTCGGCGGTGTTGAGAAGGATTTAAGCAGGAAGAATTCGAGCATTAGTATTGGTGATTATTCTGTCAGCATGTTTCTGACAAGAAAATCTTTTCCCGGTGAAGAAGTTATTATTCTTCCTCAGAAGCGTTGTTATGGTCCCGGAGATCTTGGGGATGCGTTGACTGGTGACGAGGAGTGCCGCTGGATTCCTGAAAAGCCGGAAATTTTTAATGTGTCCAAGCCTTTGCTTCTCGGACAGGCAGAGTTTAACATGACTATAACTCCCGGAATGATTTCTAATAAGGGCGCCAGCATTAATTTGTTAATTCCTTACGCTGACTTGAAGGGCGCTTGTGATGATGGCACTTGCGTTATTGAGGATTTGTCCATTCCTTCAACCACTGGCGATTATGTTTCATTGTACCCTGACGTTTTCAATCCTGTGGTGGTGAGGCGATGAGAAATATTTTTGTTGGAGGACTATTGCTCTTTTTCGTGATTGCCGTTTCATCGCAGATAGTTTTAGGGCTGACTTCTTCTACTTCTTTGAGTGTTTCCTATGTTGGCAGTCTTGGAATTCCTAATATTGCTTCTCCTAATGATAATATTTCTTTTACCGTTCGTGTTAATATGCCTTCGAGTGTTGACCCTTCGCTTGATACTGGTCAGGTCCATTTTTCTTTCGGTGGCAGGAGTATTCCTATACCTTGCGCTGGCGTCAGCCCGGGCGTTTACGAGTGTTCTTTTCTTTTCAGTCTTAAAAATCAGCGTTCTAACGTCGGTTTGAGCGTTATTCTCTTCAAGGACGGCTTTATTGGTGATATTAATAGCGCTCATGCTGTGAAGCAGGTTACTATTTTTGTTGATTCCTCGCCCCCGGTTGTTGAAAGTGTTGCTCTTTCGAGGAAGGGTTCTCAAATTAATATTTCTTTTGTCGCTCTTGATGGCGGTGGTGAGTGTGCAACCGGCAATAGCGGCGTTAAGAGTGTTGAATTGCGTTTGGGAAATCCTGATGGGACGATTATTGATTCCATTCCCGGGCTTGATGGTATTTGCTCCTTAAAATCTGATATTCTTTACGCTCCTACAACTCAGGGAAATGTCAGGGTTTGCGCTGTCGCTGAAGATTTTGTTGGTTTGAAAAGCGCTCCTAAATGCAGTTCTTTAACTTTTGATGACACCCCTCCTGTTATTAACGATTTTAACGTTGTCAAAACTTCTGATGAATCCCGGTTGCAGTTTATTCGTTCAAGGAGTAATACTTCTGCAATAATTAAGGGTTCTGTTACCGGCTCTGACACCCAAACTGTTAAGATTGATGTTTCAAAAATCGTGTCTCAAGGAACTGTTATAAAAATAGATGCCGTTCCTGATTCTAATAATATCACCGCTATTCGTCAGGCAGTTCAAATTTCTCCCGGAGCTGTTAATGATTGTTCTTTCACTGTTACCGCTATCGATAATTCTGGTAATGAGAGGTCTCAAACTTTTACTTGCGGTCCCTTAACAGTTGACAGTTCAGGGCCTGTTGTTTCAAATCTTCCTCCTTCAGGGAAGTTTTTCAAAAGTGTTGACTCTTTCACTGCTGATTTCGCTGACGCTTCAGGTGTTGACATTCGAACTGTTAAGGCGCTTATAGGTTCTTCCGAGGTTCCTTCTCCTCGTTGCGATGAATCTGGAGGGGTTACCCGCTGTTCTTGGAACAATGTTAATTTTCCCATTGGTGCAAATAGCATAACTATTCCTAGAACTGTTGCTGATATTTTTGGAACTCCCATGGATTCTTCCGTTAGTGTTAATATCGAAGTTGTTGGGGGGGCTCCAACAATTTCCGGCTCTGAGCAGGAATTTCAGGATTCCGGCGATAATATTATTCCCAGTGGCGAGCTTGTTCGCGATGGCCGCGTCAAATTCGTTTTTAGGGTTCAAGGAATTTCCAGCATTCCTAAAGCTAACTTTTCAGTTATAGGAATAGACAATCTTGTTGAAGCGAATGCCTGCGTTGATGATGTTGATGGTTTTAAGAATTGCACTTTCATGCCTACTGTTGCAAAGGATGGCCCTTATTTTGGAAATGTCCAGTTCATTTTTTCTGATCGCGCAGGCAATACCGTTACCAGTGAGAAGAATATCGCCGTTTCAGGAGTTTATTCGGGAAGCCCTGATATTTGGAGGGTTCAAAAAGTTTCTTGCACTCCAGCAATAATTGACAGGTTTTCAGCGTCCATCAAGGAACACCCTGTCAGGTGCAAGGTCGAGCTAGCCCCTAAAATTTCCGGCGGTTACACTATTACCACTATCAGGATGCATCCCGAATACGCTTCCAAGTGTTCCAACATCAACATTGTTGACGATTCCGATATTGATGTTATGAACGGCGCCACTACAACCCCTTTCTTAAGATTCTCGCTTTCCAGAAGTGTTATTAACGATCAGGAAAAAAATATTTCCTGCCCTATACAAATTTTTTCCGTCATACAAATTTCTGGAAAGAATTATTTCTCCACAATTCCTGACGAGGAAAACGTGACAATGGTTTTAAGGTTCGGAGGCGATGATAAAGAGAACAAGTTTTCAAAGTATTACGATAAAATGGATGACGCTATTGATGATGCCAAGAGGACTCGCGCACTTATCAAGGACGGCCGAAAATTTTTGGCATACGCCGAGAGCATTTGTGGTTTTAGACAGCAATTAACAAGCACCAAATTAGTGTTGGAAACTGCTACGGATATTCTTGGAAGTATTGCTGAGGTTGTGCGCCCTCTTGATGATGGTAGTCTTGACAAGTTTTACGATTTTGGTGCCTGTCCCAGCACTGACAGGTTTACAAGGATTTTGGATAAGATAGGTATTGGTGGCCCTCTGGATACAATTGCTGGTTACATTGATCAGGCCTGCGCGATAGTCACATGCAAAGGATCTGATGAAGGATTAGCATGGTATTATGGCGGCGGCACTGCAAACCTCGGAGGCGTTGGAACTGCTCTTGATGCGGTAAGAAACTCTGCTCAAAGTCTTGCGACACTTTTTTCTCCCGAAAAAGATCCTGCCAAGAAATTTGAAACTTTTGGCACTGATGCAGACATAAAAAATTCTGTAATACTCAGCGCTGTCAGGTTGTGCATTCCCGGAATTATTTATAATATTGATAAGTATAACCAGATGCAGTGCGAGTACGCTAGGTGTTTGGTTGAGGACGTTCCGAGAAAGAACCAGCCCCCGAGAGTTTGCTCAATGGCTAAACAAATGTCAACATGCAGTATGGTTATCGGCGAGGCCTATAGTATTTTTCCATTGAGATGGTGGGATGATCTTATCACCAAGATTACGAAATACTATTACGCTCCAGGCCCCGTGCTCACTCAGCAACTTGTAGGAAGAATTTGTTCTACCGCTTGCAAGGAGGCCAATACCGGTCCCGGATGGAATGCTGTGAGATTTTCTTGTGCCAGCGTTAGTTTGTGGTCAGAATCAAAAAAAGTTGCTGAAGAGTGGAAGAGCAAGGACAATTTCAAGGACTGGTTTTCTCCAGCTGATAATTCTTGCGATAAACTTGACGAGGTGAAGGAAAAATTAGACCGGCTAAAAAGTTGAGGATGATTGCAGTAATAACGATAATAATGCTGCTGTTCAACTCCGTTCTTGGGGGTATTCAGGATGATAATGTTATAAGCATTGGTTCTGATACTTCATGGACTGGTGAGAGGTTCCCTATATTGATAAATGGTGAAGATTCAGGATTTTACGTTTCTAATTATAAGAGTGACGAGTACTACTTGATGAGAGATTCACTTGGTTTTGATAAAAAAGTTGGAATATTATGGGTTCCCAGATCTCCTAACAAACCTTTGGCGCTTATGAGCGGCGGCTCTTCTGTGGATAGTGATGCGGTGGGTGAGTATTTCACATTATTTGGAGATAATGATAGATCGTTATCTGCTCTTCGTGACAGTCTAAGAATTTTTAATGAGCAATACAAGTCTTCATCTGTGAAACCTTCTGATAATTCTATACTGGTTAGCTCTTCCAGAACACAAGAAGAAATACACGGTCAAGAACAACGGGACTTGTTAGCAAAATATTCGCAACCCAGAGAAATAATAGTTGTTGGCCCATCATTGCAGGGAGAAACTTTCTATACTGCAAAACTTAGAGAAATTGAGGAGAGGTTATCTTCAGGAGTTGGGATTACAACTTCCGAGCGTGACGATTTGTTGGCAGATATTGCTACAGTTATGACTGTTGTGAAGCCGTCTTCGAGTGAGTCTTCTAGAGCAATAGAAATTTATGACAGGTTGCAAGAGAAAACTCCTATCGACGCATCAGCAATTGATGCTGCAAGGGCAGAAAGATCTTCCAAACTTTTAGTTGATGCTTCTTCTGCCTCCGGCGTAGCAGATACTGGTTCTGGGAGCTCTGCAACAGTTGCCACTCCAACTACAACTGCTCAACAGTCCACTGTTTCTTTTGCTTCTCGTGGT
>CAYJTR010000048.1:0-7526 GCA_964373285.1 uncultured Methanosarcinales archaeon
CAACTATAATTCTCATTTCGAGAACCTTTTGAACAACCCCGCCTTTATTTTGTGGTCTAATTCTTCAACGTCAGCTTCCGTAAAATCACTTCCGCGAACAAGTTTATCCATTAATTCTATTTTTTTTGCTTGAACAATCATGGCCCTCCGCGCTATTTCACTCCAGTTAATCTCATTGTGCTTCTTAACAGTGTCATGAAGATCTTCAGATATTGCTAATGTTATGTTTGGCATACAATCACCATTTGCGTAGTATGTGAATACACATATATAAATCTTTCGTCTCAGCTTTCCTTCTCTTCTGATAATGGCAGAGTGGGAAAAAAAGATTTGGTTTGTGAAAAGGTTGCATAGTCAGTAACAGTTCATCTCAAATTCCAGCTCATCAAGTCTTAAATCTGTATGCTTTATATAGAGGAAGTGCTGGCGTGGTATCCAGGAGACGAAGGAAACCGGCTGAACCAATTCCCCTCTGAACTCTTTCTGGCCACGCCAGCATTTTTCTTATGGTGGTGCTGTACCGTGAATCGTAAATTGGAGGCCGTTAACCATTCGCCGCAACCATTCATCCGTACCCTTTCTCCTTCCTATTTCGATGGGTATTTATATGTGGGTAATTATGGTGTTGCATGTAAGACGTGAGATGCGTGATTGCCGCGCATTTCTTGTCTGAATTATCGGAGGTTTTCCCATGATTAAAAAAATGTTGTCGTCATTGTTTGTGTTGCTGTTTGTTGCCGTTCCCTTGTTTTCTTTTTTGAATGTTTCTGCTGTGGAATCCGGCGCTGTTGCTGTTGGTTCTGAAATGATCGCTCCTGATTATTACACTTATCCTTCTCCTAATAATAATGTTTTGTTTAATGATGTAAAAACTTTTTATACTCTCTCGCTTGATGGTGAGGGCGAAGCTTTTGTTGCCATGAAGGTTAAGCTTTCCATTCTTGATAAGATGGATTCTTTTTCTTTCGAGATTCCCGGCCGTAGTGTTCGTGTTCTTGGTGTTGTTCAGGAGTATGTAGAGTCTGAGGAAGTTTGCGGTTATAAGAATGCTGATGGCTCCTGCAATTATTATTACACTAAATATTCTAATCCTAAGTATTATTCTGCTGATTTTGTTGTTGATAAATTGAGTGAGAGTTCTAAAATTTCTGTTACTCTTCCTAAATCTTTCCCTCTGCCCCAAAATGCGTCGCAATCTTCTCTATTAATCCTGTACAAGGTTGAGAATGTTGCGAAGGAGTCCGGCAGTGTTTTCTCTTTTGATTTTTCTACCCCTAAATTTTCTGTTGATGTTTCTTCTGCGAGGGTTTCCGTTACTGTTGTTCCCCCTTTTATTTTGAAGGGCGCTTCTGGTGCCAGTATTAATTATCGCGGTAATGTTGGAATGTCCATGCTTGCGGAATCTTCCAAGAATAGTTTGATCGCTTCCGAAAGCGCTGATATGCAGTCTTTCTCTAATAATATAGAATACGTGTATGGCGCTTATGTTCATGATGCTCAGGGCCTTGACCCTTTTGAATCTTTTACTGTTCAGGGAAAATATGCTGAGAGCAAATGGTTGTTTTACAAGTGGTGGATTGTCAGCAGTGTTCTTTTCGTGATACTTTTAATTGCTGGCGCTGTCTGGGGCATTCGTAGAGCGATAAAAATTTCTCAAAATAGCAGGAGTAAAAGTTTGAGCACTACTGCAATGGTTCTTATCGCGAGCGGTATTTCTTCTCTCGCAATATTGTTCACATTGGTCGGAACGTATATTCTTTTGACATACTCTTATTCTTGGATTGGGTACCAATTGGCAGGAATTGTGGGTCTCTTGGCGCTTTTGATTTCGACAATTGTTATTCTTGCATCGCTGATAATTCCTCCGCTAATTGTTGGATCAAAGAGAGGCATCGTTCCTGCGGTTGTTACTGTTGGTATAACTCTTGGATTCCTCATACTATTATTGATAGTCATAACAATTATTAGTATAGGACTGTCCAGTTTGGGCGGCGGTCGGGGATACTATTAGTATTGTAACTACGGGGTGTGTTAATTCCGTCTTCCTTTCCTCTTCTTTCCTTCCTCTTTCATTCTTTCCCTCTTATTTTTTTCTTCTCTCGTATAAATAGTATGCCAGAGCGATCAGTATTATTATTAGCAGTGATATCAGCAGTGCTATTAGTACCGCGTTGACTTTTTTTGTTATTGGCGCTATAATGCTTTCAACGTCTTTTGGTGTTTCTGTTGTGGGTGTTGTTTCTCCTGTTTTATTTTGTTGTGTTTCATTGCCGTTTATGAATTCTCGTCTTATTCCTCCAGTTCCTTCACTTATTGATTCTTCTCTTCTTTCTTGTTCACTTTTTGGTGTTTCTGTTTTTGGTGGTTTTTTTGCAGGGCCGGCTCCGCCTCCGCCACCGCCCCCTCCGCCTCCTCCGGAACTTCCTCCGCCACCTCCACCGCCGCCTCCAGTGTCGCCTCCGCCTGCTGGAGGTGTTACTGCTATTGGTGGTTGTGCTTGTTGTTCTTGTATTGGCGCGGTTAGATTTATTGTGTAATTGTATAGCGCCGTGTTTCCTAATGTATCGCTTACTTTGTAAGTTATATTATACGAATCGTTTTTGTATCCTGTCATGTTGTATGTTGTCGTGTGTGAATTTCCTGTTTTTATCATTGGCAGTGTTATTTTTGTTCCGTTTTGCAGTGTTATTTCGGCTGTTGATTTGTCATCTCCAGCTCCTTGATCTGTGATCGTTATATTGTAAGTCGTAATATTATTTAGTATTGTTATGTTTTGTCTTATTATTATTGGCGGGGTTTTATCAATTTTTATAATTATTGTGCTGTTGGTGTTCGTATTCTTGTTCGCGTCCGTGGCATTGAATCTTATAGTGTAGATTCCATCATCCAGCGCTGTAGTGTTTAGTATTGAATTCCACGTGTTCGTTATGTTTGTCATTGCCCGCCATGAACTGTTGAATGTTTGCGTTTCGTACCTGTATGTTGAGTTTTGGACTTGTTCATCATCCTGCACTGTTATCAGCAGTTGTGCCGTTGTTGAATACCAGCTGTCATTTTTTGTTTGCACTGTTATTGTCGGCGGTGTTGTGTCTTGTCGTGGCGCGGGGATTGTCGTATTTATACTGAATTCCCTGATTTCTGATTTTGCTTTATTTCCTCTGACATCATATGCTTCCGCGAACCAGTTGTATTCTCCGTCAGCCATTTGTACTGCAAACTCGTACGTCCCGCTTATTCCTGTTGTGTCCGTTTTGTTTAAAATGTTGTTTATGTATAACGTTGCATTTTTCAGGTTTGCGTCTGTTGCAGTGAATTTGAACAGAACATTGGCATTTTTTAATTCTTCATTGTTGTCTGGAGATTCCAAAAATATTTCTGGGGGTGTCGTGTCTGCTGGCACCGGCATTTGTACATTTATTGTTAGTGTTCTTGTTGGAGTGGTTTTAATATTTCCTTTTGAATCCCGGGCCTCAATGCTCCATGTGTATTCTCCGTTTTGCAATATTTTTTTGAATGAGTATTCCCCGCTCGCCCCGGTTCTTGTTTCGTCCTGTAATGATGAAACTTTCAGTGTTACACTTTGCAAATTAGTATCTGTTGCTATTGAAGAAAATATCACATCATTTGTGCTTAAAGTTGCTCCATCATCGGGAAAAATTTGTGTTATTTCCGGTGGCGTGTCATCTATTGGTTCCGGGGGTGTTGTGTCTATAATTATGGTTCGTACTGGAGAAGTTTCGGAATTTCCTGATGAATCAACAGCTTTTGAATACCATTTGTATGTTCCGTCGGCGGAAAGTGTTTTTGTGAATACGTACTCATTTTTTCCTTGATCTGCTTGCTGTATTTCTAGAGGTATTTCAGAGCTCGTAAAATATAGTGATACTTCTCTTAATGATGAATCAATAACTGTCAGATTAAATCTTGCTGTAAGGGTATTTAGAACAGTGTTATTGTCTGGAGAGTTCATTGTTATTGTTGGTGGCGTAGTGTCTTGTGGCGGCGGTATTGGCGCGTCTTCCAGAATCATCGTTTTTCCGGCGTAGCGCGTGAACCCGTCATCTGCGGCCGCGCTCCATGCAAACGAGTCGTATTTTCCTTGGTATAAATTTTTTATTTCTTCAGAAGATAGCTCTCTGTCCCACATTACCACTTCGTCTATTGCTCCTTTCATGTATAATTCGTATGGTGTACTGCTGTGGCTTGTTACATATGATGCACCTATTATTATTGTTCCGTTGGCTATTATGGGAGGTGTTCCTTGGTATGAATCAGTGTATGCCAAATTTCCATCTGTGTATACTTTGACGGTGTCATCCTCTCTTGTTACAGCGACGTGGCGCCATTCGCCTGTTGCTGATTGGAATCCTAAACTTGCCTGGCCGCCTATTCTTTGTATGCTGTTGCATCCCGATTCTGTTACTATTATTCTTTGTGTTGTTGTGTTGAATGTTATCGATGGGTTGTAATAGCACGCGCTTCCTTTACCCCTGTTTAATAATCTCGCCCCGCCCGTGGCGTCAGGGTCCACTTTGTACCATAATGCCACTGTATAATTCTTGTCTTCTATCCAGTCGTGGCGCCCGAGTATTATCGTGTCATTTATTCCGTTAAATTGGTATGCCTGGCCTCTGGCTCCTTCAACTATTGTTGGATTATTCAGGATTGTTGCTTTGGCTGTTGAATTTTTTTCGTCGGCTGTATTGCCGTCTAATTTCCACCAGTGTTCTAATGTCGGGTCTGATAATAACCCTTTTGTTGTGTCAAGTTCATACGTCAGTGTTGTTCCGCTGGGCACGTTGATGTATGTCGCCACTGCTGGGCCTGCTCCTAACGGCCCGGCGTATAGTGTTACATTTGTTAAATCTTCTTCGGGGTCTGTTACCGTGAACTTTATTTGTACTGGCGGCGTAATGCTTGTTGCTTGTTCAAAAATTATTTGTGGCGGCTCATTTATTTTTCCCATCCTGAACTTTTTTGTTTCTGATGTGTACGTCCCTGCAGGCGTCCTGACTTGCACATTCCACGAATAATACTTGTTAATGCTTCCATAAACTGCTCCGACTTCTTCACTTGTTAATGTTCTATTCCATATCGCTACTTCATCTATTAATCCTTGATAGAATAATCTTGCCCTGTCGGGGCCTGCTCCTATATATACTGCGCCTCTTCCTACTTCTCCTGTTGTAGTGTTAATGTTTGGGGGTTCTGGCTGGTTATCGTCAGTGAGCGCGAGCGCTCCATCAATGAACACGTTTACTATTGATTCATTTCTCGTGACTATTACGTTGTGCCAGTCATTTTTCGTTACAGGAATCATCGTTTTGCCTATTACTCCGGCCCCGCTCCATCCTGACTCTGTTACTTGCACGTGCGTCCCGTTGGTTCTTATTTCTGGGTTGTAGAACCCGAAGTTCGCTGACCCTCTTCCGATAATTGTTTGCATTATTGTATCGTTTGTTTTGAACCATGCGGATATTGTATAATTTTTTTCTCTGAATGTGTGTGTTCCTGCTTTTAGCAGGTCATAATCTCCGTCGAACTCGTAAGCTCCTCCTTTTACTCCTCCTCTTGGTCTGTGGATGACATCCATTGGCGTCGCATTACGGTTATTTGGCGACGCGTCGAGTGGCCCTTCGTCAAAATTCCAGTATGCGTAGAGTGATGGATCATCGTATGGTGGTTTTGCCGGCTCAAAATATTCTGTTACTATCGTCCCTGTCAGAATGTTTTCATACCTTTTTTCTAGGATTGTCTGGCCGTTTGATATTGTTAATGTTGCGTTTGCGTACTCTTCTGTATTTTCTGTATTTGATATTTCAAAAGTTATTTGTGCGGGTAATATTGTTATATTTTCTTCATCTTGGGGCGATAGTAATAATACAGGTTGTGCTCCTGTTGTTATCGCTTTTCCAAACAAGTTCTTTCTTATATTTGATGGCGCCAGAATAAATCCTATAATTAGTAATAATAGTACTATCGTGACCGTTATAAGTTTCCAGTGTTCTTTGTACGGCTGGACTTCGTAATTTGTAGTTTCCGCTCTCTTGCTTTTGAGGAGCATTTTTTTCCCGCTGGAAATTTTGCGGTTCATACGGCTCCTCCAACCACTATTCCGGATGGCACGTCCGACTCCTTGGGCTTGCGGAGTATTATTATTTTTCTCTCTAATTTTTTCTCAAATTGTGATACATCAACTTTTTTCCCTGCATCTTTTGCCGGGGCGAGTAGCACTATTTCCAAATCATATCCTGAGTAATCATTGCCTAACGCATGGCTTCCTTTTAGGCATATTGTTGCTTCAGGAAATTCTTTTTCAAGGAATTCAACGAGTCCTGAACTGTGCAGATGGTTTATGTTTTCTGATTGCTTCCACGCACGAACTTTTTTTGATTCCGTGTTCAGCGCCACAAAATTTATGTTGGTCTGGCCTTTGGTCACATTTAGTATTCCTTCTTTTACGAGCAGTGGCAGGGATTTTGCAACTGCTGTCGGCGAAACATTCAGATAGCCGGCTATTTGTCTCTGGCTTAACTGCTGGCCTGTTTTTATGCAGAAAAGCTTGAATATCTCAAGCTGAAGTATAGTAAACTTAAGTTTATATATATCCATTGAAGTTCACACAAATAATTTTTTATTCATACATGAAAACTTTAGTTTATATATCTTTCGGTTGGCCGCAGAAATCCCCGGAAAACAACAGCGGCCAGATTATTAATCGGATTTCTGCCTTGGGGCGCTTCCCGCGCACCAAAAAACAAAATGTTTATAAACTTTTGAGAGTGTTGCAGGACAAGGAAAGAGGTGTTGTGTTGGTTCTGACTCTTTATGAGTGGATTTACGGAATTTCTCAGATTTCAGTGCTTTTGCTTTCAGGAGTTGCGGGAGTTATAGCTTTAAGCCTGTTTTCCAGCGCGAAGAACAAGTTGTATCCTTGGAGATACCTTCTTTTCTCTTTGGTCATGTTCGCAGTGGTCATAGCTCTCGGAGTTTTCAGAACTTTCGGCGTTTACGACGCTGGTCCCTGGACTCACATTCTTGTTGGAGTGATTCTTGCATCGCTAATAGCGGCTCTGATAACTCAGATAGAAGTTTCTAAGGGGTGGTTGTAATGAGTCTTTCTGAAGCGTTCAACATTGCAGCTCCTTATTACAATTTGGCCCTTGTCGCAATAGTGTTATACCTTTTCTTCAGGTTGTTTACGCTCAAAAACAAGGGTCCGAGTCTTAGACCTTGGAAGCTCGTATTTTTTGGAGTTTTAATATTCATTGTTGAAGAGATTTTCACAATTCTCAGGTCTGCAGGAGTGATAACTATCGGCAGGCATATTAATGGTTTTTTCGAGCTCGCAATAGTTATACTTTTCATTTACACACTTTTGGAGCAGAAAGAATTATTGAGAAAGAAGAGTAAATGAGCTGTTTTAATTCTAACGGACGGCGCGAACACTGCACCGGAGGATTGCATAAAGCCCTGCACTAAATCATTCTAAATCATTGACGGCATCGTCGTGGCTTTTGATCCCA
>CAYJTR010000049.1:0-7257 GCA_964373285.1 uncultured Methanosarcinales archaeon
GGAAAGGTAAGATTTGAGAATGTTAACAGGGTGGTTATAGCCCTGATTTATTAAAAACGCGCGGGTTTAATACCCCGGACTTTAGTCCGCTCGTTTTTAATTCCAAAAACCCGCGATCAAGCGAGGAGCGTAATACCACGGGCTTTAGCCCGCGGATAGCTCCGAGCAGCGGGTTTTTGTTATTGAATAATTCAAACTCATCACCAAAACACTTGGAAACGAGGGCCCTGCAGGGCGAACGTTTTCAAGTAAGAAGTTTTCAGAAAGAAAACTTCTACACCTCGCACCCCTGACGAAAGAAAGGGGTGCTTTTATAATTATGAAAGGACTATGGAGGGGGATGAAGGAAATAAGTAATCAAAAATTCCAACCTCGTATGGAACACTATAACATTCATTATACATATACCCATTATACCTCTTTTTGAACGGGAAAATGGTTAAAATAGCAAACATTTAAATACTATAACCATCATTATACTGTTGATGATTATAGAACGTTCTGAAGTGAAAAGTCTTCAAAAGATTCCCAAATGGACTCTTCTTTTTGGCAGAAGAAAAACAGGTAAAACGTTTATCGCTAGAAACTTCTTAAAACATGATGAATATTTCTTTGTAAAAAACAATAAAAATATACTTTCAGGAAAAGATTCTAGAGAATTATCATATGACGTGTTTCTTGAAATCGTACGAGAGCGTGTACAAAATGAAAAAATTGTGATTATTGATGAATTTCAGAGGTTGGGTAGTGACTTTCTTGACTTTCTCCATTATCTTGAAAAAAAAGGAAGAATTATACTTCTCTCCTCAACACTCTCACTTTCAAAAAATATTCTCGGAAGCAAATCTCCGCTCCTTGGACTGTTCGCAGAATTTCCTCTCGGAATAATATCTTTACAGGATGTTCTCAAAGCACTCCAACAACATCGTTTGAGGAAAAAAGAATTGTTGGAGTTTGGAGTCCTTTTACGAGAGCCAATAACGGCAGAATATATCAATGAAAAAGGCGATGTTCGGACAATTATTGCAGAAGCAATATCACAATCTTCACGAGCAATTCCTGCAATGATCGGAGAAATATTTGACGAAGAAGGAAAGCAAACATCTGCAGTTTATGAAGGTATACTTCGAGCAGTTGCAGGTGGAAAAACAGTTTCAACAGAAATCGCAAGCCAGCTCTTCTCGAAAAGATTGATACCAAAAGATGATCCGAGCGTAATACAGCAATATCTTAAAAATCTTGTCGAATTTGGCATTCTTCGAAGGATTAAAGTGTTCGAAAAACAAAAATTTGTCTACAAGCACGCATCACCGCTTGCAAGATTGTTTTATTACGCTGATGAAAAGTATAATATTTCTGAAAGAACTGCAACAACAGAAGAACTTCGAAGAATTGTTGAAGAAATTATCCCAAAAATTATAGAGGATGCCGTCCGGGAATCGCTTGCAGAAAAGTTCGGACTGCAGGAAATGATATATGAGGCAAAAGATTATGACGTTGATGCTTGTCTTGTTAGATTTCAAAAAGTTGAAATAGCAGTTGAAGTGAAATGGACAGAAAGTATTGGTGAAAAAGAAATACGAGGAACAGAAGAAAAATTGGGACGATCAAATCCTAAAAGAAAGATACTGTTCGTTATAGATAAAGAAAAAATAAAGATGAAGGTATCAAATCTGGAAGTTATGGATGTTACAGATTTATAATACCCCTTGCCTGATGAGGTTTTCATCAGGGCGTGCGAAGGAGTCGAACCTCGCGGGGAACCAGCTCATGGCTTTGGTTTATTGTTGACATTCGCGTCCTGCTGGGAGCTCATGGCATTCCAGCATTTCTGCAGGACAATAAAAAGATTTATGATTGCACTGTTGGAGAAGTCTTGCTAATCTCTTCAATAGACTGCAAGGCAACATTAACAGCTTTAATCTGTTCTTCATACAGTGCATCCTTCTCTTTCATTTGCGACTTTGCATTCTCTACTTCTTGAAGAGAGCGCTCTATCTCCAGCTCTTTCCTTCGTTGCTCTCTCTTCGTATCTTCTTGTACATCTTTCTTCCAATTTTCTAATTCTTTCTTCAACTTTTCAACATATTGCTCACGATCACGAATCTGCTCTTTGAGTTCGGACCTTGCACTTATAATATCTAGTTTCTTCGATGTCAAACGTTCAACAATGCTATACCTTGATTGAGATTCTCCCATACAAATCACCAAGAATAGGGGGAACGACTAAGGTTAAAAAAGTATCGGAATTTCATTTATTAAAAACGGGCGGGTTTAATGCTCCTGACTTTAATAATTTCTCGTTCACACATTTCTCCCCGTCCAACGCGGCCTTCTCGCATAAAGATATATGCACAATCCAACGCCTATAAGTAATAATGGGGTGATTATTAGTGTAATGACTAAATAAGGGTGTTGTATTTTTTTCATCTCCACAGCAATTACTCCTGATGTTATCATATTTGCGTTTTCAACAATAATTTTTTCTCCGGGAAGTATTATCAAAGGGTTTGAATCCACGATTACTGCGTGCGCGTTCAAATCATGATTTTGCAGCAGTAATCCTTCAGGTATTGGAACTATTGAAAAGAAAAATATTATTGTTGCGAACAAAAAATTGTTCTTCATATTTCACCTTTTTACTGCTCCGACTATGTAAACATCTCCCGGCACTAGATCAAATTCTATTGTGGTGGTTTCCCCCGGGTTTAGAATTCCTCTGTCTGAAGCTATGGAGTTCCTGTATATTTTTATGTTTAATGGAATGTTCCCCTTGTTGGTAGCCTTTGGAAATATGTCTATGGCAATTCCTCTTGTTGCAAGTATGACATCTGAGGCGCTCGCGTTCACAAGTCTTTTTGATACATCTATTGATATCAGTGATAATATTTCCACGTTTATGCTTTTTGTGGTGCTTCCTGACCTTGCTGTTAATTCGTAATTTCCCGGGGGTGTCGTGAAAGGGATGTCTATATTTCCGGTAGCAATATTTTTTGAAACGTTTAGCTGTGAATTAATTCCTGCAATTTCTGCAGATACTTCCAAAAGATTTTCTCCCATAATGTTTACGCTTAATGATTTTTTTGATCCTGGAACTAATAATATTTGCGTTCCTGTTTTGGCGCTGTCGTCTGATGTTATTATTGAGGATATTGTCGGAGGTTTAATTTCTGGGACTGTTACATTTACTTTTATGATGTTGGATGAAAAATCTGGCGGGCTGATTATGAAGTCTTTGCTGTTATCTTTGTTTTTTGAAACTCTTATCAGTGACTCTTCTTTTGGGTTTTGTGCAGGGGTTCCCTGCCATAATCCTGTTTTTATTCCTGTAATATTTCCCCACCCTACTGCGTCAAGTATTTCTGAACCGTTCATTAACGCAACTCCCGAGTCTGTATTGTACAAAGAAATTTTGTCTATCAAGTCCGCTCCTGAATCTCCTATAGTGAAGAATCCTCCGGGCGGTATGACCCCTTTCAATTCTGAGTCTTTCATTGATGCTTCTGTTGCTATTACCAGCCCGTCAAGAATTACTGCCGTGTCTCCATCGTTTTCCAATTGTACTCTTTCTATTGGTGATGCCTGAACTTGTCTTATAACAATCCCGCTGACCAAATAAAAAGAGAGCACTACGCATGTTAGAATCGCCCACACCCTCGAATATAATAATTTTTTCTTTCTCACAAAAATCTAATGCGTCAGGAATAATTCAAATCTTTCGGTGGAAATTCCGGAAAAACGATTGATTAAACCGGATGTTTTACGGATTTTTCGCAGGTTCTTCGAAAAAAGTGTTTAATTCCGGAAAGGTTCCGGAAAAAGCGGAAATTTTTAACTAGTTAAAATCCGGGCTTCTAGGAATTAATTCTGGTATTCCCGCATCTGTTTCTTGTTTCTCGCTCTTCCTGTTTTTTTTTGGAGTGTATAACCTTTCCAAGTGTTCTAACTCAGTTATTGTTATTTCGTAGACCGATTTTTCTATTAGTAATGCCAGCCCTTTGCCTGCTGGTGATAACGCCCCCGGAAATCTTGAGTATCCCGCGCCTTTATTTGTTGTGTGGGCTTCTGACGCTCTTAAAGCTTCTGCTATAACCTCTCTAGTCAGTGAATTGTTTGCTTCTTCCGCGATACATTCAAGGTTTAGCAGGTATTTTACTTCCAGTGCTGATGCTGAATCTCCGACCGCTGAATCTTCAGGCATTGTTTTTTCGTGAATTGAACTTACTAGGGTTCTTGCTTCCAGTGTTTTTTTCAACACATCTTTTCTGGCGATAATAATTGTGAATGAAAATCCAGTTCCATTTTGTGACGCTGAATCGTAATTATACCCGTGGATATTTGATGATTCTTGAAATTTCGCGTACGCATCATTTAATCCTGATAATGCCCACACCCTGAACTGTTCATCAAACTTTATGCCCATAAACCCTTATATTATTCTGGAGATTAAAAATCTTGTTATATAAAAATGCGGTTTTTGTTATTCAGGAAGTTTGGAGTATACATCTTTACGATGTCCTATGAGCGTGACCTGGATAGTTTTGGTAGTATCATCAATGTCTGCAATAACCCTGTAGTCCCCGACTCTTAACTTGTAATCAATCCTTCCTTCTAATCTCTCAAAATATCTGTGAGGATTTTCTTTCGTTTTTTGAACTTTCCGAAAAATTCTTTCTTTTATGATCAGTTCCTGTTTTTCAAGAAAATGAATTGCTTCCTTATCAAAAATGAGAGAATACATCACAATCCTAATCTTTTTCTTGCTTCTTCTTCAGTGACAAAGTTCCCTGCTTTTATTCTCGATCTTGCTAATTCAATAGCTCTAATAGCTTCTTGACCAAGCAAGGGTTTTCTTTTTACAAGTTGCACAATTGAGACGAGTTTGTGAATAACTTCATCGTAACTCTCATTACGATATTCCCGAAATGAATCAAGCTCTTGTTTTGTAAAGCGTTGCAATTTGAGAGTTGTTGTTTCCATGTTCCTCTGGTATACTTTGGTATACTTAAATCTTTCGGTTTTTCGTTCTTTTCATTTCACGTCACATACCATACATATCTGGCACAAAATAGTTACTTCAAATAAGCCGAAAGCTCCGCGCTTCAGTGCGGAGATGAAGGCTTTTTGAAGTTCAAAAATGCGAACATTAAAGCCCCGCACTTTAGTGCGGAGATAGTTCGCATTTTTTTTTATTAAAACCCGCGATCAGGCGTGGAGCGTAATAGCGGCGTTTTTGTTATCTTCTCTAAATGTCACTAATAAAGATTTTTAGTTTGTTTCTAAATATTGCATTCTGTCATTTTGTGGGGGTTGTAATCTTGCGTAGAGTTTTGTTGCTTTTTCAAATAGTTGGTTATTAAAATCTTTTAATAAAGTGGCTGCTGGATGGTTTGGTGTTAATTGTGTTAGTCGGTTGAGATCTTCTAATAGCAACATTGCCATTTCTCCGGCGTCTTTTATTGTTGTTTTTTCACTTCTGGACCAATCAATAAATTCATTAATGGGGTTTTCTGCTTTTTTTGCCAATTTTAGTGAAGGATTTCTAATTTGTGCAAATACAAGTCCGCTATACAGTTCTCCTCCTTGACTATTAAAACCGCGAGGATAAAATTTTGAAGCTAGTGGCATATAACATTCCATACCCTCGTATTCTGAGTGTTTGGTATGTCTTGCTATTGTTTCTAAGTCAATAATTTTTTCCTGACATAAAGAGTTTAATACTATTAAATGACCTAATTTCATCTTACGATGTGTTTGAACAATTAATTTTTCGCGAGGAACATATTTGCCGCGTGCTAACTCAAAACCACTTTTTCCTGCAAGGCTCTCGTCACACTCTTTCAAATCTTTGAATGGTATTAAACAAGCACAAAAATCTCCTTTTTCTAGTTTTATTCTATAACTTATCCCATCAAAATACATACTATACCCACTTTCTGCACGACTAAATATAGGAAAATATTCTTCATCTAACTCTGCGTCGCATATCAATTCAGGAATTAATTCTTCCAGTCTTTCTAAAAGAAAGCGTTTAACTTTATCTTCGCTAGTTACTCTACTAAGTCTACTGCTGCGTAGTATACTCTCTGCCTTACAAAATATTTCTTGAGCAACAGAAGTATCTAAAACGATCAATGATTGACTTTCATCTTCCTTATCTTTATGTATTTGAGCTTTCATATTACACTCACCAAAATAAGATGTTATCTACGTAAAGTATATAAAATTTTGTTGTCCATAAAAGAACGAAAAGTTTAAATAATTGGAATCTAAAAACATAATAATGAACAAAGAAATACTAGTTAATGCAGGATTTACCAATAGAGAGAGTGAAGCGTACTTGGCTCTTTTACAACTCCAAGAAAACTTGGCATCTGAAATAGCTAAAAAAACCAAAGAGAACAGAACACATTTATACGACACACTTAATTCATTAATACGTAAAGGATTGGCGTCTTATGTGATAAAGAACGGTAAAAAATATTTCAAACCTGCACCCCCAGAAAAAATATGTGAGTACATTGATGAAAAGAAGAAATTAGTTGAGAAAAGCCTTCCAGAACTTCAGGAACTCTTCAAACCAAGAGTCCAAGCACCAACAATAGAAGTCTTTGAAGGAAAAGAGGGAATAAAAACAGTATTATTTGACGTTTTACGAGAAAACAAAGAATGGATGTGCATGGGTTCCACAGGAAAGTCGCCAGAAATAATACCATTTGTTCTAGAACATTTTCACAAAAAAAGAATAAAACAAAAGATATTGCTAAAAGCAATATTCAATGACGATGAATTTGGAAGAGAAAGAGGTAAAACAGTATCAAAACAACAATTCGCACAAGTCAAATACCTGCAAAAGACCAGCCCCGCAACAATATACATATACGGAAACAAAGTCACAACAATTCTCTGGCAAAAAGAAAAACTAATAGCAATAATGATAAAAGACAAAGACATAGCACAAACATATAAAGAATACTTCGATGCATTATGGCAAATAGCTAAATAATTGTCTTTTCTCAATACAAAAGTCAAGCAGAAAAGCAAATCTTTTAGAGAAATTAAAGTTAAACAGAACGCGTAATTGAGCTATTTAATTGGCCCTTTTCCCTTGACAATCCCCTTCTGCTGTACTTTTTCTACAATTCGGAAATCCTGCTATGTAAAACATGCTGGTATTTATCATCTCAGCGAATCTTCCTAACCCACTGGACATTTGTGGCCGGCAAGTATATAAATATGGACTTCTACAAAATATTT
>CAYJTR010000050.1:0-7049 GCA_964373285.1 uncultured Methanosarcinales archaeon
ATAACAAAAACCCGCTGCTCGGAATGGGAGAATCTGAATAGTTTTTTTGAGTGCACTCAATCGTCAACGGCGAACAATTTGGAATTGTGAACATCAAAAATTCCGAGGCGCGCACCGCAATCCAGCCACCCGTGGGCATAATTCAGGGCGGCGAAAGCGTTAACTATATCGCCTTTGATTTCAAAATGGCGGGCATCACTAAAATAACGCTTAGCGGTGTCCAGAATCAAATCGGCATCACTCTCCCTGCCCACAGAAATGTTTTTTGCGGCAAGAGCCAGCGCTTCGCCAGTGATTAAAAAGTATTTTTCAATCTTTTCCTTTTTTATACCGGACAACTTTTTCGGTTGCATTTCACGCGTGCTTTTTAGTGTGCCTTGGAAGAGGCCGTTTAACAGTTATGGGAAGAACTCCCAGAGAAAATTCTTTTTTTGCTATCTCGCGAACATTAAACTTTACAGATTCCAAATCATTATCAGACATGTTCACAAGCAAAGGCGCGCCCATAGATATCTGCAAAGACCTGCTGCCAATCATTCTAGCAATTTCATACTTTGAATATTTACCATCGTTTACAACAGTGCCAGTCATATCAGTACCTCCAATAATCCAATCACAATTTAGACCTTAATAACTCAGATTTTTCGACGGCCAAATTCACGGCTGATAAAACATGCTCGGAAGTTACAGGAACAGCCCCTCCCTTCTGCATAGCGCAGATACTCCCATCGGCAAGGCAGGCCACAGATAACCTTGAATCAACATCATTCTCCTCATCAAAAGAAGTATCCAACAAAAACTTGCCGTTAACAAATGAAACAGTAACAAGAATTGGCTCGGCCATTAAAGGCAAAGACTTGTTAGTCTTGGAATCATACTTTATGTTGCCATCAGCGTCAACCTCGGGAAACTTTGCGTCTTTCAAAGCGGCAAGAGCTGCAAGAGCGCAAGCATCAAGAATATTTCCGGCATCATTAACAGACACAACATCAATAGCTACAGACCAAACCTTCTCGCCCTTAGTAATGCACAACTTTTCAAAATCAACAGTTTTACCCTCCCTGATAGACCTGTCAACAACCCTCGCAACCTCATTAGCAAAATCTCCGGGAGGACCGGGCTCGAAATCAGGACTTGACAACGGAAGAAGTTCAGCATTAACCATCAAATTACCCTTGTCAGGAGTGTCAGGATAAGGCGCCTCTATGGATAGTTTCACGCCGGCCAAAACAATAGTATCACCAATAACAACGCGGGCACTGCCCTCAGCGGTAGGAGCAACACCATACTCAACACTAACACTCCTAAAATCAAGAAGGCCACGGCCATCATACCTAATATCTTTATCAACATATTTCAAAATCTGGCTTTTCATTGCGAACCCCCCGAAGAATATTTTTCTCTCAACGCATTTCTTTGAACATCAGAAATTTTCATGCACAACTCTTTAGCAAGCTCCAAAGCTTCAGAAAGTTTTTCTTTAGAAACGACGCCATCAAGCTGGAGCAAAGAAATCTTCCCAGACTGAGGAAGCATCGCAACAGGAATATCACTAGCGCCGATATCACAATCCTCATGAGCATTAATGTCCGCAAGAACAACCTTGTCAGCAACACCAATGCTTACGGCAGCAACCATATCCCTCATCTCAAAACCTGCATCGGCAAGAGCCATAGACGCGGCGCAAATACCAGCACACCTAGTACCAGCATCAGTTTGAGGCAGGGAAACAAAAACGTCAACAACAGAATTAGCATACTTTTTCAAGTCGAGAACAGGCATTAATGCATTAGTCATAATCATAGAAATCTCTTTAGCCCTCCTAGAAGTTCCGGGCCTAACCCTAGAACCATGACCAGAAAAAGGCATCATAGAATAAATACACCTCAAAACACCGGTCGAAGGGTCCTGCATAAATTTAGGGTGCAACTCTCTGGGACCATAAACAGCAGCGTAAGCAACAGTGTCGCCAATCTTAAACATGGCGCTGCCATCAGCCCTTTTCACTATACCAACCTTTGCACTCATAGGCCTAATCTCTCTAAAACCCCTGCCATCAACCCTCTTAGAATATTTCTCTCCAGACTTAGTCATCGCAACCCCTCCAAAAATTTTTGTACATGATCAGTAAGACCAGAAACGTGAGCATTACTCTCGATCTCCCTAATAGCCCTAACCATTTTTATCTCTGCCAGTGGAGGCCCATCAATCCAGATCCAGCCATTCTGCCCAACAGTGATATTGCAACCAGTGCTATCCCTCAACAATTTAACCATTGAACCTTCCTTGCCAATAATTCTGGGAACTTTAGAAGGGCCAACAGTAATAATCCTGCCACCCCTCAAAGGGCCAAGACCCTGACCCCTAGTCGTAATATCAACAAGGTTCTGAGAAGTAACATTAGTAATGCCGGCAACAATGAACTCGCCAATACTCAAAATTTTCGTCAAGTCCTCATCACGCTCAACAAATCGGGAAGTGGCCTCCTTAAGATTCAAAACGCCGGAGTACGCAGAACCAAACTCAACACGCCAACCAGTCATTAATATGTCAACAACTCTGGCAACAATTTTATCGCCAGCCTTAGGAAAATATTTGCCGGCCAAAGGAATAATTCTCAAAACTTTACCCCTAAGCTCCAACAAGCCGAGAACTGAAGAAATAACGGAATCACCATCACGATAAGAACCATAACTAGGAAGAAAATCCAGACCAGTAGCCAGAACCTGCCCGGGAACAACAACAGAGTGATCCTCGACGAGCAATGAACCGGCAACTTCAGAAGTATCTGAAGCAACAACACTCTCACTATTAATCATAACAATACCTCCAATGAAACACTAACAGCACTCAAAATTTTTATAATCATAAAATCACTCCTTCATCCTGACAAGAGCCATCTCAACAGAACCCTTAGTCAAAGACATAAGTCTTGAAGAAAGCTCTTCCTCCAAACCACCGGGAATTTCAACAAGACCCTTCCAAGAACCATCACCAAGCCATTCCTCCCTCAAAATTTTTCCAGCACTCTTAACAGAAGAGTAAGACTTGGCAGCGAAAGATGAAGGAATCCTAATCTCCAGCTCTTTGGTAACAAACTTTATAGGAATTATAGGAAGCAAAGATTTCAGAATTGGCTGAACCTGCTCCTCAGCACTCCTGTTAGGGTCAATCCTAACCTTTGCCTCGACGAGAGCTGACTCCAACCTGACCAAAGGATGAGGAGCATTAGTCCTAGGATCAACACCATTCATATGAATAATATCCAGAATCCTTCTGCGCTTCTGGTCCTGCAACAATTTCAAGCGCTCAGAAGTTAAAGGAATAACACCCTTACTAATTATCTGCTCTGCAACTCTCGAAACATCACTAGTGCCAAAAATAGTTTCCAGCCTGGACTCAGAAGCGCTCAAACCCTTCTTGGCATCAGAAAAAATTTTAGGAAATTTCAAAACGTCACCAATACCAACAGACTTGCCATCCTTAAAATCATAAGCCAAATTGGGATCAACAACAATCTCGAAAACCTCTGAACCGTGCTTAACCCTAACAATATGCATATGCTCAGCCATACTATTTAACACCCTTCCTGACAAGCTTGCCCTTAGAAGCGGCCTCAACCTCAGACTTAGACAATCTAACAATGCCACTATCTGAAGAACCCAGATACGCGGCATCAATCCTGTCAATGCTGAAATTTTTTCCCAAAACTTTTTTCAAAGCATCAAGACACAAAGACAAAGCATCAGTTATAGACAAATTATCACTAAAAGAATTATTCAAAATCTCCTCGATCTCGGGCTCCGCCTCACCAATAACCGTGGCCTTGTACTGAAAATAAATGCCCGTAGGATCAATCTCGAAAACTTTAGGGCCATCATTATCAATACCTGCGACGATTATTGAAACACCAAAAGGCCTCCAGCCGGCAGACTGGGTAGTAATCTGGTTCAGAGACGCGATATCCTTAACAACAGATAAAACGTCAACAGGGTTGTCAAAAGTAATCCTGTGCTGTTGAGCCTTAACCCTCGCCCTCTCGATAAGAACGTGAGCATCAGACATTATGCCAGAACCGGTAGCTAAAATGTGGGAGTCAACCTCAAAAATTTTTTCGACAGACTCAGGAATAATCAGCTTGTCAACAATCCTCTTATCAGCGACGAGAAGAACACCATCCTTGCAAGAAACACCTATAGCAGTACTGCCCTGCCTGACAGTCTTCCTAGCATACTCCACCTGAAGCAACCTGCCATCAGGACTAAACATTGTAATAGCGCGATCATAACCCATTAACTGGTGCGGCATTGGTTGTTGCATTTATAACACCTCCAAAAAAGTACGAGCGATAATCATCCTACAAACACCTTCGCCTTAGCCAAAATTCCGGAAGAGCCAAGACTCTTCATAATAACCCTCTCATCATCAATATTGGACACTAAAACCATTGAAGCTTTAACCAAGTCCTGAGCGGTATGAGAAACCCTTACAACACCCCTTTGAGAAGAATCATTATACAACTCTTCCAAAACATCCATGCCCGCGCTTGAAGCTCCAAGATCGCCGGCCAGAGAAAGCAACGAAAGCCACAACGCCTTGGAAACACTCCTAAAAGGAATCCTCCTGCTAGAAATCACCTCAAAAGCGACATACCTCTTCTTCTCCCTCGAAGAGGGAATAACCGGTTTCAACTTCATAAATCCCTACAGATGGGAACAGAGAAAAAATATTCAGTAATCCTCTCGCTCTCTTCTCTCATCCGCGCAAAGTGTTCCCCGGAAGTTTATAAATATTGTGCTTTTCGTGAATGCTGGTTGCAACTGTTAGCCGTCATCCAAGAACCAACAAACACTTAAAAATTAATCTTCACTGAGGAGTGACAAAGATATAGAAACATTTATAAAGCCATAAAACAGCGCTAAACACATGAGTCCAACAAAATCAGAATCAGAAGCTCAAGAAAAAGAATATGCAAACGCGGGATTAATAGACAAAATAAGAATGGATATTCACGCGATGACAGGAATAAATCCCAACGCGGGCAAAGTGTGTCCGTGGGACGACCAGAAATATGACACGTGCGCAAAATGCGACAAAGAGTTCAAACTCGGGTGCGCCCCGATAATGATTGCGGGCAATACCAGAGATGTTATGGAATGGCTGATATCCCACGACTCCTCACAAAAAACGATATCCCAATCAATAATGAAAATTTCCGAAAATCCAGTACAGGCAATAAGGGATATAGCCGCGAAATCCTCAAAATTGTGGATGGACAATTGCTCCGACGATTCTTTCACATACCTAAGAAGCGTAAAAACGTTTCTTGAAGGGAAAATTTTAGAAATGTCCCAAAGCCCAGAATCCCTGACAGAAGAAGAAAAAAGGTACAGGAGTTTAAACCCTTTAGACAGAATAAGAATGGACATTCACGCAATGGCCAAAACTAATCCCAAAACAGGGAGTGTGTGCAATTTTGATACCCCGGAACAAGCACAAAATTATTTCTTATGCGCGGAATGCCCCGACGCATCATACGAGTGCGCCCCAAGAGCGGTTCGCGCACTAGAATTAGTTTGCGAAGAATCAATGACCGAAAATCTCGGCAGGAGAATAGTAGCTCACGATCAAAACGACAAATCACTACTTCCATTAATAATCAAAGTGGTGCCATCAGAACCGGTGGAAGCAGTAAGATTATTAGCCAGAGACACACTGAACTTTTACGAAAGAGAAGGTTTTGTAGTTGCGCTGGCAAATATCAGGAATGCAAAATACGAACTCGATGACAGGATGATTAGAATTAAAAAAGCAGAAGAATTAATAGCAAAAGCAGACGAGATGGAAAAAAAAGCTGACAAAGAAATAGAAATACTCACAGAATTACTGGAATTGTTTGACGGCTCCGATGGCGACGAGAGATATAAAAGCAATTAGTTAGGAGTATTTAATCTTCTGAAATTGTTTATCTCCTCAGCCTGCCCAACAGTTAATTTCGAGAAGTCAACTCTTCCACCAGTTTTAGGCGCGTTAGGAAATTTTTTGGCAAGTTCTAAATCACTTATAGCGTTTAATCCAAGAGCACGCCTTTTTCCCTGCATCAAATTCCAGCGACCGCTCAATTCTTCAACATGCGCGGGAGTTAGGGGTTTCGCCCTTCTAACAGCATTAGCCAGAGCATTTCTCCCCTCTAAAGGTCCAGAAATAATATCATTAATGATGAGCGGGTCTTTACTTAACCCAAGAGTATTTCTTATCTCTCTCCAAAATTCTTCGGAAGATATGCCTCTGGCGCGGGTAATATCTCGAATGTCCTGATCCAATTGTGTTGCAGAAAATTTTCCATTATTAGCCGTTTGCTGTAAATTTCTGCCCCTAACTCTTCTAGCCAAATCTCTAGCTGTTGAAACTTCGCCAGCCATAACAGATTCAGCAATATTTCTGGCGGCCTGAGAAGCCATTTTTTGCTCAGCGGCTAGTGATAACCTGCTAATAAGATTTTGCCTAGCCTCGGCAGACATACCAGTTCTGGGCAAAACGTCATTAATAGCAATCCTTGCCTGATGAGCATACGTTTGCGCAAAAGTCTCATCAAGCCTTACAACCTTTTCATTAAACGAATTCCTCAAAGTTTGCTTTGTAGAATCAGGAACATCAATATCTTTCAACATATCATCAAAAGCAGTAACCGCCTGCTTCCTATTAATAGTTGAAGGAGAACAAAAAGCACAAGCGACAACCTTCAAACCGCCAGAGCGCCCGCCAATACTTGACAACAATCTAGGACCAACAGCCAAACCTAAACTAGAACCCATCCTAGCCCACCAATTAGTATGCTCATTAGAAGTACCCATTTGTATAGTCATATCAGCACCCGCGCCAGCCAAAAATCCCACTCCTGAAACTGCCAATCTTCCAGCGGGCGCTAACTCACTGGCGGCTGCCGCTCCTGAAATTCTTAGAGCCGCCATTGTCGCACCCTTGGTAGCGGCGGCTCCAACACCTATGCCAAGAGCAGTTGAAGCAACAGTTATAGCCGAGTCATCCCA
>CAYJTR010000051.1:0-6874 GCA_964373285.1 uncultured Methanosarcinales archaeon
CATAAGATCCTGCTGCTTCTTTCTGATGATAGGATAAGAGGAGTTTTCCGATGAAAGAACAAAGTTTGGGTGAGCGAGAACCCGCAAGGCGTGGTGCGACTAGAAGGAGAAAGTAAATTTGAAATCCATCTGTCCAAAAAGCGAAGTGGTACATCAAGACAAAGAGTCAAAGGGCAGTTTTCCGTTACTTTCTTAATAATTCCTCAAGCGTGGTTTTATTGTGTTTGTTCGGATTGGATTCATTCGGATTTGGAGGGTGTTTTGAGTTTTCCCGCCATAAAATTTTTTCACCAAAAAATTCAGTTCTGCAGCAAGACTTCAACGCCTGAACCAAAAATTTTCTCGATGTCTCTGAAGATAGCGCCTTTAATGAACGCTTTTCTGGGAAGTTTGGTGCTTACGAGGGCTTTCTCGAGGTCTTCAACAGAACTTTTAACAATGGTTCCCAAAGACCCGTCAGGATTTATCAAAGCTTTCTGAACTTCCCTGTCCTGAGCGTCGACATCGGTAATGATGAATGCATCGTTTTCCAGAAGCAAAACTTCTCCAAACTTGTCGCCGTGCTTAACACGAATTCTGGACTTTTCCAGCTCTTTGCCTCTGGCGCGCTGAACGAATTCAGTAACCATTCTGATAAACTGCAAAGACTCCTTGCGAGTGTTCACGACCTCATCCTTTGAAATCTTTCCGGAATCCAGATGCTTTTTAGCGTTAAGAACCATTTCCAAAACCCTCTCAGATTTCGCGGGAAGCTTTCCAGAATCAACAAGAACCTTCTTGAAATCTTTGACGATAGTTTCTTCAGGAATGCTTTTAAGGCCTTCAACAACCAAAGCGTCACGAACAGAAGTAATAGCTGACTCGTAAGAGTGAACTATAGACTCCCGCTCCTTCAAATCCTCTATCTGAGTAAACAATTTTTTCAAACGCTTCAAATAATTCTCGGCGCTCTCCAAAAGCTCGTCCAACTCTTTGCCACTCAAAGCTTTTCTAGTGCCGTGCTCCAAAGATTTTCTAGTATCGATAACTTTCTGCATGACTGCAACATCCTCTTCCTTAAGAAGCCCTTCTTTCTTCACAAAAATTTCTCTCAAAACTTCAGGAGTCTCCTTAGGAGTTGGAGGGGGCAAACCGTACAGCATTAAAGCGGCCTGCGAAGGGGTTTGCAAAGCCCAAAAAATGTCTTCCATACCTATCTCTTTAATACGCAACCTAACCCTTTCAAGAGTTTGCTCGCCGCCACTCATGTACAAATCAATAGCTTCAGGTGAGGGCTTAACCTTGCCCATTTTAAGCAATTGTTTCCAAGGCATGAAAATACCCCTGTCATAAAAAGGAACGCCGTCCCTCAAAAACGTAAAAATTACGGGGTTAGCTTCCTTGACGGAATCCCAAAAATCTGTAAGAATGTACACCTGAATGTTGAGCTTGTTATGAATGCCAGTAATATCGCCAGCATCCAAACCCATACCGATAATTATCGCTCTAAGCTTGTCCTTAAGCTCGAACCTGGTCATCTTCTTAACATCAGTATCGTCAATAACTATGAAAACATCAATGTCAGATTCCTGTGAAGCTTTTCCCTGAACAAGACTGCCCGCGAGGACGTATGCAACAATATACTTCTCAAACTTTTTCAAAACCATAGATTTGTGAACTTCAGCAATCTTGATGGCCTTTAACATGCCAGTATCATGAATAGGAGCGGACAATGCTACGAGTTGCAACAAGTCATACTTGGAATCATAACAACTCTGCCAAATCTCTGAAAGCAGGAAAGTTCTGGGCTTAATCTTGTCGTCAACCTCTTTAGCAATATCATCAATAATTTTAGCAGTTTTCTCCAACAATTCCCACTTAGGCATTTTGGAAGGCTCAGAATCATCAACAAGAACGAAAACGTGAATATCATCATCTTCCTTCTTCAAATCTTCAGGTTTTGGCTGCTGAACCTGTTGAGGAGTCAAAGAATCAGGCATGCCGGGCAAAGGTTTCATACCAATACCCGGAAGGGGAGAAAAACCCTGAGCAGTCTTTTTAGGAGGAGGAAGCAGAGAAATACCAGTAATATACTTGTCAAACTTTGCCAAAACCTTCTTCTTAAAATCTTCAAGCTTTCCCTGCAAGGCTTTGAGCTTCTCCTGAAGTTCCGGAGGAACACTCTTCAACATCTGCTCCTGAGCAGAAATTTTAGGCTCTGAACTGCCGGGAACAATATTTGAATCAGAAACATCAGACTTTAAGCCCTTCTTAACATCTTTCTTAGCCATAACAAAAACCTCCGAAATTACCCGCTCAACGCAATCCTCTCAAGATTCTCAACACGCTTCCTGCCGCTGGCAATATCAACATAAATGTTCAGGGGAGAAATGCCGTCAGCAATTTCTCTCTCGACAAAATCAAAAGCAACATTATGAACACCATTAAGGGCAGGCCGTGGCTTTAAAAACTTGTCCAATCCAGCAATGTTCAGCTCTTTAGTCTTAACAACCCACGCTCTGGCAAAACTAAAAGCTTTAGCCTCCTCGTCCCTAACATCAGAAAGCTGTCGAGTTATAACATGGCCAATCTCGTGGCCCAGAGTAACAAACAGTTGAGGCAAAGAATTATTCCTGACAAAAATTTTTGAGATACCAAAACCCTTCCTGTTAACAGCAAAACCCATAACGCTGGAATTTTCGGAAACTCCTGAAGGCAACAACTTGTCAAAATTTTCGCAGTCACACAAAGTTATGGAAATATTATCAGGAAATTCCTGATTAGTAAGATTTCTAAAAACATTTTTGGCATGATCGATTATTGCGCCCTGCCCGGGAATATCTCCAACAAATTCGGAAGACTCATCAACAAAAAAGCTTGGAGAAAATTCTTGGGAATCATACATTGGTTGAGAATAGTTTGAAGAATTGCTGGAGTAAGAGGGCGAATCGTTCGAGGAATATCCAGAATTGCCGGAGTACAAACTACAAGAACCGCAATCATAACCAGAACATTGGGAGGAGTACATAATTAATCACTGCTTCAATTTTTCATCAAGCTTTTCTTTGGCCTTATCAGTATTGGCCTTCAATTCCGCAACTATATCGACGCCCAAATCTTTCAAACTCTTAATGTGCGCCTGCAACAACTGCTCAACAATGCCAATCATTTGAGCCAAACCATTGCGCTCATTCATCAAAGTGTAAATAGCTCCCTTATGATAACCCACCTCTTCATCCTTGCTAATCTTCTTATCAACCATCGAACCCTCCAAGATTCAAACACAACCAGTGTGATGAAAATATCTCTATTGAGCATCTTTAATTGCCGTTTATTTAAAAATATCGGTTATTAATGTGACAAAAAAGTCAATATGTTGATGTGTTCTCCGGTATTCCGGGAATTGTGAACACTGCAAAAATCACCGGGAATCCCGGTAAAAACAGTATGTTTATAAATAAAATCAAATTTCCGGTACTATATGAGGATGCATCTGCCTAATAGTGCTTTTTTAGGAAATATAGATCCATTCCTAAATTCCTTTGATACTTCGAACCCTGAAAAATTAATAATAACTTCAAATCAAAAATGGATATCAGTACACCCAGTAGTTCTCTCAATGATAACTGCAATAGGATTAACAGTAGAACCATCAAATATACTATTTGAAAAATTAGAAGCAACATCAAAACATTATCTTGAAAGAATAGGACTCTTCAAAATGCTCAATATACCATCAGAAATAACAATAGAAGAACACGAACCCGCAGGAAGATTTATACCACTTACTAGAATAAAAACATCTGAAGAGCTGTCTCAATTTATATCAGAACTTGCACCACTCCTCCACTTGAATCAAGAAAAAACTGAAACTATAAGATACGTTGTTGGAGAACTCGTAAGAAATGTTCTTGAACACGCCCAAACAAAAAAAGGGGCGATAGTCTGTGCACAATATTACAAAAAAAGCAACACTGTAAGAATAGGAATAGCAGATACTGGAATAGGAATAAAGAAATCAATTTCTGAATCACACAAGGCATCAACAGATTTTGAAGCAATACAATTAGCACTAACACCAGGAATAACAGGAACAACAAGAAAAGAAGGAGGAACAGAAATGAATGCGGGGGCAGGATTATTTTTTACACGTGCAATCGCAAAAGTAAACAGAGATTTCTTTATGATATACAGTGGAACTGCAATGTATAAATTACTCAAAAGCAAAAAAGAACGCGAACGCATACAACTCCATGCAGACCCATGCAAAGAACATTACTCAAAAAAAGAAACACTTCCGCGCTGGAGGGGAACAGTTGTCGGCGTTGACATATCAGTTGATGCAACAAAAGAATTCTCCGCACTTCTGGATACGATACGCGAAACATATCGAAAAGTGATACAAGAAAGAAAAAAAGAAAGACAAAGGAGACCTCGATTCATATGAAAAACATATTATTATTTCCACTTGTTGGAAGTTTCGCAGAAAATAAGGATATTGCACGAGAAATAAGACTCAACAGTATACTGCCAGCTCTCAAAAAAAAAGATGATGTATCACTTGACTTTGCAAAAATAACAGGAGCAACACAATCATTTATTCACGCACTTATCAGCGATATCTTGCGAAGAGAAGGTCCAGAAATATTAGATCACATATACTTCAAAAATTGCAACGAAACCATACAAAAAATAATAACCATAGTAACAGAGTATATGCAAGAAGCAGAAAGATGATGTGATAATTATTATCCGGACGGAACAAAGCGAAGTACAACGATTTCCACGAGGCAAAAAATGGCGAAAAGCACTTTCAAGATTTAGAAGAATGCTTAGTGATTTCCAAGCTACAAGAATGAGTTTTCTTACACCAAGATTCACACTTTCCAGCCCAAAAAGAATCCTTATATAGCAACCTGCATTCATCACACCGATATAAATCCCGTATTTTAGTAACCATACTGCTCTGATATAATTTCAAAGTTTATAAAAGTTGCCTGAAACAAAATTGAGTATAACAACGCGAGCAGAGAAATCTCGCCGAAGAAGATTGGATGGAGGGATCTGCAAGGCGTGATCGAGCGAAGGAGCAGCGATTACTATTTTAAGAGCGGGAAGACAAACGCGTAAAAATCATAATTCATTTTCGTCCACTAAATGATAAATATCTAAAGCAATTTCTTCATAAGGATGGACTTTCTTTATTGCATTAATAACTTTTCCAGCAGTTTTTCTCGGGCAAATAAATTCTATTTTTTCTTCTTCAACTTCTTCCAATTTATTTACTTTCCCAATGTGAGGATTGGCTTTTTCGTTAGGCCTAAATCTGCCAATTCCTTTTGAAGAAAAACTGCAATGAGAATAATTTCCAATGATTCCTCCATCTGCGTCTCCGATCGCTTTTCTAACTTTGTCACAATGTGTTAATGGGACGAAAACAACAATCTTGACATCCATAAAATGAAGAAAGATTGTATATTTATTAAGTTAGCGTTTGTCTGGGCAAGCCGTCTATTGTGATCGCTATTTAGTTTAACACCCACTAAGCGAGACTAATATTCTCTTGATGTAGCCATTAAAGATGTAAAAGAAAATAAAAGATACGACAAGTTAACAAGCCAATCCTGCACAACTATTAAATACATCCAGATACTTTCAACACTTATGACGGCTGAAGAAGCAGTGCAGGAAAAAGGATGGACTCTTGAAGAAAAGATGCAAACGGCGTCGATGGGAGCACTTCTTATACATCCAGCGGTCGTATTAGCGGGAATGTATGGAGGATTTCAGGCATCAAAAAGCGGCCACGGAACGTCACCAATAGTGCCATTATGGGTACCATTATGGATTGCTAACATTCTGGGAACTGCGTACTGGCAAGCAGAAGACCAGTTGGAAAGAGCAGTAACACAAAAAAAAATCATTAATGCGAGAATTATATTACGTCAAGAAACATCAGAAATAGAAAGGACGAGAGAGGAGGCATTGAGAAATGTGAGAGGTGATGCGGTAAAAGGAGCGTTCATAGGGCTTGCCATAACGCCGATAGAATACATAGCAGGATGGGGAACAGGTTACGCTCTGGGAAGCTTAGACAAAGTATTCTCGTAAAACATTGACAAAAATTCAAAAATTCGGTCGTTCGTGGAAAGCACCTTCGAAATCCTCGACGAGAATCAGTAGGCGCTACGTCCCCGTAAGGGACAACCCCGCGTAACGCGCTCGCGTAGATGATTTTATTGGATTTCGACATTAGGGCGCTTTCCACAAAAATTCGGTCAAAAGGTTTAAATAGATATACGCGCTCCACCACGGGCGGGGGTAGCTTGTTTATGAATATGGGTGCGCACTCTTCATCTGAAGCGAATGAGCTGGAGAAAAATTTGCGCGCAGTGCAGGAACGGTTGGAAGAGTACATTAAGCGCAATTCCCCGTTTTGCCAGTCACCGCCGATATCAACAGCGGCAACCAAAGAAGTGTTATTCACTCACGCGATGCAGAACGCCATTCATGGTTTTGAGGTAGAGGTTAGAACTGTTTTGCAGGGCGCAACTTCCAAAGAAGATTTTTATAATTCTGTAATTAAGCTCGTTGAGCAGTATAAATTCAGAATGCCTGACGATGAAGAAACAAGAATATCAGTAACTCACAGCACTGAAAGATTAAGGCAGGGCATTATCGCGGCGCTACACTCCAGAGCGGTAGAAAATCTGAACTTGGCAGACTTATTGTGAGGCGCTGTCCTGGATCTCGCACTGCTCGACTTTTGCCACCAGTTCGCACTATTATTAATTCATTTATGGTTGACATTCCCCGTGAGGGACATCCCCCTTGTCAACCAATATGTGTTTGATGAAATAGTGCTCACAAAAGGTGGCAAAAGACTTTCAGGACA
>CAYJTR010000052.1:0-6300 GCA_964373285.1 uncultured Methanosarcinales archaeon
TTCCAGTGATGAAAGAGAGGAACTTCTCACTGTCTTCCAGCATTTTGCATCAAGGATGAAGCAGGAATCTGGTGTTCAGTTTACTGTGGTTTAAATTGTGCAGTTTCCTTTACAAAAATCTTGAATCGCAACACTTAAAAACCATTGTTCACAACCCATCAAGATAGGGGGTTTTTGATGAAAGATTTGTTATCTGTTGTCGTTCCTGTGTATAATGAGGAAGGTAATGTTGCAGAACTTGCTCGAAGGCTTCATGATGTTCTTAGTGGTTTAAAGAAAAAGTATGAGATTATTTTTGTTGATGATGCTAGTAGTGATAATACTTTTGAAGTAGCGTCTTCTGTGAAGGGCGTTACTGTTATTCGTCATCGTAAGAATAGTGGTCAGACTGCTGCGTTGAGGACTGGTTTTGAACATTCTCAAGGTGATATTATTATAACGATGGATGGTGATTTGCAGGATGATCCTTCGGAAATCCCTCTATTCTTAGAAAAATTAAATGAGGGTTGGGATGTTGTTTGTGGGTGGAGAAAAAAGAGGAAGGATGTTTTGTGGAAACATATTGTTTCGAGGATTGCTAATAAGACTCGTCGTTTTCTTTTGGGTGACAAAATTCATGATTCTGGGTGTACATTTCGAGTACAGCGTGCAGATGCAGTAAAAAATCTTGATTTGTATGGTGAAATGCATCGATTCTTACCTGCGTTGATGCGTATGCAGGGTTTTCGTATTACTGAGATAAAGGTTGCTCATCATGAGAGAAAATGGGGAAAAACAAAGTATGGAATGAACAAAGTAATAAAGGGTTTCCTCGACATTTTGAGTGTTTGGTTTTGGAAGCAGTATGCTTCGAAGCCAAATCATTTGTTTGGTGGTATTGGGTTGATAACTGCATGTCTTGGTTTTCTTTTGGGTGTAGTTCTTTTCATTTTGAGAGCAGTATACAACTTTCCTCTAAGCAACAGTTCTCTTCCTCTTCTTGCAATATTTTTTGTCGTTTTTGGATGGCAGTTTATTATTACTGGTATTCTTTCGGATATTAGTATTCGTAGTTATAGAAAGTTAGTGAAGGAAAAGAATATTTCGAGGATTAAGAAGAGTTAGATGTTTCTTTTCGAGATTGTATCGTTGTATATTTTATTGTATGATTCTACTACTTTTTTCATGGTGAACATTGTTTGTAATCTTTTTTTTGCTTTTTTTCCGAGTGTTCGTACCATTTTTTGGTTGCTTGTGAGTTGTAGAAGTGCAGTTCTTATTTCTTCAACACTTTTTGGTTGTACTAGTATTCCTGTGTCTCCCACTACTTCTGGCATTGCTGAAATATTTGATGTTATGACTGTCATGCCTGCCGCCATTGATTCTCCGATGACCATTCCGAAGCTTTCTTGTATTGATGGGAATACGAATATTTTTGATCTTGCATAGAGTTTCCATAATTCTTCTCTCGGTATCCATCCTTTGAATTCTACTCGTGAATCTCCCTGCGCTAGATCTTCTAATTCTTGTCTCATTGGGCCGTCTCCAACGATAACAACTTTATATCCATGAATATTTGTGTTTTGTATTGCTTTCAGGAGATAGTGCGCTCCTTTTCTTTCGAAGAGTCTTCCTGCGAAGAGTATAATGTTTTCTTTTTTTGTTGTTGGTAGTGTTGGCGTTTTGATCCCCCATGGTATTGTTTTTATATGTTCTGGATTTTTTTTCCATGATCGTAGTATTAATTGTCGTAGACTCTCTGATGGGGTTATTACTCCTCTCGATCTTTCAATTATCTTTTTCCAGAGTGGTAGTATAATCTTGTGTATTATTTGAAACCTGTCAGGGTTGTATCCTGGTATGTCTGATCCGTGTGTTGATATGATGTACGGAATATTGTGTTTTTTTGATAGTCTCCATGCTATGATTCCTGTTGGTATGATAAAGTGTGTATGTATGAGATCATATTTTTTTTCTTTTATCAATTGTGTTGCTTTGCGTATTGCTGGGTGTATGAATGATAACATTTCTATGGTTGTGCTTAACTCTTTTTTTGCCCTTCTACATGGTACTCTATACACGTGTATCGGACCAATTTTTTCTTCTGATGGTAGACCTTTGAATCCCATGGTGATAAGGTCGAATGTGTGTCCTTTCTTTCCTAGTTCTATTGCTAACTCTTTTGTTACTGGTGCTGCTCCTCCTCCGAGTGGTGGGAATTCGTAGTTGAGTAGGAGTATATGCATGGTTGTTAGGATTTTTCTTTTTAATTTAAATCTTGTGTTTATGCCTTTCTTTTTACCATTGCGAATTGTATGGTTAATACTCCATTATTTTTTTGCATTTGTTCCCTCTTATAATATTTTTGAGGTATTTGTATCGTTTGAATATGAGCGGTCGCATTGTATTGAAATATGTTCTTTGCATCCATCTTGGAAACATGTCAATGATTCCCATTGTTAATTCCTCCCGTACATTGTTTTGTTTTTTTTATTATTACTATCATTAAAAGACCATATATTCCAAATATTGTTGTGGAGAGTATTGATATGATGTGTTGTATAAATCCTGCGAGTATCGCTGTTTGAATTGGTATTCCTATTCCTACGAGTGCCGCTGTCCAGAATGTTTCTATTGTTCCTAGTCCTATGATTCCTTGTATTGGTAGTCCTGATAAGAGTGCTACCATTGATGTTGCGAGTATGGTGAGTGATATTTGTGGTGCTGTTGTCATTATGCTTTTGAGTAGTATGTGGCTGATGCTGAAGAGTGATGTCCATGTGATGAGTGAGCAAATGATCGTTTTTAGTATTGTTTTGTGTTGTATGTTTTTGAGGTTTTGTATTGCTTCTTGTATTTTTTGTAGTATCCATTGTGTTGGTCGCATATGTTGTACGTTTAGGGTTTCAAATATTTTTCTAGTTATACTTACTGTTTTGTCACCGTTCATGAGGATGGTGATGACGAGAAGGATAATTGTGCTTAGTGAGATAATGACTGGTATTTTTAGTTGTTGTGCTAGTGGTGGAATGTTTGTTGCTGTCATGCTCGCTATGAAGAATAATATTGCTATTGCGATAATGTCGAATAGTCTTGCTATTGCGAGTGTTCCTATTCCTGTTCCAGTGTTTACTTTTCCAGTTTTTTTTAGTAGATAAACATATCCTATTTCTCCTGTGCGTGCCGGCATGATGTTTACGAGTGCCGCGTGTATGCATGTTATTGAGAATACTTCTTTTAGTGGTACTGTTTTTTGTATGAGCATCCATGTTCTTATGCTTCTGAAGAGTTGTGCGATTCCATAGAGGATGAGTATGATTCCGAGGTCTGTGAGTGGTATATTTTTTAGTGTTGTTATGATTTCTGTTATGGATATTGTTTTTAGGAGAATTGTTAAAAGAAATATTGTTAATATACTTGATACTATTATGGTAATTGTTTTTTTCACGTTGTCGTTCATACTTGTCTTCTTTTAAATCTTACTTCTTTTTCAATTTTCCTCTTTTTTTTCGGGCGCAATTCTTCTGCATGAACTATCTCTTTCTGTCGTCGAGCATTCTTCCCAATCTTCTTAACTCTTTTTGCAATTGTTCTATCTCTTCTTCTGCTTTCTTGTTGACTTTGTAGTCTTGTTCTGCTTTCCACCTGTCTCTTTCTGCTGTTCTGTTTTGTGACATTAGTATCATTGGTGCTTGAATTGCTGCCAGTGTTGACAGAAACAGGTTGAATAATATGAACGGGTATGGGTCCCATCTGTACTCCCATGCTATTGCGTTTAGTGTTATCCATAAGAAGAGTATTCCTAATAGTATTAGTATGAATGTCCAGCTTCCTGCGTGGTGTGTTATCCAATCTGCCGACTTTTGCCCTATCGTTCTTTTCGGGTGTTGCCAGTGCTTTTGGGGATTGAATCGTTCCATTGTACTCTTTTTCTCCGTCTTGCTTGTAATGATTGTTTTTAAAACTTTCGTCGACGGCATCACACTCCGAATGCTTTTTGGAATTCGTTTAGTTCCCGTAGTTTTTGCAGGAATGTGCTTCCTTTGTCCGTTATTATCAGGTATTCGTATCCTTTATTGTCCATTTTTGTTATCATTTCGTTGTTTATTAATTCTTCCAGGTATGACTGCATTTGCCCGTGCGACAGGTTTGCTTTGTACATTAGGTGTGTCGGCTTTAATTTTCCTCTTTCCTGCAATGTTTTCAGCATGTCGCTTACTATTTCTATCTTATTGCGTTTTTTTGCCATGGTATAGTATGAGTGCTAATGTCCACAGGAGCATCGCGCTTCCTATGAGTTGTACCAGTTCTCCTAGAACGTATAATATCGGGAACATTCCTGTAAACATGAATAATATTTGGCTTGCTGTTATTATGCTGAAACTCGTCGCCAGACTCAGCGCTGTTTGTGACCTGTTGTTTTTCGTGCTGTTGTCCCATAATTTTTTTGTTATTAGTGCTAGGAATATCGCGTTGGTCATGAAGAATACGTAGTATGAGAATTGTGTGAAGTATAGCGCGACGAATAAGAAGTATGCTTGTAATGCCATGCTTACTTTGTCAGTTTTGTCGCCGTAATAAACCAGGTATAATAAGTAGAGCCCTAGGAATGTTAGCGCTCTGTATCCCAGAAACCCTATGAATAATGGTATGTTTGACGTCTTGACTATGCTGTACGAGAATGTTATTAATCCTTGTGTTTGAGTTTCAAGCGTGCTGTAGTAAAGTTCGAAATTTGTTAGTATTTTGAATATGAATGATATTGCTAGTGATAAGAATCCTATCGTGAATAGCGCGCTTTTTTGCTCTTTTGATATCTTGTATAATTTGTAGCTGAACACGGTTATTATCAGCAGTGTTATAACACTTACTGCGTCTATTCCTATGTCTTTCCCGTAGAACCAGTTTGGGCTGAATACCAGTTCAACCATTGATTTGAACCCCCTGAATTCGTTTTTAAAGCTTATGCTTTTGTTTTCTCGGTTAGGATGTCACAGGTATTAATAAACCCTGTGTTTTAATGCCAAAATAGAGTGGTTTAAACGTTTTATTCTTGACACACCCTGCCTGCTTCCGTCACCGCGAATGCGGAAGCGGGAGTTTTTTTTGAATGCACTCGCCCCGTCGCTTCTTTGCAGGAGCTTCACTCGCCCGATTCCAGTGTTTCTCCTATATCTACATCAATGCTTTCGTCGGCGAATTGTTCGTCGATATCGCTTGCAAGCTGATTATCGCTTGCTTCTTGTTGCTCATTTTGCGTGCTTGGCGGCGCTTGTTTTGAGCATCCCGTAAATATTATCAGCATCACCAGCATTATTATCGCAATTGTCATGATTTTTTTCATTTTTTATCACCTCGATTTTACTTCTTGAGATTCCTTATTGGAATCTGTTTTGGTGCTTTTTGATTCTGCTTTTTCAATTCTTTCCCGGGCTTTTTCTTCAACCACAACTATTCTTTCTGATGCTCTCGTTCTTGCAATGTCCACTCTTTGTTGAACTTTATTATTTGCTCTTTCCTGAACTTTTGCCGCGACTTCTGGAGGCGCGCTCTTGGCTATCTTTGCGCTTCTGGAAGCAAGTCTTTCAGTTTGTCTGGATTCAAACTTTTCCAGCGCGGTGTTTATTTTTTGTTCTCTTTTGTCAGCTCTTTCCTGCACTTCTCTTTTTATTTCTGCAATCTTGTCGTCTTTTTTCTGTTCTCTTAGCTCTTTAATTTTATCTCTGGCTTTGCTTCTTGCTTCTGATGCGGTCATCTCTCCGTTTTTCACTTTTTCTATTATTGCCTCATCAACACTTCCGTTTCCGGTTTTTTCCAACACCTTCTTTAGGTGTTCTGCGTTGTGCTCTCTAACTTTTTGTTTCGCGCTTTCACGAACCCTTTTAAGGGTGTTTGACTCAAACTTTTCCGTTTTTATTTTCGCTATGTCTCGCGCGTCAAGAAGTGTTTTCGCTTTTTCGCGGAAATCTTTCACCAGCTTTATGGCGTCGTGTTTTGCATCAACGAATTCTTGGACTTTGTGATCTTCTGGTGTCGGCTCTATTATTGATACTTCTTCCTTCAGCGCTTTTGCTTCTTCTAATAATGCTTCGAGTTCCGTAGTGCTCGCATTTTTGGTTTTTGCCAGTTCTATAATTCTTGTCGCCTTAAGTATGTGTTCTTCCAGTTTTGCTTCTAATTGCATCAGTCTTACTTTCGCTCCGAATGGTGTCGTCATTATTTTTGTTTCTTTTTCTGTTGTTGCATCAACCGCTTGAATTGTTTCTTCAGTGCCTGCTGAAGCGTCTGTTGAACCGCTTTCGGTCTCATTTTCCGCCGCAA
>CAYJTR010000053.1:0-3866 GCA_964373285.1 uncultured Methanosarcinales archaeon
ATTAAACTTGTAACTTCCACGTTTTTACGCCCAAACTTTTCGCGGCGTCGTTTTCCTTTATGGCCTTAAGAATCTCTTGGTTTCTCAAAATTCCAACTTCTTCTAACAAAAGCTCATACTCTTCCTTCGGTATAGTTACCATCTCTTGTTGCATACGGTGGTATAGGAAGAAGGAGTTTTTAAATATAGCGTTTTTGTTCCTGTAATCAGAATGTGTCCTATCGGGTGACGAAATTTCAACATATATCTTTATAAAACACCTTCCTGTTCAGTTAGTATTTCACAGCGGGGTAGAGCAGTCTGGAGTGCTCGACGGGCTCATAACCCGTAGGTCGAAGGTTCAAATCCTTTCCCCGCTATTAATGGTAACAAAAAAACAAGGGCTTCCAGCAGTTGACGAGTTCGTGCTATGCACAGTTACAAACATACAATTTCATTCAGTATTCGCAAAACTTGACGAGTACGACTGCACCGGAATGATTCACATATCAGAAATATCCCCGGGAAGAGTAAAAAACGTCAGGGATTACGTTCAGGAAGGAAAAAAACTAGTCTGCAAAATTCTAAGAGTTGACAAAGAAAGAGGACACATAGACCTGTCATTAAGAAGAGTTTCAGAATCAGAAAGAAGAGCAAAAATGGATTCTCTAAGGCACGACGCAGTAGTCAAAGGAATACTAAAACAAGCATCAGCACAAACATCAAGCAATCCAGAAGAATTACTAAACAAGATACAATCCCACGCAACAAGAACAGGATACGATTCAGTATTCACATTTTTTGAAGATGTATCAAGAGGAGAAGCATCAATAGAAGAATCAAAAATATCAGAAAAAGAAGCAGAAGCCATAAACTCACTGATAAAGACGAGATTCAAACCGCCAAGAGTAGAAGTTGGAGGAATGATAAAAGTTTCATCGTACGCTCCAGACGGAGTAGAAATAATAAAAAACGGGCTAAAAACACTAAAATCAGAATCAACAAGCGTGAAATACTTAGGAGGAGGAAGATACTCAGTAAAAATATCATCAAGCAATTACAAAACAGCAGAAAAAAAGTTAAAAGAAAAAATAGATCCAACACTAGAGTTCTACAAAAAGAAAAAAGCAACAGCAACATTCGAAAGGTCTTAAAATGAAAAATATACTACACTGCGAAAAGTGCGGAGCTTACACACTACAAAAAAAACATTGCGATACAACAACAGAAAACCCGAAACCGGCAAAATACTCGCCAGAAGACAAGTACGCAAAATACCGGAGAATGGCGATGCAAAAAGAAAATTCCTAATTATTGCTATGCATTAACTCAAGAGGCGTTACCTAACAAATAATTTGTGCTTTTCGCCGCCAGAAAGCTCAGAAAAAATTCTGCGAATTATCAACTTTTCAGGATCAGAAATAAGTTTAACACGCTCACGAATATCAGCATAACTCTTAAACAAAGACTGCTTACGAGCTTCCAAAATCTCCCACATATACTTCTTACCAAGGCCCGGAAGAAGCTCCAACTGGTGCATCCTCATAGTCAAAGGCTGAGCCATATTGAAAAACTGAACAAACCTCTGCTCATCCTTATGAACAAGATCCTTCAAAGCAAACTCCAACTCCGAACGAGCAGTAGCAGTAAGCCTAGACATAGGAATAGTACCGCTAATATGATGAATCTGATCACGCTTGCCACTGCCAACATAAACCTCCTGCAAAGGCTGCAAGAAAACATCGCGCTTAGGAATAAGCTCCAACAAAGACAAGTGAGACTTGCCGATAGCTTGAGCTATAGCGGTCTTCCTGTGAGAAGGCCTCAAATCATCAGGGTATCCGTGAGGCAAAAAGTCCAAAACTATTGCGAACTCTTCCCTAGAGATACCACCACCAAAATCGTCAAAACCATGCTCCATGAAAAAAAAGAAAACAAATAACTATATAAAACTATGTCAAGAACTCCACGCAAAAATGTAGATTTGCCCAGCGAAGTTTTTAAGCGCGATCAAAAATTGCTCGTCTTATACATTAACTTAATTCAATAGCGCGCGTCGAGAGCGATTTTCGTCATGTCCAAAAAATGAGTGATTTTTAACTGGCCAGGTCTACGTCCAAATGTCACAATGAAACTCAATTTCGGTCATTCCTGACACTATCAAATCCTCAATACCACTACTGTTAATTATAAGCCTCGTATCGCTGGAAACTGTGAAAGGAAATACTTCTACATCACCCGTTTTTATTTTTTCGACGAGTTCAGAATCTAAAAATGGCGCATCATCTGCTCGGTTTTTTCTTACAGCTGTCGCATACAAGTCATAAGTTTGCCGTATAAAACGTATATCTTGCTCATCTAAAACTATGCTCCCATTCTCGTTCACTGCGCGCTCTCGTACTGGCAAAATAAAAAGTTTTGTTCCAGAATATCTACACTTGTGCCCATATGAAGTTACGTGTCCACAATAGAAAAATTCACCTTCTTTTTTTTCCAACCGCGCTCCCAATTCGACGATCTTTGACAAGTATTCAGGAAGAGTATATTGCGGCTTCGATTCAGTGATATTTGGTGGAAATTCATGAAGATTAGGTTTTGTCACGTTATAAGAAAAGAGTATTTTGTATATAAATTCTTTGTTCAAAATTGGTGACCTTGTCGAACTCAACAGAAAAGTACAGCGTGAATTACGCAACTCACTACTGCTTAGGCAAGTGCTTCTTAACAACCTCAGAAATAGCGGTCAAGTGCTCCTTAGCGATAGGAATGCCAAAAGAAGAAAGAACAAGCTTGACATCATCATCAGAAGAAGGAAGAGTATCAGCAATCTTAACAAGAGCCTCACGCTTCAACCTAGGAACATTCAACTTTTCAATATCAGAAAACAATTCCTTAAGCCCGGCCAAAGAAAGCTTGGAAACATTAGAAGAGTACTCCTCAGTACGAGAAGCACGAAAGTTAAGAGCCTCAGAAGTCTTCAAAGAAGAAAGAATGTGCTTGACCTCAGCAATAGCAACAGGCTCAGAAGAAATTATGTTCCTTTTCATTGAACACCCCTCAAGTGCACAGGATGCACCAAAAAACTTTTTACAACACTACCATCCTTAAAAGAAACCTTATAACAATTACCAACCTTCCCTACAACAACAGCAGTAGAACCATAAAACTTAGGATGAAACATACCCTTCTGAAAAGCGGGCTCTGCCTTCAAAACAACACTAGAACCCAGAGAAAAATCTGCGAAAAAATCAGTAGAAGAAATCTTGCCCTTAGAGCGATGACCCTTCGACAACTTGGAAGAAGTCTTACGACGAAAACCACCCTTTCTGTCAACCATGAACGAAAAGATTAAAGAAGTGTTTAAAAATGTTGCTATGATGAACACGAAAAAAAGCAAATCCAAAACTTTATATACTAAACATTCTTCACCCGAAAAAAAGGGTAGATTAATATGAGAAAATTCTTATCAAAGCTGAAGGAAACGTTCTCCGGACCAGACTACGAAGGAGAACAAGAACAACGCCAAGACTATGTAGAGCTTGAAAAAGTAGAAGAAGGAGAAAAACAAAAGCTACTAGTAAGACCATACCAGCTGGAAGACTTCGAAGGAATAAAAATAATACTAGACGATTTAAGAGTAGGCAACACGATAGCACTAATAAACATAGGGCCGCTAAAAGAAAAAGACATAGTAGAACTAAAAAGAGCAATATCAAAATTAAAGAAAACAATAGACGCAATAGATGGACACCTAGCAGGATTCGGAGAAGAATACATAGTAGCATCGCCATCAAACGTGAAAATAGAAAGGCCATCAGCAAGAGGACAAGAGGGAACACAAGAAGGACCAGTAGAAGAATACTGAAAATTTTCAAAAGCAATAATAA
>CAYJTR010000053.1:3966-6143 GCA_964373285.1 uncultured Methanosarcinales archaeon
GACGGGAGAATAAGCTACACAGAGGCACCGCGAGCACCAATACTCATCGTGTTTCTACAATACCTAAATGAAATACTACTTCTGAAAAGATCTGACAAAGTGTATGCCTACAAAAATTTATGGAGCGTTACCGCAGGATTCATTGATGAAGAAAAAGACCTTTCGGAAAAAGCAAGAGAAGAAGCAACAGAAGAAACAGGAATAGATAGAACACTCATAATTGGAGAAACATGGGCAACACCATACACATATGAAAAGTGGGTACGATGCCCGGTGCTTTTCACACTCTCGAGAAAACCCGAAAGCATCCGGCTTGACTTTGAACACGACGCGTACAAATGGATGACGCCAGAAGAAACACGAAAATATGAAACAGTACCGGGATTCTATGAAAGCATGCAGAAAATAGGATTGGTGTAAAATTAACTTAGGAAAGGGAAAACTATATAAAGAAAAGAGATTTATGAATATATATGGAAACTGTTACTGTACCAAAGGAAATGTTTCAAAGAATTATAAACCACGTTGAAATATTACTCAACGACGTGGAACTAGCTCTTGATCCAAAAACACAACAAAGATTAGAAGAAATACAAACAGGAAGAGTAAAAACAAAAACAGAAGAAGAATACTATCAATACTTGCAAAAAAGAGAGATAAAAAAGTAGAACGATGTACACTATCAAATTTCACCCAGACTTCTTTAAAGATCTCAATGAACTTTCTAATAAAGAGGTTGAAATTTTTGAAAAGAAAAAAGAGAAAATAAAAGAAAATCCGACTCTCTTAAAACATCTTTCAGGAGGACAAAACTGTTATCGAGAACCAATCACCTCAAATGTACGAGTCATTTATTATGTTGAAGAAAACACTATTTATATGCTTATAATAGACAAACACTATACCGCGTACCAACAATACAGAAAAAGATTACACACACTCAAAACAAAATATTTTGGTGGAGAAAAAATATGACGACGATCCTCGGAATAGAAAGCACTGCTCACACGTTCGGCGTAGGAATAGTAAAAGACTGGAATATAACAGCCAACGAGAAAGCAACATACACAACAGAGAAGGGAGGAATACACCCAGTACTCGCCAGCAACCACCACACAGAAAAAGCTCCAGAAGTTTTGAAAAATGCCCTGACAAAAGCAGGAATAAAAATACAAGAAGCCGACGCCATAGCATTCTCCCAAGGGCCCGGACTAGGACCATGCCTAACAATAGGAGCATTCATAGCAAGATACATATCACTAAAATACAAAAAACCGTTAATAGGAGTAAACCACTGCATAGCACACCTAGAAATAGGCAGAGGCCTAACAAAAACCGACGACCCGGTACTATTGTACGCATCAGGAGCCAACACACAAATAATAGCGTTCCAAGAAAAAAAATACAGAGTTTTCGGCGAGACACTAGACACAGGCGTCGGAAACATGATTGACACTTTTGCGCGACACATAGGACTGGGATTCCCGGGAGGGCCAAAAATTCAAGAGTTAGCAAGCAAAGGAAAAAAACTATTAAAAGCGCCCTACACAATCAAAGGAATGGACGTGAGCTTCAGCGGAATCTTAACCCACCTAGAAAGAATAAAAAATGAAACGCCAGAAAATTTGTGCTTCACACTTCAAGAAACAGTGTTCGCAATGCTAACAGAAGCAAGCGAGAGAGCACTGGCGCACACAGAAAAAAAAGAGTTAGTACTAGGAGGAGGAGTCGCGTGCAACACAAAACTTCAAGAAATGACAAGAATAATGTGCGAAGAAAGAGGAGCAGTATGCAAAGCGCCAGCAAGAGAATACTTACTAGACAACGGAGCAATGATAGCATGGCAAGGAATGCAACAATATGAAGCAATAACAAAAAAGAACAAAGGAAAGTTTCTAACAATAGAACAATCACAAATAAAACCCTACGAAAGAACAGACGACGTAGAAGCAACATGGAGATGAAATGCGCCGCGCGAGTGGTTGAACCCAATTCTTTTTTGCGACGCTGTTACGAGCGTGGAGGCGAGACTATCTTGTGAAGAGAAGTTTTATTAAGAAAGTGAGATTTTGGTTGTTTTATGTATCGTGTTTTTCGTTCAGAATGGTATAAAAAGAAGTTGGATAACAAAAACCCGCTGCTCGGAGCTATCCACGGGCTAAAGCCCGTGGTATTAC
>CAYJTR010000054.1:0-5671 GCA_964373285.1 uncultured Methanosarcinales archaeon
TTCTTAGGGTGAATCACAACTATTTTAAATCAATCAAATTTTCCTTGCTATCCTGATGGAACAAAAAGAAATAACTCTGGAACTCTTGGTACAAAGTGCGAACGTGAAAGGAGTAGAAATATTTGCAAAGAAGGAACACCTGCCAAAAAAAATTCAAAAGGAAAAAATGGCAGAAGCAGGAATATATTCAGCAATACACCTTATGAGAGAGGAAGCAGAGGGAGGTATTGACGGGCGAAGAGTTGCACAATTTTTAGGACAAAAACATTTCTCGGATTATTTTCGACAAACTCAGAATGAATCTATTATTCAAAAAATTATAGATGCTGTAAAAATGGGAACGCGTGCAAACATGGAGGCATACGTACAAATCGCCGCGCTAGAAGTTCTTGGTGTTCAACCACTCGCTGATGCAATAAAAAGAATATCATCAAAATCTCAAGATATGATGGCGCATGTTGAAAAATTAATAAACGATGGATACTCACTCGTTTTCTGCCCTTATTAGATTGATGCGGATGCGGTACATCACTATTTTCCTATTATTGACCGATGGAGAGAGTTTGTTCACTCGTCCAGTGTGGCAAGAACCGCGCTGTCTGCAATTGCGGTTTCTACAGATTATGTATGAATTGGATGATGAGGATTGGTTTAGAGATAAAAAGGAATTTTTGTACGCAGTTATCGAAAAGATTTCAGAGCTCACTGACAGAAAAACAGTTTCTGGCCTCGTGCATGAATATTTCGGATCGAAAAAATATTATGCGCGAATTGTTTCCGACAAAAAAGTTGATGCATGGAAAAAACCTCAAAGACAATCAGCAGTGCCAGTATTAGAAGGCGCGGCGCCAATTGATACAATTGATACAATGGTACAAGATGCAGTTCAACAATATGAACAGAAACGATTTGTGTATTCTTCAGATGTCAGGGAGCTGTTCAATGCAATTCTTCCGAAGAAAAAAAGAAAGAAAACAATGAACCAGAAAGAAAAAGAATATGTTGCCAGAAGGATGGGGGTGTGGTTTAAGGAAGGAAGATTTGAGCACATACAACAAGTAGCAATGTTCCAAAATGGAATACTCTACGATCACAAAATTGCGAGAACCGTTATAGGGCAAGTCATAGAAACAATGTGCTCTCAGAAGCAGTACGCAAAACTTGAACACGTCCTCGATTTGCCACCACACATTATCGACGAAGAAAACCGAGCAATCAGCGGGGTAGTCGAGGCATACAAAATAACGAAAACTCTCCGCCTGAAGACATCCAAGAGCTAAAGCCCTAACCCATAAACATCATTCCAACGCCAGAATCTGGTTTTTCGCCCTTTCTTATATATCTAGCAATACTGCAAGGATAAGATTTAGAAAGGTCCTCAAGATGTTTTTCAACAAGCCGGCGAGAATCCTCTTTGGAAATCACACATTTCACGCTATCAGAAATAATTGCGTACAAAGGATTTGCAAATGCCCGCAAAGACGCCGTCTGCCAATGTTGGTGTCCAATAAACCCGACCAGCTCAATATTAGGAACTCTATATTTAAAGGTTTTATGAAGAACTTCCACATTTTTACTAGGAATAATATCCTCGACAGTGGTGCTATTCCTAAGAACTTCTCCACGAGCCCCAAACTCTATCTCAGTCTTTTCCACCCTACAATCAGATGTTGGAATTGAAATTACAACTTTTGAGTCATCTTCAGGAATTTTTCCATGAATATGTTCGCCACCAAATAATACTGCATCAATACTAGACCACGAAAATTTTGAAGGGGAAGGCCACTCGTAGGCATCATCCGTTTTATACAGCACAGCAACCCATCCCGCGCAAACAGTAGCACGATAAATATAAAATGCATTCTCAATATATCTCGCAACCCTTTCAGAATCACCAGTTTCAGAAAGCATATTTTTAGCTGTTTCAACAATTGATAAAGGAACATATCTGAACAAGGACTCTTCCATCTTCAAAAGGATGGTTCCTTCACCCTTCACAGGATTTGAGAGAGCTCTCCCCCACAACTCTCTAACGGAAGCATCAATATGCTGAGGGATGGTAATAGGTGATGAAATTGTGGGAGGTTCCACTGCAACATTCACAGGCATACTTTTTTCCCTAACAAAAAAATTCTTTATACGCTCCCAACCCATAATTGAAAGGAATTAGAGAACATTTAAAAGTGTTTGCATGCTCAAACACTCATGACAATCAAAATTAGAACAGGAATGAAAATATTGCACCTGCATGCGCGCTCAAAAGCAATAGTTGATATTCCTGAATCAGAATGGGAAAAAATACCAAAGCCGGCAGGACTGCTGGCGAGCATTCAACACCTGCACGCGCTACGAGAATTGCACGAAAAACACAAGACTGACAGTGTTCTTGGAGGACAAGTGCTTGGATGCAGGTGCGAAGCCGCGGAAAGAATTAATAAAAAAGTGAAAAGTTATTTAGTCATAACAACAGGATACTTCCACTCGCAAAGAGTAGCAATAAATACAAAAAAGCCAGTGTACGTTTACGACCCGGTACAAAAAAAAATAACGAAACAGCCGAAAGAACAAATAGAAAGAATATTAAAAGCAAGAAAAACAGCTTTGCTAAAGTTTTACAACGGAAAAAATATAGGAATACTGGTATCAATAAAGCACGGACAGTGCGACATTGACAAAGCATTATCATTCATAAAAGAAATAGGCAAAGAAAAAAAAGCATACTTATTCGCATTCGACACTCTGGAAATAGAAAGGTTGGAGGATTATAACTTTATTGATTGCTGGGTGAACACTGCATGCAACAGAATACCTGATGAGAAACCAAACATAATAGACATCGGAGACATACCTGGATTCGAAAAATACTCAGAAAGCCAGATAAGGAACGGCAATGTGAAGAAAGCTGTCACAAACATTTAAAAATGACACCGCTGAATACTATCCAGATGAAAAAAAAGGTCCGCGGTGAAAGAGCTTACAAAAAATTGTTATTACTGCTGCCACTAATAGCTGTTTTTGCAGTACTATCATACTTTTACAGCATAAGCGGTTTTCTTCAAGAAGGAAGCATCGACGAGAAAGATTTAAAGTGGTGGAATTATACAGAGGCAGGAGGAATAAAAGGAACAGAACCAATAGAAATACAAGGCGCGAAAAATTGCTGGTTATTGGTGCACGGTTACGGCTCAACACCAACAGAATTCTCATACATCGCGCCAGCGCTTCACAATGCGACGGGAGCAACGATAAGCGTTCCATTGCTAAAAGGCCATGGAACGAAAGCCAGCGAACTTCAAAAAACAGAATGGAAAGACTGGTATGAAGACGTTGCCAGAGAATACGCAAAATTAGAAGAAGAATGCACGACAATAAACGCTGCAGGATCATCACTGGGAGCAACAATACTCGTACAATTATCACGAGAAAAAAAAATCAGTACGCTGGTGCTCCTAGCGCCTTTCACTGAAGCGAAAAGAAAAATAGACCAGTGGCTGGTAAACAACGCGGCAGGAATATTACACTACGTAAAAAAGAAAAGAATAGGAAGCATCAATGATCCATCAGGGCAAAAAATGCACAAAACATACTGGAATTTTCCCATAATGCCACTACAAAAATCCAGAAAAGAAATAGAAAAAGCAGGAGAGATAACGCCTCAAGCAGCAAAACTAATAGTAATAATAAGCAACAATGACACGGTCACAGACAACGCACAGGCAAGAAAATATTACGAACGATTCAAAGGAGAAAAAAAAATTATAGAACTCAACACGTCAGACCACGTGATGAGTCTCGATTTTGAAAAGGAAAAAGTTGCTGAAGAGATGGCGAGAAGAACATGAATGCTGGGAAAATTCATACTAACTCAGAATGGAGAGCGACAAGCTATGCGTTAGAAAGATATGAGATAAATGAAGACTTGAGAAATAAATAGTTCACGTTCTCACAACAATTCCATTATTAGAATCCAAAGAAGAACCGATACCTTTACCGACAGAAAATCCCAGATTGTTCACCGCCCCGGCAAGCGCGTCAAGCATTCCCTTAGGCTTTTCATACCTGAAAGATTCAATAGGAACGCCCAAACGCTCCTGCAACAAGCTCTCAGCAGTTTTCAAATTGCCAATCTTGTCAGCAAGACCATTCTTCACAGATTCAGAACCCAAAAAAATAAACCCGTCAGAAAGCTTTCTAACATCATCAAGACTCATCCTGCGATTCTTAGCAACATCAGAAACAAAAAAATCGTAAATCAAATCAATCTTTTCCTGAATCTTCTGACGCTCTTTAGCAGTAAGCTCTTTAAGAGGACTGCCGGCATCCTTCAAATCACCAGCAACCAATCTCTGATAAGAAACATTATGATCACCCAAAAACCCTGAAAAGTCAAGATAAGAGCCAAGAACACCAATACTCCCAGTAACAGAAAGCTCATCAACAAGAATAGTATCAGCACTAGACGCAATCCAATACGCGCCAGAAGCTCCAGTCTCTCCAATAACAGCGACGACAAATTTGCCAGCACTGCGAGCACTCTTAACAGAATCAACAATACGCTTGCTAGCAACAGGAGAACCACCGGGACTATCAATATCAAGAATTATGGCTTTGACATCAGCATTATCAACAGCATCATCAATCCAGTCAGTAATATCATCAGAAGAAGCAAGACCTGAAGAACCAAAAACTCCACCGCCATCACCAGCAACTATCGCCCCGCGAACAGGAACAATGGCGACATTACCACTCAAAGAATAACTATTGCCAAAAATTGCGAAGGCCAGAAACAAAAATATTATGAAAGAAACAAGCCCGCTAAAAATAACCCCTGCAACCCTCAAAAATTCAACAACACTGCGCCAGCGAGGAACACTCTCTTTTTTATCAATGGGCATGAAGAATAAACAATGATAAGCTTTATAATACTTACGCCGAAAACCGGTACGGGGGTGAAAATTTGCATTACGAATTCAAACAAGTATCAGACCAGAAAGACTTAAGACTCTTAGGAAGATTCATCCACGAACACGCACTATGGTATCCAAGATACGATGACTGGGTAGAATACGTATGCATTCCAGAAATAGATACAGGAACAAAAAAAGCAGTAGTATGCTGGGCGGAAGGAACAATTGTTGGAAACATAATATTTCAAAGACACAAGCAGTTGCCAAGAACTATAGAACTAAAAAATTTAAGGATAAATCCCAATATGAGAGGAAGAGGAATAGCGCACTTTCTAGTAAAACAATTAGAAACAGACGCGAGACAACAAGGAATAGAAAGAGTTATAGGAGACACGGACGAAAGAAGAAAGGACATACTAGCGCTAATGCAATACATGGGATACACATTCATACAGTCAACATCATTATACAGCCAAGACGCAATAGACATAATATTCATGAAAGAATTCAGCGATGCTAAAAGAAGAGAAGACGCAAAGAATTAAAAAAGCTCTATTGTTTGCCAATTGTTCTTGTATCTTAGGCAGTATTCTCCTTTCTTTCTGGGGTGTGTGTCTGTTCAAAACTTGTTTTGAACCACGAAGCGTTCACGCGACAGTGTTTCTTCCTTTTGATCTTCCTAATATTTTTTTCTTGTAGTCTTGCTCTGTGTAATCCTTCCATTGTTGATGGAAGATAGTTTCTATTATTAATAGAAACATTTA
>CAYJTR010000055.1:0-5447 GCA_964373285.1 uncultured Methanosarcinales archaeon
TCTGAGTGGAAAGCAAAGAAAGATGTTACGATTCCAAGACTTCAGAGAGAACGCAGACAGCTAGTTGCGATGATTGACGACTGGTCAAAATTTGGTTTCTAAATTTTTTTCTTTAACTCCAAACCATTCTTTTCGTATCATTCCCAATTCGTCCATTCTATTGATTGTTGCTTCTCTTTCCTCTCTGGCCAATATTGTTTCTGGGTGTTGTGCAGAGTATCTTAGGAAGATGCTGTGATATTGTTTTTTCGTCATTCCTCGTAAAACTTCCGGATGGAATCTTGTAAGCAGTGATTGTGATGACACCTCGAATTCTAGTACTTGAAGTTCATGGAAAAATCTTGCTATGCAAACTTTTTTATCATGTGATGAAAGTGTTTCAAAATCTTCAAGCCCTTTTTGCATTGAGGTATACAGTAGTTTAAGTTGTTCTTCCGTATGCATTCCCGGTTGTTCTCCAAACCCGAGTGCTCTACTCGCACTCTTCCATTCCCAATAGAGCGCGGAATCATCAGAACAATGCATTGCTTGTGCCCCCATGCTAATAGTGCCGCAATTTACATTTATAAATCTTTGTTCTTTTTGATTCCTGTGGAGTGATTGAAAAAGTGTCCGGTCGAATACATGCATTTTAGTGCGCGTCCTTTGTCAAGAACCGCCGGGCTACAGCATGGTTAAGTTCTCGACATATACTCTCAGAGAATTTTCGTGACCATAGTTTTCGTGATCATAGAATACGGCGCGCATCTTGTAAAAAGGTTTAAATATCAGCATTAAATCCTTCATAAACGTTGGAGGGATTTTTATGGCTACAAGTTTTACGGAAAAGTTGTACACTATTCACGGGACCGGCCGTGATCAGGATTCTGCTCTTGGAGATCTTGAGCGCGCAGTTGTTTCTACGCAGGTTGCGATAGGTTCAGATTTTGGTGAAAGGGTAGAAACTATGTATGAAGTAACTCTTTTCGTCGGTGGAAAAAGCGTTGCTAGAGGCAATGATAAAACATTTAAACGCGCATACTCTGAAGCAAAGAGAGTGCTTCCGAGGAAAACAGTTGTTTCTGGACAGCTCGTCACGGTTTCCGCATCTTATAGGATTGGTGCTGAAAAACCTCAAAGCGTTCCCGACGGAGCACCAAAACCCGCATGCAAAGGCGCTGGTGGCGGTCCTGAGGAATATTCGCGTTCTTATTGTGATAGCGAACTTTTTTAGTCCCGGGATGTAGAAGACTTTATGGAATTTCCTCAAGAGACTGTGGACTGGGCGAAGAAGAAAGCTGAAGATATTAGGAAGAGTTATCTTAAAAGTTCCTGGTGTCGAGCGTTCGGAGCATTCAAGACTGGAGATCTTCCTTATGGCTTTATTAAGTGTGTAGAAAAGGATCAGTGGACTCCTTGGCCTCACGAGTGTGAAACTGTAAATTGTCAGACGGGTGCAGCGGTTTGTTACGCCGTGGCAAAAGCTCTTGATTTGGAACCTCAAATGTATGGGGTTGTAGGATTAAGAGAGCGCGGAGACCCTCCAAGCGGGTACCATTTTTTCATAACGGTGAAAACTAGGGGTAATAAAAGAGTGATTGTTGATCCTAGGTACAACCTTTTTGGCCATTGTTCTTTTGATGGGAACAAGCTCCGAATTAGAGATAACAATGTTACAAATCACACATTAATGTTTTTTGATTCCCTAATCCCATTTTCTGTAGAGGAATATTGTGAGAAAGCAGAATCGCAAAGAACTCCTCAGGGCAGGGCATCAGTTCTTTTTGACGGGCAAAGTCTTGGGCATCCAAACATAGATCACTGGCTTTCAAAAAGGTGGTGGAAAGCCGACTTATACGTGAAATATGACGTGGACAGAAACATTCTTGAAACTAGGGCGGTGTATAATCGCCTCACTCTTCAGCACAGAGTTATTTTTCTTCAGCAGAAATTAACCACTGAGGGCATTGTTGAGAGCAGAAATTTAACATTTTCTTACGCAAAAAAAAATAATTGGATGGGATTTGAAGGGTTAAAAAATCTGGCCACTATCCCTGCAGAAGAAGTTTTCGCGCTGGCTTCTCGTGCAAGAAATTTGAAACAACGAGAAAGTTCCGCTCTTGATGATATGGTTCGAGGGAGAACTCCTGAATTGTCAAAAATTTCTGAAGCTCGCGCAAGAAATCTTGAAACACTTTCACAGGATATTAAAGAATTGGCAAGAAAACATTTTTCACGTACGCTTGATAGCGCGTCTTCTCAGGAGCTCGGAATGGTGGCTGCTGAAGCGGGTTATCAAAGGGCTCGCGGCGATAGAAGAACTGTTCATTCTCACGATGATCTTTGCTCTATTTGTGAGAAATGGATGAATGAATATCAGGCAGTTAATGAGAAATTATCAAAGCTTGGAGCGCCATTATTTCTAACAATAGCAAGAATGAAAATAACTCCTCACGTTCGGAAAAGATTGCGTTCTTTAAACAAGAAAAGCGATTCTCTGCACAAAAAAGTAGACACTGTATCCGATCTTCACAGGTATGATCGTGAATCCCGCTTCGAATTCATTCTCGACAGGCAAGCGTATGGCGATGACGTAAAACAGAACCCTCCAAAAATTGAAGATTTTACAGAACTAGAAATTCAGTCTGCGTACGCGGGCATGCTTGCAGAATTTATAGTGCTCGCTTCAGACGGCGAAAAACGATTATTTATCAGGAGATTTAAAAATGACAAGTGTGATTTCGGCGAAAAAATTCTTTCCGCGATTAAAGCACACCTGCGCCCGGAAAGCGTTGTAAAACTTCCGGAACTCCCGCCGGAGTTGGAAACTGTTGAATACGATGTTCGGGAGCTTGTGGGCAGTGGTTCTTAGCTGGTCATGAACGCGGACCAAATTCAGAAATTTTCTCGCAACATTTTTATAATCTTCATCAATAACTTCTTTATGCAGGTTACTCGTCAGCAAAGCGTTCTAATTTTTGCTCTTGGCACGGTTCTTCAGTCTTTGCGCTCACGAGTTAGGCCTCCTTTGAGCATTTCTTTGTCTAAGAGCGCTTTTATCGATATCGTTCTTAAGACAAGAATTATTGGCGTTAAGGACAGGGAATTGTACCGGCTCTTGGAAGTTTTGGAGGACAAGAAACTCTTGCAGTATGACGGGCTTTCATTGTTGTTTTCTTCTCGTGGAGAAAAAGTTTTTTCTAAAATCGTAAAAACTGTTGGCCCTTTTTTGAATGTTCAGAACTCTTTGGCTGGCAAAATTCCTTCTTCCGGCAAGGCGAGAACTGTTCTCTCGGTGTAAGCTCTGTACTGAAAATTGGGCGGTGCAAGATTCAGGACAGGGCTCTCGTTATGAAAAGGTTTAAATTGTGGGTTGTTGCATTGCAGATGTATGGATATTCCTCCGGATGTTCAGAAACAGTTGGATGAGCAGAAGAAGCAGTGTGTTTTTTGCAAGATTGTCAGTGGTGAGATAGCTGGCAAAAAAGTTTTTGATGATGATTTGATTCTTGCAGTTCTTGATATTAATCCTGCTGTCAGGGGCCACACTCTCGTAATGCCTAAGGAGCACTACCCTATACTTCCTTACCTCCCAAGGAATGTTTTTCGCCACGTTTTTGGAGTTCTTCCTGATATCATCAGGGCGATTAAAGAGTCTTTGATAGTTTTCGGCGTTAATATTTTTATTGCTAATGGCGGTGTTGCAGGCCAGCAGTCTCCGCACTTTTTGTTTCACATTTTTCCAAGGGAGTCTGGTGATGGTTTGGATAAGTTTGATTTCTCTCCCGGGAAAAGTCTTGATTCTGCAAGGGTTTCTGAGGGTGTTAAAGCTTTGTCTTATGCTGTTCCTTTGTTGATGAGAAAGTTTTTTTCTCAAAATCCTGAGTCTTGGCATTCTGGCAGTGGTTCAACTCCTGAATTTTTGGGTGCTGTAAGGGACATGTCTGATATTGTTTACGAGGATGAGAGGGTTTTGTGTGTTTCTCCCAAGAACCCTTTTTGTGTCGGGCACTTGATTCTTTATTCCAAGGTTGTGGATAAACTTTTTGAGAATCTTGACTCTGATAATTCTTCGCACATTTTTCAGGTTGCATCTATCGCTGCTTCCGCCTGTTTTGAGGGCTTGCAGGCCCATGGCACTAACATCGTTCTCAAGTCTGGAAAGTGTTCTGATAACCCTTCGGAATTGCTTTCAGTTCACATAATTCCTAGGTGGCAGGATGATGGCATTAATTTGTTGTGGACTCCCAGACAGGGATTGAATGATGGTGATGTCTCCGCAATAATTCGTGATAAAACTTTTTTTATTGGGAAGAATGAAAATGTTTCTTTTGCTCCTGTTGCCCAGCGCCGGTCTTCTGAAACCGTGGCGAAACATTCGCTCGTTCCCGCTTCGCAAAAGTCTGATTTTGAGCTTATTGATGACGCTGTGAGAAGAGCGAAGGGGTAGTTTTTGATAGTTTACTCTATCAGCAGCAATGCTCTCATCACTGTTATTCCAAGAATTATCGCTATGAATTGCACGATTGTTTTCCACACTGCCGGTTCTTTTCTTAATTCGGGCAGCAGGTCCGAGCCCGCTATGTATAGAAATCCTCCTATTGTGAACGGTATTATTGTCATTGTTAATCTTGAATCTTGGGCGCCTATTGCCAGAACAAATACTGCTCCTACTATCGCGGTTATTGCCGATAAAAAATTCATGGTTATCGCCTTGATTTTTGTGAACCCTCCATGCAATAGCACTCCGAAGTCTCCAAACTCTTGGGGTATCTCGTGGAGTATTACCGCTGTTGTTGTTGCAATTCCCAGAGGTATGCTCGTCAGATAGCTTCCCGCGATTATCGCTCCGTCAATAAAATTGTGCAGTGCATCGCCGTAAAGGTTTACTTTTGCGTATGTTTCTATGCATTTTTTGTCGTGGTGGTGGTCTTTGCCGTGCGACGAGTGCGTGTGTTGCCAGTGCAAAAATTTTTCTAGTATGAAGAATGTTAGTATTCCTATAAGTATTATTGTTGCTGTTCGGGTTGTGAACCCCAACGGCCCGCTTTCTATTATTTCAGGCAGCAGGTGGTAGAACACGTCGCCGAACATTGCTCCTACAGAGAACGATACCAAGAACAGTATTATTTTCTGCAATATTTTGTCGCCTAGTGATAACGCTGTTACCCCTATTAGTGATATCAAACTTACTGCTGTCACGCTTAATAATGTTGCAGTCACAGGGTTTTCAAAAATCATGCTCTTAATTATTGAGGTAGTGGCTTTTTAAACGTGTCGTTTTCATGTAATATTAATTTTAGTGTTTTCGGAACAGGCAGTGGGCTTTTATTTGTTCTCTCCTTCTCTTCGGGCACAATTAAACGGCTTTTTTCTTGCCCACGAGCAAAGAATTGTCGTGGGCAAGAAAAAATCATTCTTCATTTCGTTACGCGCCCGGAAGTAGATAACAAAAACTCGCTGCTCGG
>CAYJTR010000056.1:0-5260 GCA_964373285.1 uncultured Methanosarcinales archaeon
AGGCAAATGTTTAAAAATACTGCAATTTCTGCGACGAGGAAAAGGAGAAAAATGACACGCATAACGTCACTGATACTTGATGGGTTCAAAAGCTTCGGGAAAAGAACAGAATTAGTATTCGGAGAGAAGTTTAACTGCATACTAGGGCCGAATGGTTCAGGAAAATCATGCGCTCCTTCAACAGAAGTATTGCTCGATGATGGTTCAGTAATAAAAATAGGAGAACTTGTTGACGAAGAAATAAAAGCATCAAAACAGCAATACTATCTCGACGATGGAGTATACTGCAAGAATACATCAAAAAAGAGAGTTCTAACACTAAACACTGAAACGATGCGTATAGAATCCTTGCCTGTCGGGGCATTCGTGAAAAGAAAAGGAGAGCCATACTTATACAAGATTACGACAAATACTGGGAAAAGTGTTACTGCAACAAGCTGCCACCCGGTTATGATATTCAAAAATGGAAGTGTACAATCAGAAGTTGTAGGAAATTTGCGGGAAGGAAGCGTTATAGCATCACCAAGACATCTACCAATACAAGGAACAACAGTTAAGCTCCCAGAACCAGAATATGTGAAATCTCGATGCGAACACGATAAACACATACAAATACCAAAAGAGACAAATCCAGCATTTGCGAGATGGCTAGGTCTCACCATAGGAGACGGGTATATACATCATGCAAGAATAGAATTCATCAATGAAGACCAGCAATTAGTAAAAGAGTGGATATCACTGTCAAAACAACTCTTTAATTTTCAAAAAGAATACTCTAAGAGAATAGGAACATCAACGAGAATTATTTATCACACAAGAATACTGCCGGGATACCTCGCACAAATTCTCAACATTCCAAAAAATAGGTCAATCACGAGCAATACAAAATGCATACCTGAAACATTCATGAAATCAGACATGAACTCTGTGGCATCACTCATCAGCGGACTCATAGACACCGACGGGTACGTAAACAAGACAACACCAACACTAGAGTTCACAAGCAAAAATGAACACCTCGCGGACCAAGTACAATTACTTCTTCTACGATTCGGAATAATCTCAAGAAAGAAAAAAAGCATGAAGTGCGCAGTCAACACTGCAGAAAAGATAAAAAGAGAATATACTACAATTAGCATCGAGGGAAAAGAAAAACTCGAAAAGTGCACAAGAATACCAATAACACGAGAGCTCAAAAGGGAAAGATTATATTACTGGACTACAAGAAATATACAAACGAATCCAAATAATGACCTTCTGCCAAGAGAAATAAACAAACTTGTCCATACACTCGCGAGAACACTCATTATAAACATAAAACGTTTACGAAAACAATATCCAAGACTCTCAGCATATACAGAAGATACTTGCAGTCCGTCACGCGAAGGAATCGCTCTTCTTCTGAACATGTTCGAACAGCGATACGAAGAAATATCTTCTCTCTCACAAAACATTCCGGAAGAGCAAGAATCGCTCATTACTGCGATGAAGACTGCACGACTACCACTACAACCTGCAAGCATAGCAATAGGATTGTCACCACAACTAATAGCGGACCACTGGGCAACAGGAAACTTTCAGGCAAGACCAGAAAATCTTGAACGATTACGCGAGTATGTTCAACAACAACTCGCAACAAAAATAACCCGGGCGCGAGAAATTCTTACAACACTCAAAACAATCTGCACATCAGACATTACATGGGAAGAAATAACATCAATACAAAAAGTAGAAGGGACGCAATATGTGTACGACCTTTGCATACTCGGAAATCACAACTTTGTTGCAAACAATATTTTTGTGCACAACAGTAATGTTCTTGACGCGCTATGCTTTGTACTAGGGAAAAGCGGCAGCAAGAGCTTAAGGGCAGAAAAAAGCGCGAACCTGATATACAACGGGGGAAAAAGCAAAAAGCCGGCAAACAAGGCGGAAGTATCAATAATATTTGACAACAAGGAAAAAAATTTTCCTATGCCTGACAACGAAATAAAAATATCCAGAATAGTAACGCAAAAAGGAACAAGCACTTACAGAATAAACCAGCAGGTGCGGACAAGGCAGGAAATTCTGGAATTGCTAAGCAAATCAAACATAAACCCTGACGGGTACAACATAATACTTCAAGGAGACGTAGTACAACTGGTAGAAATGTCGCCGATAGAAAGAAGACAAATAATAGAACAGATAGCAGGAATAGGAGTTTACGAGGAAAGAAAACAGAAAGCGCTGGGAGAACTATCAAGAGTCGACGAGAAAATAAATGAGGCGGACATAGTATTAAAAGAAAGAGAATCGTACGTGAAAGAACTAAAAAAAGACAGAGACCACGCGCTAAAATACAAAGAACTGAAAGATAATATTGCAAAATACAAAGCAACATACATAACACACCAAAAAAACAAGAAGGAAAACGAAAAGAAAATCATAGACGAAAAAAGTCTGAAGCACAAAGAAGCAATGGAAAAGCACAACGAAGCACTAAAAAAGATACGTGAAGAAATATCAGAAAGAAAAAAAAGAATATTGGAGATAAGCAAAAGCATAGAAGAGCAAGGGGATGCGAGCCATAAAAAATTGCAAAAAGAATTAGAAACACTAAAAATATCAATAGCGACAAATACAAACAATTTACAATCAAAAAAAGCAAACATAGCGAAACTGCAACAACAAGAGGAAGACACAAAAAAAGAATTAGAAAAATTAAAAGAAAAAAATGAACAGCTGGAAAAAGACAGGTCCGAGTGCCAAGAATTATTATCACACCACGAATTGCAGGTAAAAGAACTGGAGAAAAAAATAGCCGGGCTGAAAAAAAAGCACAACTTGGACGCTGAAGGGACAATATCTTCAGAAATAGAGGGGTTGGATAAAGCGATAGAAACTACAGATGAGCAGGCAAGACAGGCAAGAGAAAGACAACAAGAAATATTCCGAGAAAAAGACAAAATAGAATTCCAGCTGGGAACAATAGACCAGCAGTTAGCAAAAGTAAAAGAATTAGAAGAGCAAAACAGAGAAGAATTAAAAAAATTAAAGCAGAAAAAAGAAGAATTCAAAAAAGCAGTAATAGAATTAAATGCTCTTCTGAATAAAGATGCGGACAACGCGGCGAAATTATCAAGATTAAGAAAAGAACAGCAGGAATTAACAGAAGAATTATCAAGACTTGAAGCGCAGAACAGAACCGCTCAGGAACACATAACGGGCAACATCGCAGTAACAAAAATATTGGAGAACAAGGAGTTTCTGGGAGAGGTTTACGGAACATTATCACAGTTGGGAACGACGGAAGATGAATATTCAACAGCTTTGGAAATGGCCGCGGGAAAACACTTGAACAGCATAGTAGTAAAAGACGATGCAATAGCTGCGAGATGCATAAAATATTTGAGAGAACAAAAATTAGGAGTTGCAACATTCCTGCCGTTAAGCAAACTAATAGTGCAATCAGATCCTGAAGCAAAAAAAATGTCGGCAGCCAAAGGAGTAAAAGGAGTAGCATCAACATTAGTTCAGTGCGACCCGCAGTACAAGAAAGCATTTGAATACGTTTTCGGAAATACACTAATAGTTGACAGCATAGACACTGCGAGAAGAATAGGAATAGGGCCGATAAAAATGGCAGCATTAGATGGAGACTTGGCAGAAAAAGGAGGAGTGATGAGCGGAGGTTTCAGAACGAGAAAAAAAACTGGAAGCTTCAGCAACACAACGCTGACAAAAAAAATATCAGAAGTGCGGGAAGAATTGTCAAATGCAGAATCAACAATATCACAATTGGCGGAGCAAAGAAAAAAAGACGACGAATCAATAACAAGACTCCGGGAATTCAAAGCGACACTTGAAGGAGACATAATAAAAGACGAAAGAAGCATGCACTTGGACACGACAGATTTAGAATCGTCAAACGAGTACAAAGAACAATTGAAACAACAAATGAAGAATGCGGAGCAAGAATTAAAAAAAATACAGGAGACGATAGCAAATTTCAACAAAACATTACTAGAAAAGAAAACAAGAAGGCAGGAATTAAGAGATAAATTATCAACATTAAGAAATCCAAGAGCACTCGCAGAAATAAATACCTACGAAGAAAAAAGAAAAGAAGAACTGGAAAAAAAGATATCAGCGCAGGCGAAATTATCACAAATAAGCGCTCAAATAGACGAGTTTTTGAAGCCGGAAGCAGAAAAAATAACAAATCAAACGCAAAAAATTCAGGAGGAAACCACAACAGCGGAATCAGAATTGAAAGAGTTGGAAAAATCAGTGTCACAGAAACAAAAAGATTTGGCAAAAAAAGAAAAAGAACAAGAACAATTCCAAGAACGGTTCAAAGAATTATTCAACGAATCACACAAACTAAACGATGAAATAACTTCCAGAGAAGCAAAAATCTACGAGTTTGAAGAAAAAAGCAAAAGAGAAGAACTATCACTAAACACTCTAAGCATAGAAATTGCCAGACTGAACGCAGAACTCGCCGCGATAAGTGCAGAGCTGGAACAATATTCAGGAGCAGAAATAGATCTTACAAAAAGCGAAGAGTCGCTAAAAAAAGAGATAAGCTCTTTTGAAAGAATGATTGCGGGCATAGGAAGCGTAAACCTGAAATCCCTTGATGTCTACGAAGCCGCAGAAAAAGAATACAAAACATTACACGAGAAAAAAGAAGTGTTATCAAGAGAAAAAGAAGACGTACTAAAATTGATGAACGAGATAGAAACAACAAAAAAAGAAGTATTCATGAAAGCATTCAGCTCAGTACAAGAACATTTCATAAGAATATTCACACAATTAACGCACAAAGGGCAACAGGCGCATTTAGAATTAGAAAGCCCGGAAATGGTATTCGACCAAGGAATGAATATCAACGTAAAACTAACAGGAGAAAAATTTTTGGACCTGAGAAGCCTAAGCGGCGGGGAGAAAACATTAACAGCGCTGGCATTCCTGTTCGCGATACAAGAACACGAGCCGGCAACGTTTTATGTACTGGATGAAGTAGACGCCGCACTCGACAAGCACAACAGCAAAAAACTAGCTGAACTTGTGAGAAATTACTGCAACAAAGCGCAGTACATAGTAATAAGCCACAATGATGCAATTATAACTGAAGCTGACAATCTTTATGGAGTAAGCGTTGACGAGCACGGAGTAAGCAATGTGGTAAGCATGAAGCTGTGAAAGGCAAGCATCACGACGGCTCTGTCCTGAATCTCGCAATGCTCGACTTTTGCCACCAGTTCGCACTATT
>CAYJTR010000057.1:0-2245 GCA_964373285.1 uncultured Methanosarcinales archaeon
AAGTAAGGTGCATACCACTTCGCCCTTCACTCGTCCCCCAACGGTGAAGGGCTTTCTTTTTTTTTCTTGCGGATTATTAAAAAGGAGTTGTGTTAAAACCGTTGCGCGCTTCTGGGAAAGAAATATTTGATTGAATATATTTACAAGTTTTTTGTCATCTTCAACAGTTCAACGGCCCTTTTAGGATTTCCTCTGCCTACCGGAAAATAGCACGGGATTATTTTTGTTGATGTATTTCTAAATGTTTTCTCGTACCATTTAATTTTCTTGCCTGCCATAACTTTATCGTAATAGTGTCCTAGTATTATCTTTCGCCCGGTTAAATTCTCGAATGGTATAATTCCGAATGTGACGATGTATTCTGGCTTTACTATTTCTATCTCTCGTTCTAACACTGGGAGAAATAGTTTAATCTTTTTTGCGTTGGGAAGTGTAGCATCTTCTCCGGTCCGCTTCACGATGTTTGTTATGTAGAATGATTTTTGTTTCAAAAAGTCAAGAACTCTGTTCGTAAGATCAAGTGACCACGTTTTTGATATCTCTATTTCTTTCATCAAATAGTCGTCAAACATTCCTGCTCTGTGAAATATTCTCCAGACTGCTTTCGTTCCAATGAATGGGAATCTTGGTCCTTTCCACTCTTTTCTTGAACTGCTGTTTGCGTGTGTTGGGTTGATGAAGACAAACATTATTTTTGGGTTATCTGTTCTTCCATTTCCAAGTATTGGCATCAGATTGTTTTCTGGAAAGTGTTTCTTGTTGATAGTGTGAACTTCTTGCCACAAGTCTTCTAAAGTTTGCATTGGAGCACCACTTTTTAATTTTTATGCCTTTCTTCTTCTTATCCACTCCCATAATAATCTTACGCCGAAGCCCGTGGCTCCTTTTTCATAATACCATCTTGGTTTTGTCATCCATGAGAGTCCTGCTGTGTCTATATGTGTCAGCGGCGTTTTGTCTGTGAAGAATGTTAGGAATGCCGCTCCTGTTATCGTTCCTGCATATTTCCCGTCGGCGTACCCTAAATTTTTGCAGGTGCTCCTGTCGCCTTTCATTTCGTCAATGTAGTCATTGTTTATCGGCAGTTGCCATACATATTCTCCTGTTGTTTCTCCCGCAATTTTGATTTCTTTTGCGGTTTTGTCGTCGGTGCTTACCATTCCTGCAATGTAATCTCCTAGGGCGGCGAGCACTGCTCCTGTTAGTGTTGCTATTGTTATTATTTTTTCTGGCTTGAATGTTTTTACTGTGTATGCTATTGCGTCTCCTAAAATGAGGCGTCCTTCTGCGTCAGTATTTGCTATTTCTACTGTTACACCATTGCACGCGGTGTACACGTCTCCCGGCCTGTAGCTTTTTGCGTCTACAAAGTTTTCTACAGCGGGTATGACTCCAATAATGTGGCTGTGTATTTTCTTTTCGGCCGATAGCTTCATTAACGCAAGAACTGTCGCCGCTCCGCACATGTCAAATCTCATGTCTTGCATTTGCTGAACCTTAATATTTAGTCCTCCTGTGTCGAAGCACACTCCTTTGCCTATGATTGCTATTGGTGCTCCGTCTTTTTCGCTGCCGTGTTCCATAATGATGAGCGCTGGTTCGTGTTCTCCTCCTTGTCCAACTCCCAATATGAGCCCTAATTTTTCTTCTTCTAATTCCTTTTTTCCCAGTATTGTGCATTTGAGTCCTGTTTCTTTTGCTATTCTTCTTGCTTCCTTAACCAGAAATGGTGGTGTAACTATATTGCTGTTTTCATTTGCAATTTCTCTGGAGTAGTTTACTGCTTCAAATATTTTCTGTAATTCTTCAATGTTTAAATTTTTCGTTTCGGGCATATGAATTGTTGTGAGAGTATTATTTTTTTTCTCTTTGTACTTGTCGAATGAGTATAATGCTAATAATATTCCTTCTGCCGCTTCTTTTGGGTATTCTCCGACATTATTGAATGTTGCGCTTCTCGGCTCTTTTTTTCTTATTGTGTTTAATGCTATTCCTGCAGTTCTTCTGTATGTTTCTCCTGTTGGTTTTTCTCCCAGTCCTGCCAGAATTGTTTTCTCATCTTTCCAGAGCGTTTCACCTTCTTTGCCTGTGAATCCTTTGTGTTTTTCTGTTTTCGTTGTAAACTCCACAGTTATATCAGTTTTTCCACTGCTCATTTTGAATTCTATCATATTTTTTTCCTCCATAAGTTGTGAAGAAGCATTGTGTCTTCTTCAATATTTGGGCTTTCTGTTATTATTGCTCC
>CAYJTR010000057.1:2345-5147 GCA_964373285.1 uncultured Methanosarcinales archaeon
TGCGAGTAGTCTATGCATGGCTGCATATTTTCGAATTCTTTTGATATTCTTAGTAATTCTTCATAGTCTCCGAATTGTGAATTTTTTCCTGTTGTTTCTGGTGATAGTCTTATTGTTGCTCCGTTGTCGTCTAAAACTTTTTGAACATCTTTTAGCGCTTTTGCTACTTTTTCAAAAACTTTTTCTTTTTCCATTCCTAAATAGAATGCTGGATGGAATGTTATTGAGAATGCTCCGCACGCGTCTGCAATTAGCGCCGCATTTATCAGCCTTTTTTTGCTCGCTTCCAGTTTTGATTTCTCTATCGCGTTTAGATTTATGTAGTATGGTGCGTGGCATGTTAATCTTACATCTTCCTTTTCTCTCACGGCATTAACGGTTATCGCTTTTTCTTTTGTTATATTAACGCTGTGAACAAATTCCAGCTCCATTGCTTTTAACCCCATTCTTGAAACTTCTGCCACTCCTTCTGTTGTTCCTTGAATTTTTGATGGTATTCCCGGGGTTCCGAATCTTAGGTCTGTGAACATTATATTGCCTCTCTTTCTGAATCTTCTCCAAAAATCCATGTTACGAAAAATTCCTTTCCGTCTTTCACTACTGGAACGTCTATTTCTCCGCAGTCTAAGTCTTGAACTACAAATCCTTTTTTTTCAAGATCGTCTATTATTGAGTAGAATTCGTAAGCTCTCTTGTGGAATTCTTTTTGGAATTTTACTGGGTTCACAATGTCTTCAAATTGTTCATCTCCCGATATTTCTACTTCTTCTAAATCGTCTAACAATTTTTTCAGGTACATTAATCTTTTAACCCTGTCTTCCACGAATGGCAGCACCCTGTCAGGGTTTGAGAAATATCTTTGCTTTTTTCTTGCTTCATCTGCAGATTTATCTTCACCTTTTTTTATCATCTTTATCAGGCATAATATAAGTTGTATAAAAGCGTTGCGAATGATCTGGCTCTGTCTTGAATCTCGCGCCGCTCAATTTTCAGGACGAGGCGGTATATCTTTCTATCCTTTGATATTTCCTATGGGTCTTAGTGCGCATACTCTTTTTGATATTCCTGCCTTGTCCATTATTTCTGTTACTTTGTCGATGCTTTTGTATGCTTTTCCTGCTTCTTCCGCCAGTCCCTGCACGCTTCTCGCTTTGATATATATTCCTCTCGCGAGCATGTCTGAATATAATCTTTCGCCTTTCACTTCTTTTCTTGCCTGAGTTCTGCTCATGGTTCTTCCTGATCCGTGGAGCGTGCTTCCGAATGCTTCTTCTTCCGCTTTTCTTGTCCCTGCCAATAGATAGCTTCCTGTTTCCATGCTTCCTCCAACTATTACCGGTTGTCCTGTTTCTTGATACTTTTTTGGCAGTGCTTGGTTTTCAGGTCCAAAACTTCTTGTTGCTCCTTTTCTGTGCACAACCAAATTTTTTCTTTTTCCATCAATTAAGTATTTTTCCGATTTTGCAATGTTGTGTGAAACATCATAGACTAGCTCTATTCCTAGTGATTCTGAATCTTCCCTGTACTCTTTCTCAAACACTTCTCTGATTCTGTGCGTAATGATCTGCCTGTTCGCTAGTGCCATGTTTGCTCCGCAATTCATTGCTTGCACATAATCTTGGGCGTCTCTGGAATTGTAGGGTGCACACGCTAATTGCCTGTCTGGTATTTCAAAACCGTAATCTTTTTGTTTTTCATTGAATATTTTTGTGTAATCACTGCATATTTGGTGTCCAACGCCTCTGGACCCGCAATGAATCATTAGCACTACTTGGTCTTCGCCCGTTATCCCAAACTTTTTTGCGATTTTTGAATCGTAAATTTTTCCTGCTGTCACTATTTGAACCTCTAGGTAGTGGTTTCCCGAGCCTAATGTTCCTAACTGGTTTATCCCTCTTTTTATTGCTGTTTGTGAAACTTTTGTTGTATCCGCATTTTGAAGGGTTCCTTTGTCTTCTATGAATTCTAAATCTTCATCTCGCCCGTATCCTTGTTCTACCGCCCACCTCGCGCCTCCGATTAGTGCTTCCTTGAATTGTTTTTCTGATAATTTTAGTAATCCTTTGCATCCAACTCCTGCTGGAACTTTTTTGAATAATTCATCAACTATATTTTTGATTCTTGGCATTACTTGTTTCGTCGTCATGTTTGTTTTTATTAGGCGCATGCCGCAATTTATGTCATAGCCAACTCCTCCCGGCGATATCACCCCTCCTTCTTCCGGGTCGAATGCAGCAACTCCCCCGACTGGGAATCCGTATCCTGAGTGCCCGTCTGCCATGCATAACGCGTATTTTTGTATTCCCTGAAGGCATGCGGTGTTTGTCAGCTGGTCGAATACTGCTCCTTCCATTCCTTTTAATAATTCTTCATCAGCGTAAACTCTTGCCGGCACATTCATTCCTTTCTTGTAAGTTTTGGGTATTTCCCATAGAACGTCTGATATTTTGTTAAATAATGAAAGAGGCATAACTATATTTGATGAGAGGAGTTATTTAAATGTTCTTAATTCAATTTTCCAAGAACTTTGAGTGCATTGTTAAGAAATATTTTTGCTTGTTCTGTTCGTCCGATGTTTGCGAGTCTTCCCGCTTCTTCAATTGCAGTCATTAAGCCCGTTATTTCATCACTTGTAAGTTTTGCTCTAATCCTGTTTATATCTCTCATAATTTCTTTTCTTGTTCTTTCAATGTCGTTTCGTAATTGCTGCGCGCCCTCCAATGTTTTTTTTGCCTGCTCCATGATTTTCTGTATGTCTGCTACATTCTCTTTGGCTCTTTTTGACAAATCCTCTCTCTTTCC
>CAYJTR010000058.1:0-5063 GCA_964373285.1 uncultured Methanosarcinales archaeon
TTGCGGAGGGGAAGATTTTAAAAGTGGGATAATTCACGGCTTGTTTGAAGTTGTTGTAGGCGTGCGCCCGTAGCTCAGCTTGGATAGAGCGACTGCCTTCTAAGCAGTAGGTCCGGGGTTCAAATCCTCGCGGGCGCGTATGTGCACGATAAGTGCATAATTGGGGGCTGTTAATATGTTTACTGGTGAAATACTTCCTAGGGATTATGGTATTGTTGTTAGGCGCAGGAGAAGGGCTATTTTTTTGTCTCCCACAAAATTTGCTTTGGGCTTGGCTCTTCTGGAGTCTCCCGACGATTTGGAGAGGAGAATTCGCAGGCATTCTGAGATTACCGGCCAAAATTTTAGGGATGCTAAAAAAATTTTTAGAGAATCCATGAATAGGAGATCTCCGAGGATTTTTTCTGGTGGCAGGGCCATAGAGAGTGTTGCTCTTTACGGCGCTATGTATGATGCTTTTGTTCGTTCTCAAAAAAATTCATCTCCTCATCATGTAACTATGACTGTTATGGATGACAACCATCTCGGTCATTATGATGCCTCTTGTGATTGTGGGGATTATGTTTATGGTCAGGCCAATGGCTTTAGTATTATTTGCCCTCACATTTCCGCTCTTGCTTTGGCTCTCGACATTGATGATGGATCTGGCAAGTCTTCTTCGGAAAACCTTTCCGGTTTGCTTCCTAGAGATAGGAGGAGGATTCCAAAAATTCCTTTTATGTATTATTCCAGAGATTCTGATCAGGGAATGACTCAAATTTTGTGGAAATTGCTTGTTGAAAAAAAATCGCAGTACGAAATTAATAGATCATTGCTTTCAGAACAGCCGATTCACGCTTCATGGGTTCGTGAAGCTGTCAGGGATTTTTATGACCGCGCGCGTTATGAGGTTTTGAGGCAGGAGGAAAAGGAAGCTTCTTATGACAGGCTTTCCGCGTCTGTTAGAACTCTCGTCGAAAAGTTGTGCGAGTCCTTGCAGAAGCAGGAGTATATTCCTCAAAGGTATGTTTTGGCTTTTAAGGGTACTTCTTACGAATCTGTTGCTAGAAGGTTTAGGAAGGGCGATGTTGTTTATGATGTTGTTTCCAGCAGGAAATTGTTGCCTTTGATTGTTAGAAAAATATTGCATCGCAAGTCATCGGATGTTTGGCATGGGAATGATTCTGTAAAAATACATCCTTATTCCCGTCACGGAAAGGACAGAGTTAATGTTGATGATTCCACCAGAAGAATTTGCGATGAAAGCGTTATAATTCCTTTAATGCATGAGAAATTGTCAAATTTGGTCAGTCAGGAAGTCGGCAGGGAGTACGAGAAAGTTTTGAAGGGGCAACAGCAAGATTAATTTTCTGTCTTTGATGGTCCCACCCAGATTTGAACTGGGGGCCTTCGCAATGTGAATGCGACGTCATAACCGCTAGACTATGGGACCAAGAACGCGTTTTTTGTTGGCGCGTTTATATTTCTTTCTTTCTAAACTTTTCTAAAAATAATTCCAGTTATTATTTCTTGTCCTTGCCTTATTTTTATTTCTTTTTCTTTTTTGAACCCTTTCTGTTCCGCTTTTTCTGTGAATGTTTCGGCACCTCTCATCATTAGTATTCCCAGTATCCCTGTTTTTTTTAGTACTTGGTGTCCTCTTTTGAATAGTGAGTTCCATTGGGGTATTGGATCTTTGTGCTCTGACGGTTGCGGCGGTATGCATATTATTGCATCCGCGCTTTCGTCTTCGAATTTTAGGTCCAAGTCTTCGGCTGTTTTTCTTGAAAAATCAATTTTTTTCTCTACGTTTGCCAATATTGCATTTTTTCTGGCGTTGTTCACTCCTCTGAAGTCCGTGTCTAATACATATATCTTTGTTTTTGTTTCCTCTTCCTTTTTATCTTCATCCTCCAGTATGCTCGAGTATTCTCCGAACTTGTTTTTTTCTGTTTTGTGAACGCTTTGTTTTGTCAGCATTAGCGCTGCTTCTATAGCCATCATTCCGTCGCCTGTGAATGGGAATATGCTCACTCCTTTTTTTGGTAGCGATATTTTTTTTAGGAATATGTTTGCGGTTATGGGTCTTATTGCGTGCCTTGCCCTGAACACGTAGTATTCTCTTTTTCCTAAATCTTCATAAACATTTTTGCTTATAACTATTTGGTCGTTTATAGTTATTATGGATATTTTTATTTCTGGTTTTTTGTAGTCTGGCATTCCTCCAAGTTCTTTTAGCTCTTCAATAATTTTTTCTCTTATTTCTAATTGTCCGTGGTTGTTTGCTGATTCTATCGAGAATGTTTTTCCTTTTACTTCTTCTTTTGAGAATTCTTTGTATACTCCCAGCAGAATTCTTGAATTGTATGCATACTTGGTTATTTCTATTGGGGTGCTTTCGGCTTCTACAATTCCGTTGCCTGATATTTTTCCGTTAATTTTTGCTTCTTGTACTTCTTTTAGTAATTCTTCTTCTCCTCCCGGGAGTGTCAGCAGGTAATATTTAGTCATATGGTTGAAATGTTCGTTGGTGGTATAAAATACTTCTTGTTCAGCTATTTGTTGGTTTGTGCAAAGTTTGTGCAAAATGTGCGCATGCCCCCTGCCGTCTATACTTCCATCTCTTCGTCCCTGACCACTGTCGCGCTTACTACCTCGTCGCCTTTTTCCAGCTTCATCACTTTTACTCCTTGAGTGCTTCTTCCTATTTTTGATATTTGTTGCACAGGAATTCTTACTACCACTCCTCCTTTAGACATTAATATTATTTCATCGTCTATTCCTACCGGCAGTACTGCTACTACTCTCCCGTTTTTTTCTGTTAGTTTTACGTTTGTTACTCCGACTCCTCCTCTGTTGGTTATTCTGTACTCTTCTACCCCGGTTCTTTTTCCAAATCCGTTGCTTGTTATTGTTAGAACGTCTTTTCTTTCATCATCTACTAGCGCTCCTACGACTTCATCATTTTCTATTAGTCTTATTCCTATCACTCCTTGGGCTGTTCTTCCCATAGGCCTTACCGTTTTCTCGCTGAAGTGTATGGCGCACCCGTCTTTTGTCGCCATTAATATTTTTCTTTCTCCGTCCGTCAGAGCTACGTTTGATAGTTCGTCGCCTTCTCCCAAATTTATCGCGGCTATTCCCCCTTTTCGGGGGTTTGAAAATTCTGACAATGATACTTTTTTTACCATTCCCTTTCTTGTAGCCATTAATACAAAGCATCCTTCCCCAAAATTGGTTACCGCAAGGCATGATGTTACTCTTTCTCCTGTTGATAATTGCAGCAGGTTTGCTAATGCGGTTCCTTTGGCGTATCTTCCTGCTTCTGGTATTGTGTATGCTTTCATCCAGTGTATTTTTCCGTGGTTTGTGAAGCATAATATTGAATCCTGTGTGTTCGCTATGAATAAAGATTCCAGATAGTCCCCGTCTCTTGCTTCCGCTCCGACTACTCCTCTGCCACCTCTTTTTTGTTGTCTGTAAGTGTTCACTCCAAGTCTTTTAACGTATCCTTCTCTGCTTACTGTTATTACTGATTCTTCTGGTTTTATTAAATCTTCTTCTTCCAGTGTTTCTGCATCGTCGGGTATTATTATCGTTTTTCTTTCGTCGCCGTAAGTTTCTATTATTTTTTTAGTTTCGCCCGTTATTATTTCTAATACTTTTTGTTCTGATGACAGCACTGATTCCCATTCCGCAATATTTTTTAATAGTTCTGAGCGCTCTTCCCGGAGCTTGTTTTGTTCTAATCCTGTTAATCTCTGAAGCTTCATGTCTAGTATGGCTGTTGATTGTATTTCTGTCAAAGAATATTTTTCCTGCAGTCCTTGTTGCGCAATTTTTGGATTTTCTGATTTTTTTATTAGTTCTACAACTCCGTCAATATTTTCCAGCGCTTTTAGCAGTCCTTCTACTATGTGCGCTCTCTCCCTCGCAATTTTTAGCTCGTACTCTGTTCTTCTTCTCACTACCGTTATTCTGTGTTTTAGAAATTCTTTCAGTATTTCTTTCAGAGGCAGTATTTTTGGCTGTCCGTCGACTATTGCGAGCATTATTATGCTTACCGAATCTTGGAGTCTTGTATGCTTGAATAACTGGTTTGTTACAACGTCGCTGTTTGCCTCGCTTTTCAGTTCTAGTACAACTCTTATTCCGTCCCTGTCGCTTTCATCCCTTATGTCTGATATTCCTGTTATCTTTTTTTCTTGGACCAGCTCTGCTATTGATTCTACCAGTTGCGACTTGTTTACTAGGAATGGTATTTCTGTTATTATTATTGATTGTTTTTTCTTGTTTTCCTCTATTTTTATTTTTGCTCTTACGATTATTTTTCCCCTGCCTGTTTCGTATGCTTCTTTTATTCCTCGATTTCCGCATATTATTCCTCCCGTCGGAAAGTCCGGGCCCGTTATTTGAGTCATTATTTCTTCACTCGTGCACTCCGGTTTTTTTATTAATTGTATCAGCGCGTTGCACGCTTCCTTGATGTTGTGGGGCGGTATGTTTGTTGCCATTCCTACTGCTATTCCGTTGCTTCCATTAATCAGCAGGTTTGGTATTATTGACGGCAAAACTTTTGGTTCTGTTAGAGAGCTGTCAAAATTCGGGGTGTAGTCCACTGTTTCCTTGTCGAGGTCTGATAATAATTCTTCTGATATTTTTTGCAGTCGTGCTTCTGTGTACCTCATGCTTGCAGCACTATCCCCGTCAACATTTCCAAAATTTCCTTGGCCTTCGACTAATGGGTATCTCATCGAGAAATTTTGTGCCAGTCTTACCAGCGCGTCGTAGACTGCTACATCTCCGTGAGGGTGGTATTTTCCCAAAGAATCTCCCACGATCCTTGCACACTTTTTGTATGGTTTGTTGTGCGATAATCCAAGCTCATTCATCGAGTACAATATTCTTCTATGGACTGGTTTCAGCCCGTCTCTTACGTCCGGCAGGGCTCTGCCAACTATTACTGATAGGGAGTATAATAAGTATGAATTTTTCAGTTCTTCCTCTATTATTCTTGGCACTATTGTCGTCATAAAACTCCCGTAAAAAGTAGCTTTGGAGTGTTTATAAACTTTTGTTCGCCA
>CAYJTR010000059.1:0-4945 GCA_964373285.1 uncultured Methanosarcinales archaeon
TATGGTTCTGTGGGGATGTTGGGAGGTTTTAGCTCCCGCTTTCCGCCACAGTGCATCATTGGTGATCAAACCATGATGCCACAATTGATCAAATGCTTTCTGAATAACAAAAACCCGCTGCTCGGAGCTATCCACGGGCTGAAGCCCGTGGTATTACGCTCCTCGCCCGACCGCGGGTTTTTGGAATTAAAAACGAGCGGACCAAAGTCCGGGGTGTTAAACCCGCTCGTTTTTAATAAAACATATCAGAACAAAAATTCACAGTCCAACAACAAACGAAAAAGTAGAAAGATTGTTCAAAACAATGAATCAAGAAATGCAATACTGCAATCAAGATTTGAAAGTTTTCAGAATGAGATACAACCACTTCAGACCGCACAGCAGTCTGAACGGGCAGACGCCCGCAGAAAGATACAACGATTTCGCAAGGTTGTTCTAACCGGGGACATATGTCACTACGCTATACAACATTCTGCCATTTCGCAACACTTAAATATCCCGCTCTATGCTCTTTCTTTCATGACAAAAGTTGTGATAACTTTTCCTGACGGCAAAACCAAGGAATTTGTTAAGGGAGTTACCGGCGCGGCAATAGCGAAAAGCGTTGGGAGAGCGCTTGCAGAGGATGCGCTCGCGATTCAGGTTAATGGAAATCTTTGGGATCTTGACAGGAAGATAGAACAGGATTCAACAATAAGAATTATCACTTTTAAGGATAAGGAAGGGGTGGAAGTGTTCAGGCACACCACTGCGCACATATTAGCGTACGCTATTCAGCAATTGTATCCTGAAGCAAAGAACACTATAGGGCCGCCCGTTGACGAAGGATTCTACTATGATTTTGATGATTTGGATATTAAGCAGGATGATCTTCCAAAAATAGAGAAGAAAATGGAGGAAATAGCGCAGCAGGGACTGACATACGAAAGAAAAGAGCTGACTCTTGAAGAAGTAAAAAAATTATTTTCAAAAAACAAGTATAAGATAGAAATGGCTTCAGAATTTCAGGCAGAAGGACAAAAACTCACCGCGTACTCGATGGGCAAGGAATTTATTGATTTGTGCAGGGGGCCGCACGCGCCAAACACCAAAATAATCAAAGCGATAAAACTCACAAAATTGGCGGGCGCTTACTGGAGGGGTGTCGCGAAAAACAAACAGCTTACAAGAATATACGGCGTTAGTTTTCCTACAAAAAAAGAGCTGGAAGAGTATTTGAAACAGCAGGAAGAGGCCGCAAGGAGAGATCACAAAAGGATAGGCGAGCAGTTGGATCTTTACATGATATCAGAATCCGTAGGCAGGGGGTTGCCATTGTGGCTGCCTAAGGGGGAAATAATCAAAAAACAGATAGAGAATTATGCTATTGAGACTGAAGAAAAGGCGGGATATGTGCGGGTAAGCACTCCTCACTTGGCAAAAGAGGAACTTTTTGTGCAGTCAGGGCACTTGCCTCACTATGCAGAAAGCATGTACCCGTCGATTGAGATGGATGATGGAAAGTATAGGTTGAAAGCGATGAATTGTCCGCTGCACCATGTTATCTACAATCACAAAAAAAGAAGTTATAGGGAACTGCCTTTCCGAATAGCGGAATACGGAACGGTGTATCGCAATGAGCTCTCCGGAGTTTTGTCGGGGCTTCTTCGCGTGAGAATGCTTAGCATGAATGATGCGCACATTTATTGCACTAAGGAACAGATAAAGCAGGAAGTGCAGTCTTGTCTGGAAATGATAAAAAAATATTACAAAATTTTTGGTTTGGAAAACTATTATTTTAGATTGTCATTATGGAGTCCGGAGAATAAGAGCAAGTATATTGACGAGCCGGAAAACTGGTTGTATGCTGAAGAGCAACTCCGGGAAACGCTCAAAGATCTAGGCATACCTTTCACCGAGGTGAGAGACGAGGCGGCTTTTTACGGTCCAAAAATAGATGTGCAATTCAAGGCCGTCACCGGCAGGGAAGAAACAATGTCAACTGTACAGCTTGATTTCGCCGCAAAAAAAAGGTTTAAGCTTGAATACACCGATAAGAGCGGGGAGCAAAACAATAATGTGTTCGTAATTCATAGGGCTCCATTAAGCACTCATGAACGGTTCACTGCGTTTATTATAGAACACTATGCAGGAAATTTCCCGTTGTGGCTGAGCCCTGAACAAATAAGAATTGTTCCTGTAAGCGACAAGTTCAATGAGTACGCTCACACGATAGCAAAAAAATTCAAAGAATCCGGATTCAGGATTCATGTTGATGAGAGGTCTGAAGGGGTAAGCAAAAAAATAAGGGAAGCACAGCTTGACAAGGTTAACTACGCAATAGTTATAGGAGAAAAAGAGCAGGAATCAAAGCATCTGACTATAAGAACCCGCGACGGAAAACTTCACGTGATGACTCAAGAAAAATTCTTGAAAGCGATATGTGAAGAGCAGAAAGAGAAAAAGATAACTGGCGGGTTTTGAAAAAAGAAAGTTATTAAAAGGCACTATTTTGAACATTCGTTTATGGATGCAAAGTCATCGGACGAAACGCTTGTTGACAAAGTAATTGGTGTGTTTAAAGCAACGGATGGAAGGCCGTTGCTTGAGCAAGTAGGATTACACATTGAATTTATAGAATCAGTGCTCCCGGAAAATTCTGCAAGGGGGCGGGAATATGCTGAATTAAGGAAAGCGTATTATTTAGCGGCAGAAATAAAAGGAGGGGACAGTGCGATAGTTCACGCACTCATTGATTAACATGCCGCGAACAGAAACGTGCCTGTCGTGGAGCGCTTTTGCGAGCTACGGCGGAAGGAAAAAACCTGGCAGGGTTAGCTTATTAATAACAAAAACCCGCTGCTCGGAGCTATCCACTCGCCTGACCGCGGGTTTTTGGAATTAAAAACGAGCGGACTAAAGTCCGGGGTATTAAACCCGCTCGTTTTTAATAAATACAAAGTATTGTTTTAAGAAATAGTCATTCGCAAGATATATAAACGCGTTTGTTTGTGAATTCTTCTGAAAGGAGAGTGATTTTTACGGCTGAGAATTTATTGGAGCAGAAAGTTTCGGATCGGACTAGAACGTTTGTGTATATTTATGATTTGGAGAATAAGTCTGAATATGTTTTTGATAGGGATCCCAAGCTGGACCGGCCTCACTTGTATGTTGAGTGTTACACTAATGGGTGTGGTTCTAATATTGTTTTTGTGGATTCCGCGTCCATAACCAGTAATGGTTGTGACAGCATTGATTTTTCTCCTGATGAATGGTATGACTTGACTGACATGTTTTTGCGGGCCGATCATAATGGCAGGAGGATTGCTGAAGTTTTTCTTAAGATGCAAGGTTTCTCTTCAGAGCACGCAACCAGACTTGTTGATATTCTTTCAGATATTGAAGTTCACGTTCCCAGAAGGCCTTCCGCAAGAATCTGACTTTTTTGGGTCCTGTCCGAAAAGCCGGGCATTGCGAGATTCGGGGGCAGAGCCGTTTTTTTTTAGAAACATTTTTTAATAATTCTATACCTCTAGTTTTTATGTCTTTCAGGGTTGGGGTTTTGAAGAATGGTTGGGTTTTGTTCAGAAATCATGATACGTACCACCCTCCGCTGGCTGTTTCCAGAGGTTTGAGCGTTTACAATCTTTACAGGGATTTGATAAGCATTGATTGTGTTTTTGACGCCACCACTGCGGATGTTTCATCAACAATAAATTCTAAAAGCGGAATTTTGTATAGCATGCTGATAACCATAGATCTCGCTGATATCTCCCCTGATTTTTTGCCTGTGAAGTTTGAGACCGGCGAACTTTTCGAGCACACGCTTCCCGGCATAGCTCACAATGTCAGGAAGCAGCCTTTTGTCGGCTTTCCAAGAAAGAATGATATAATTGTTCCTTTCGCAAATTACGAGGAGCTCGTAAAAAATTATTCTTCGCTGGAGCATTTTGTTGAGTGGAAGAAGTATGAAGCGGCAAAAAGGAGGTTTGACAGGACTGGAGTTCAAGACTTTACTGTTAGTGGTGAATGTTTATTGTTTCCCTGCGAGAGGGATTTAAGAAAACTTATCCGCGACGAGGAGGGGCGCTTAAGAATTTTGTTATAACAAAAACACGCCCCTCGCTTTAGCCCTTCCACTTTTGTTTTTCACCACCACTTCATTTCTGTCGTGGTTGTATTTTATAGCAAGTTCTCATGCTTGCCGTAGTGAAAGAGCGTGTAGTTCCAAGCCACACCAAATTCTTAAACTCTGAGAAAGTTTAAGTTTTCGGGCTGGGACAAGCATACTCAGTATCACCATTATAAAACCTTTTTGTTTTTCGCTATTTTTTTGCGCGTCCCTTAAGGGAATTTTTTGCCGACTGCGCCTCCGGCGCTACCCCAACAAAACGAGCGCCGTCGTCAAGATTGCTGTTGCCAATAAGGCCGTAGATATTGCTGCTGACGAACAGCACACGCCCCTGCGCTTGTGCAGGGTCTATCTCTCCAAACCTGTGCCAGTTGCCAACAGTATTTCCACTTTGAATATTATCAAAATATTTTTCTAAATGTTCTAGAGTTCCCGCTCTCGCGATAACTAAATCATTATTAGTAAAAGTATTTTTATCTTGATAACCTGAACTTGTAGCTTTCGCGTTATCAAAACTTAGAACTACTCTATAATTACCAAAGGGATTTTTTACTTTGCCTTTCTTTACATCTTCAACCGTATAAATTGGGGTTTTTGCTGTTAATACTCTCTTCCACTCTTCAGGGGTTAGTTTTGCGCCATTTTGTTGTGTTAATCCTTCATTGTAAGCTTTTCTAATCCTATCAGGGAGAAGCACATCTATCCCGTGTTGCACAACAACAATAGGTTTACCTTTACTATAAATTCCTTCAGTGTCAATTCCTGAAAATTCCTCACTAAAACAAGTATGAAAACGTTGTCTTAAGTAATTTTTTGGTTTAGCAACGCTCAAAC
>CAYJTR010000060.1:0-4776 GCA_964373285.1 uncultured Methanosarcinales archaeon
TACAAACATCAACTGATGAAAAAGTTGGTGGTTCTGAATACTCTTTAAATCCTTACAATATTGCATTGTTCGGTAGTCAAGAAGTTGCTGAATTGAATGCTTCCTATTTGCGATCGAGAGGAAAAACAGTAGGTTTTTCTTATGATTTCTCAAGAACCAATCTTGAAAACATGTTGAAAGGTAATGAAGGATTTGTTCATGTTCGGTCTTGTGTTCTTGGTGGCGGTAGCTACAGCAGCATCGACGACGTGAGCGCCGGCAGTGACTTCTACAATCGTGGTCGCGTGCGTGGTACGTCCACGTCGTAGGCAAAAAAATTTCTGTTAGAACTATCGAAGTGGGCAAGAAAAAAAAGTTGAATTGCGCCCGGAAAGAATAGGAGAAGGAAAATGAAGAAAGGAAAAAGTTACACAGTTCAAAGACGCCAAAATTGACCGTACCCTAATGCTACCACATGATAGTTTTTGCCGTTCACCTACTCAGAATCTTCTCAATCCTTTTAGTATCCCTCCTTAATAATGGGTCGTGCCTCTCAACAATTTTTAACATCATAATAAGAGTTCTCCTGTCATCATCACTAACACTGCCATTCCCATTTCTGAGAACTCCACGAATTTTAAGAACAATATTTTTCTCGCTCAAAAGTCTGCCGTTGATAAGGTATTTTACTTCGCCGGTAAGAATATAATGCCTGCCCTGAGCGGTTAAAGCCCCCAAATCAGATTCCCGCTCCCAAGAAGCGCCCTCAGAAGAATTAAAGGATGAAACAATCCTGTCATACAACTCCAAATCCTCTGAAGGAAGAGCCGAAGAATCCCTGAACTGTTTACTCCACCGCTCGTACAAATTTTTAGTGCACTCATTCATAACAGCGCCCCGGATCCGGGGAATTGCAAAGCTTTTTAAACATTTCCTAAAAAATCATTGCTCGTGGGATGCGATGAATTGCCTGACGGAAAAGGCGTTGAAGGAAGACTTATTTGTGAACAACAAATAATGGAAGGGGACACTGAAGACAACTGGTGCTGCGACCCGTTCATGCATTTGAAAAGTTTCAGAAACTCTATAGATTCAAAACTGATGACGCCTGAAAAAGAAGGAAAATATGATGACACAACTATTGAAGAAAACTCTGAAGGGGGGTATGATGCGATGACAGATTTTTACGAGTTAAGCATTCAGTGGAGCAGAAGAACGTGGAAATTGCCTCAACACAAAAGATTTCAGGACGCGTCAGAAGAAGAATGTGTATTCGAAACGTGCACATCAATAGTCAGAATAACGTATGTTCCAACAAAAGGAACATGGGTGGTAAAAAGGTCCGGAAATTCCCGGGATCTGGTTCTAATAGCAGAGTCCGGAAGGATTAGAGGAAGCATAAATAGAGGAATACAAAAAGTGATAGAACAATTAGAAATAGAGATAGCAGATGCTCACAGAGAGTCAAGCATACCTGTAAAAGTGCGCAGGGAAGGATACGACGCACAAATTGCATACCTGAAAAGTACGCCTATACAAGCATATCTTCCAACACCGCTAAATTATTTGTCAGGAGAAGAACCGCTGGAATTTTCACTATTACAACAAGTAAAGAGGCAAGCCGAAGACGCGACAGAAGGCAGACAAAAAGCAACAGAACACGATGACGCATTAATGAGCATAAGCGCTTAATTTTTTCTAAAATTTTTTTTAAAATCTACACATTCAAATCTTCCAGAAGCTCAAAAGTCTTGGCGCAACGAACCTCAACGCCCGCATCAACAGTCTCCTCGGCGCCAACCCTGTAAGGCCTAAAAATAGGAGGGCGAAGAACTATACATTCAAGAGCAGGGCTATCATACCCGATAAAAAATTTATGCTCATTAGATTTATCCTTCCTAAAATATACAGGCAGGCTTCCATAAGGAGCACAAGTTTTCTCAACAGGGCCAAACACATCATTAGGAGGAAGCAACTTTTTCAAATCATCAAGAGCGCCATGGAAAATATCATCATCAAACTCCTTGTTTTCAAGAGTCAGATATAAACATTCTTCCTCGCTGAACTCATCAGCGCCAACAACACGCCACTCAGCACTCAACTTGCGGGCATAATCAATGCCGGGATTCAACGAAAAGTATGCGTACAAAGTTTCCTCGTCAGGAGCGGGTTCAGAATAATTCTCTGCAGGAAGCCCCGGAAACAAAGTTCTCTCGACAAGAGACAGCCACTTATTCCTATGATTGGGAGGAACTACGGGAAGACGGTAATGGCGGGTTTCTGTAGCTTCGAGAAATTCCTGAATTTTTTTATCAGCATCCCTCTGAAACTGCTCGCTAATAGATCTAACACCATCAGCAACAAGCTCGCCGCTAGTCATAGGAACGAAAAACATGTGGGAAGCGGGAGCGAAACTGGAATAAAAATCAATAATTTCTCCAGCACTCCTCAAAACAGAACCGTAAGCGTCCCTCGATGAAAAAGCAAGAAGCGCGTAAGCAAAATTATCAATAAGAGACCTGTCAGTAACAACGTGAAAATTACGCTCCCTAAATTTTAATTCTTCAGCGGCCTGTTCAAAAAGGATAGCTATCTGGGCATCAAGAGAAGTATTCTCATTAAGAGTCATTCCTGAATCAATAAATCTCTGAGACAACTCCCTGATAGGCCTTACAGGAACAACACCATGTTTATTCAAAAGGGCCTCGGTCATGCTGACAAGAATACTCTTGCCAGTTCCATGAGTTCCAACAAATTGGACCTTGAACAATTTTGCAGACTTGCGAAACTCCCTCAACAATTCATAATCCCGACTCATAACACGCCCTCCAGACCAGCACGAACAGTTCTCAAAACAGCAACATAATCCTCAGGGCGATGAGGAATGTGAAGCTCATCACGATTAATATCAATGATGGAGCCACGATAACCCCAATCCCTCAGCTTTTGAGGAGTTGAAAAAGTGAAAGGGCGCAAAAATTCCAGATATTCACGATCAACACCAGAACTGCCCTTGGAACGCTCAACAGGGCGATCACGATTCTGAACACCACCAAAAGCGACACCCGGAGAGGCAGAATAATTAATAATGGCGTGAGGCTGTCTGTCAGGAGTTGCGCCAAAAACTTCTACAAACCTGTCATGAATAATTCTCATGCCGTTATCGTCAATAAGCTTAGAGCCGTCAGGCAGGGAAACACTATGAAAAGCTTCAGCAAAATTAAACCTTTCAGAAGCAGAAGTGCCATCATGAATGCACAAACCCCTAGAGATGCACTCCTCAAAAATTTTTTTGGAATACTCGCGAACCAAAAAGTAAACGGCCTGAATGGTAGAAGCCGCAAACATCCGGGTAACAGGGTCGTAAAGAAGTTTTAACAACGGAGGAACAGCGGCGCGGGAAGACTTCAACTCCGAGTGCAATTCTTTGAAAACATCATCAGCACTATCACTGATATGAGGAAGAATATCATCATTATCAGGAAGCTCAGGAATGCAGGAGCCATCAGTTGACTGGCGCAAAAAATACATTAATGTGGTCTTTCCAGAACCGAGAAGAGCCAAAATTTCCAGACGCACCTTTCTATCACCGACGAGCTCTCTAAGCGCGCGCTCCTCAAAACGAATAGTATCAGCAAGATCCCCGCCATTCCTGAGAACGCCAAGCCAGTTATGAAGAGCGGTAGAGTAATGAGAAGTGCCATCAAGAGTGGCATTAAGTGGAGGCCTAAAAACTCTGGCGAGAAAACGATGATCCAAAACGGTAGAATCCTGCGCGTCAAGAATCAAGATTTCACCCCTGAACCATTGGCAACACCAGCAACGGAAGAATTAAGTGAAGGATTCTTGCAGGCAGCAATAATTTTTCTCTGATTAAGAACAAGATGCTCAATCCTAGTAATCAAATCGTCAGCAAGTCTATCCCTCAACCGGGTATCAACACGGGAAGAAGGAGTGGCATTATGAATCAAAAGCTCAGGCTCATCAACACCTGCAAGACCGCAAAACTCTTCAAGCCTCTTAGTCCAATACTCCAGTATCTCCCTATGAAGAGAAGAAAGATATTCAACAGTCATAAATTCCTTCTCAAAATCCTTCCTGTCAGGGTCAGCGTCCGCCCTATGCTTGCACAATTTAGGCTTTGTATGAATACCAACGAAAAATTGAGGCCACGCCATCCTGACCAAAAGATTATACGCCCCGGCAAGATAATCATGATACTCAGCATTACTAACCTTACCCAAAGAGTGCAACGCCTTAAGATAATAACCCATACCAGCACTAGGATGCCTCTCACCAATAAAAATTCCAGAATTTGCGAAAAGCTCAGACTCCTGCTGTTCCATACGCCACTGCAAAGCCATACGCTCAAAATTAACATCACTCTTCTTCATACGATCGCCAGTGGGGCCGAGACTCTTGTACCAATTCTCAATCTCTGAAGACCTAGCCTTAACAGGCTCGGGAAGAAACTTCAAAACTTCACCGGGGTGCAAAAGATTACTCAAACGACCAGAATAACACTTTCGCAAATGCTCAAAAGTTTCACTCTTACCAGAAGAATTGTTGCCGTCAATAACTACGTAAACACCAATATTACCCCTGCTCAAACACATATCAGGAGTCCAAATATGATTATTAAGCTGTTCAAAAGTATACTCCGAAATTTTCATGCACGAAACCCCTTTTTTACGCAGAGGAGCACATCACTGATTTAAATATATAATTGATATCCAAAATATGAAACGCGAAATATATGCCAGAGAAGACTCGCTAAAGCGTTGGTAATGCAGTTCC
>CAYJTR010000061.1:0-4438 GCA_964373285.1 uncultured Methanosarcinales archaeon
TAAAACGAATCTTATGGATAGTATTTCTGCAACGCAGAATTTTACCATTATTGATGGAGAAATATCTATGATTTATGAGGATGGTGCTCTTCAAGCAGTCAAGCGGCCAAATATGAAAACAATACTTCACAAGCCCGGAAGTCCTGTAACATTCCCTGAATCTTTGGTTGTTGCGCCGTTTATACTTCCAGCATTATTACTTATTGGGAGAAAGAAAGGTGCAATAACAGAATACATGATTTTAGGATTGATTATTATAGGGGTTGTTATTGGTTTGTCTGCATATGCAAAAAGTACAAATATCGCATTTTTAAACAATGATCAGGCGAGAAGCGCGAGTTATTCTTGTGCCTTTGATTCAGTTAAACAAGTTGAAAATTCTCTTGCTCGCCACGGAAGTGTACCACTAAGAAATCCTGACTCTACATATAATATCAGCGTTCTGTACTTTGCAGGAATGAAACTTACTAAATCATTGGAAGAAGTAAATATTGAACAGTCGCAAGAAATTGTAAAAAAGTATGACTTGTGCATTAACAACTTCAAAGATGTTCCTGAAGTTTCATCTTCTCAACATAATACGTCAACAGAGATTACTCGTTATGAGTCAGGTACTGGGTATACAATTTTTCCTAATGCAGTAGTAGATTATGCTTCAGGAAATAGTGTTCGTATAGATAAGCATTTTGACAGAACTGGGTATCCTTACTTGATATATCATAATATTACTGGTACAATGATTGAAGATTTTGACTCTACTGGGTTTATAAAATTGTTTTCTTCTAAGCCAGCAATTGAGACAAATGTTTGGACGACGAAAAATGCCCTGTACTTGTCTCTACAAAGTTTTGTTTATGATTCTCCTGAGAGAAGGCCTTATTATTTTGCCATCATGCCATGAAAAAAACAAACGCATTACTATTGTGTATATTCATAGCTGTCTTCGTACTGTTCATTGATCAAACAACAAAACTTTATGTTCAAAACTCTCCAGCAATACAAATCAACGATTACTTAAGAATAGAAACATATTATAATTATGGACTATTATCAAATATTGCACTATCAGAAGGAGGGATAATAACAATAGGTATGATCATCATACTATTGTTCATTATAAAACATGAAGCAAAAAGACTAAAAAAGCATGATGTTATATCAATGGTGTTCTTTGGGCTTATTACTGGCGGGCTGACGAGCCATGCTCTGGAATCATGGTTTCGAGGCGAAATAATTGATTTTATAGTGATAATGAATCCAATACGGCCAGTAATAACAAACATAGCAGATATCTCGTTATTGATAGGAGTTATAGGATTCATAATTATTTCTATACCGTACACCATTCACGAAAATAAAAATAATAGGAAGATAGTAAAGTTATGGATACAAAAACGTATCAAAAGAAAACGTTCAATAATTGTAAATATATTATCAATTATCGGAAGTATCATTATGCCCGCGATAATAATAAAGAAGTTTTTTGATAAAAGAATAAAAAAGTCGACACGTGAATGATAACAAAAACCCGCCACCTGTTCCAAAGGTGCCTAATGACTGTACCGACAATCACTATTCAAATCATCTCAAAGGCTGCAAGCCGGCGCAGACAAAACCAGAATTATTAATCAACAACCTTAACAGTGAGAAGTCATCAGTCTTAAACCTTTTTGACGAATAATAAGCTATAACCCTGTTGTTAAATTTCGAAACTTCCAAAACAGGAACCTGCTCGTTCATATCATTAAGAAAAAATATTTTTGCGGTATCAGTAGAAACAGAGTTAACATAATCAACAATCAAAGGAAGATTAAAACGCTCAGAAAAAGAATCCCTGATGGAAGAAATAAGGGAAGAAAACTCTACCACCGGAACCGGAGGCTCTGCAACAGAGCCACGCAAAGGAACATTCCTAACAACCATCAATCCACCTCAAAAAAATTCACTATTTCCTGCTCTTGCGGCAACTCCACAACCTGAAAACGTGAAGCCACACAAGCAATACAAGCCCCAAAAGGAGAAGCCATGCAAAAAAGCCGAAAAGACCGCCAGTATAACCCATCATTCCACCGCCCATCATGCCATAACCATAAACCATAAAAAACACCTCACCAAAAAATGCTTGTTGAACGATAATATACAAGAATATAAATCTTGCGAAAAATCAGCAGTCAACAACAATCAAGTGACAAAAAAAAGCTCACAATAAGGCATAAAGAAGCATTGCATCAGAGCAGAAAAATCAGGCAACACTCCTGCCAGAAGGCCTCCTATTGCCAGAATTACTGTAAGAACTAATCTTTTCAGCACTCTCAACATCCCTGTTAAGAACCAGCAATTCACGCTCAAGACCAGAAATTTCCAAGTGAACACGAGCACGATCAGACCTCATCTTTCTCAAATGCTCCTTAGCAGAATCAACAGTCATCCTAGTACCGCCGAAAAAGCCAAGCCACGCGCCAACACGAACAATCCTGCCTGAAGAATTACTAATAGCAGAATCAAGAAGCTGGATACTCTCGCTAAGAGTATCAGAAACAGATTTCAACCTGTCAATCTTCCCAGACAATTCAGACATTCTGGAACGCAAAGACTCAATGCTTTTAGGCAAAACAATCAACCTCTTAATGCAGGTACGAGCAAGAGGAAAGCTTATAAATCTTACGAGAGAAGACAGCGGAAAGCACAACAACAAAAAAAGAGGATTCATGAATAAGCTAAAATACGCACTGCTGTTCATAACAGCAAGCATACCGATATCATTCATAGGATACATAGTAAGAGAAGCGGCGACAACAGCCAACATGTTCACAATAAATTTTTACAGATTCCTAACAGCGGCAATAGCACTGGCAATAATACTGCCATTCATAGACAAAAAAACATTCAGGCCGGAAACAAAAAATCTGAAAATGTACGCGATAATAGGATTTCTAATAGCGCTAAACCTCACAATGTTCAACATAGCCAACACGATAGCGCCAATAGCAAACGTCTACCTACTAGCAAGCATAAGCCCGGCAGTCGTAGTATTATTATCAACAATGTACCTCAAAGAAAAAGTAACACAGGCAAAACTAATAGCGCTAATGCTGACACTAACAGGAATAGTAATAATGAACCCTATACAAAACGCGAACATTACAGGAAACATACTAGCACTATTATCAGGAACAACATTCGGGATAATGTTCACACTACTAAAAAAAGAAGCAATAACAGGAGCGGGAGCAAACTTCTGGTATTTCACGTTCGCAACAATATTCAGCGTCCCACTACTATACTTCGGAAGCGCGGGAATAATAAGCGCGCTGCCATGGATACTAACACTAGGAATAATAAGCACGGCAATAAGCTACATAGCAACAACACTAATACTGCGGGAAGAAACAGCAGGAACAACAATAATACTCCAGACAATAATAATACCACTAGGAGCAGTACTAATAGCGTACGGAGCGTTCGGAGAAATACCAACAATAAGACTACTCATAGGAGGAGTAACACTAATAACCGGAGGAATAGCGCTGGAAGTGCCGAAAATGATGAAATGAAAAAATGCCCAAAATGCGGAAAGAAAATGACAGAATACGATTATGAAGGAGTAAAACTTTCAGAATGCGAAAAGTGCGGCTACGACGAGAGCGAAAAATACGAAGAGTTACCAACACAAAAACCCCAAACAAAACACAGGCAAGCATACAAAACAGGAGGAAGCGCGAGGACGAGAGTATAGCGGCGCGAACGAAAAACTTATATATAATATTATAATATCATTACCAACTCACAAAAATTTAGGGGCGATGGTGGAAATTCATGAGCACACTATTACACATCGTTCACCCATACACGTGGAAACTCGTCGGCAAAAATCTGGTTGTTGGACCAATTGAGGAACATTCTGAAAGAGACAAAAATATAGGAGCGCTGGGAAGAACAGTTCTTAACACCGGAGGAAGAATACTCCATTACAGATCAGCCAACGAACAAACAATTCAAGGCCTTCTTCAAAACATAGCATTCAAAACAGACCCGGCATTCGAATTCCTATTCGACGAAAGAGTTCGCACAACGGTAACAACACTCAAAGGCTGCCCGCTACCCGACGAAAAACCTGAAGGAGTTGATGAAGAAAAATGGAAAAATCTAAAAAAGTTTTACGCAACACAATCAACACTAGCAGAAACAGTAGGAACAGCAGAATTATCAATATTTATTGGAGGAGCATTAGAAGCGTGCCTAGCAAATACAATATCATTCCACAACCACTACCATAAAAGAAACGACGACACAATAATATACATCCCAGAACTGTGCGCAACATTCGACACAAAAAAAGCAAAAGAGGTAAAAAAGTTAATCGCGGAAACAGGAGTCAGAGAAGCAACATACGAAGAAGCGATAACGATGATGAGAAAAACTTGCTACCCGGAACTAT
>CAYJTR010000062.1:0-4430 GCA_964373285.1 uncultured Methanosarcinales archaeon
ATAAATAAAATCCTGGATGAAATAATCAAGGACTACAAGGAAAACAAAGAAGAAAGTGAACTACCTCGGGCTGAAGCCCGAGGCGTCCGAGACATTCAGCCTGAATAATTGAACAATGTTCTTTGTTTTTCTTTCTTGATCCAATGTTTTGCCTGGCCTTTGGTGATGTATTCCTTCACGCTCTCTGCAGTGATGGCCCCGACAGTCTGATAGAAGTAACCTGCACTCCAGAATTTATCTCCATAGAGCCAGTGGCTAAAGAGAGATTTGTGGTGCTTTCTCATCTTGTAGCTCGAATAACCCTTCAGCTTCTGCACCACCTCAACAACACTGTGCTTTCTTGTTTCTTGCAGAAACAAGTGAACATGGTCTGGTCCGCATTCGATGGCGCCAACATGAATCTGAAGCTGTTCTGTTGCTTCCATCAGGTAGGCGATGGTCAGCTCTCTGGTCATGTGGTCCCGGAAGATTGGACGCCTGTATCCAGGCGTGAACTGCAGGTGCCAGTTGCTTTCTCCCACACAGTGTGCACTAGGTTGGTAAATGGTCATAATCTCACGCTCCGAAAAGTTGTTAAAGAATGGGAAAGTACCAACTATGTTGTACTTTCAAGTCAGCCAGCATCAGGCTGACTATTTTTCTTTAATATTGAGCTAGAAATAGTTTACGGACTCAGCTCAGTCCGCATTCAATCTCCGGACTGAAGTCCGGTAAGGGTTTCTGCTGAGCCTCGCACTAAAACTTCTCCACCAACTTTACTATAGCTTTGCAATGACGGGCAATAGATTGATATTGTTGCTTTTTCAGAGGAATTGACCCTTGTAAATGTTGAGGAACAGAAAACTCTTTCTTTGCTTCTCCAATCAATGAAATATTAGCTACAAGAAGGCTCATAAGGAAATAATTTTGTTTTACTAAGCACTTGCCTTGGCTGATATCTTTCTTGCATTTAGGGCAGATAATGGATTCTTTAACAGCCACGCTCTCAGAGATATTATCGATATCGTAATAGATTTGCCCAAGCTCAACGTATCTTGTCATTTTTGAACATTCCATACATTTTATGTCAATTTGCATTTTTTCTCCTGAAAGACTCTGCAACAACGCAGCGTATGTGCTCATAGCTAATTTCTGCTGGAAGTTGTTCTTTCACTTCTTTCAAAGAAGGTTGTTTCTCGTATTTAGAACATATTTCCTTAATTTTGCCATACACCTCTTTTGACACTATTTCAGAACTGCTTAACTGCTCATTGACAATCAATCTGTAAGCGTGAGTATACACAGTAGATTCTGCTAAGTTTCTTGTCTTTGCAATTTCATGGATTGTTTTTCCTTGCCTAACGAGATTTAATGTTTCTTTCTCTGATTCACCCACTGTTATTGGCTTGTGTTTCTTTATGATTTGCAATGGAATCTGAATGTTTTCATTCATTGCTTTTCTTCCAGCATGAGTCAGGACATAATAGGAATAAAACTGATCAACTTGTGTTCTTCTTATGAATTCCATTTTTTCAAGCTGTTCTATGAATCCTTCAATCGTAGGAATATCATGCCACATCAACCCACCAAAAAAAATCTTGTGAGCTATTGATGCAATTTCTTTTGATTTGGAGCCTTTGAGAAAACCTGCAAGCCTATGCTTTCCAAGCTGCACGCTATCAACAACACGAAGGATAATCTGTGCAACTTTTTCATTCTGAGTTTCCATTTTTAGAGGTATTATGACCTCTTCATTTTCCTTTCTGAACAGTTTCCTGCGTGCCAAGACCTTGGACGACATAGAGAGAACTTTCGGCGATGTCCTCGAGCATGCGAATGTCTTCCTTTGTGAGGGTCATGACGCCGCCGCCTGTCGCACGATTATAGGTTTCTGTAATCTTCACCTGCGGTCCTTGGGATGCCAGCAATTTAAAATCCATGATGGTCGTGCTGGCTTCCTTTCCTCTTTTGAACTTCCTCTGTATGCCTCTCGCCTCTTCAACCTGAGAGAATGGCGCTATGCCCTGTTGAAGTTTCAGTTCCAGAGAAAGATAGAGTATGGGTTTTTCATCCCCCCTCAAAAAGTTCACTTTGATAAGATTCTCCGCTGCTTCAAAGATGGGATCTTGAAGATATTGTTGGGTTTCAAACTCTTCTCTTCCCATAAAGCTGTAGAGCGCCTCTGCCTTTCTTGTCAGCTGCTCTTCTGTTCTCTGTGAAGGAAGGCATGTTGAGATGTAGAACACGTCCAAGAACTCTTCCAATGAAAGAGCCTGCTTCTCTTTCTGGGGGTGTGTGGTGTTGCCCGTCACCAACGTCAACGGCCTTGAGGGTTTTTTCTCTCCTTTTTCGTCGGTAAATGCTTTCTTTATCGAGGCGCAACTTGAAAGCGCTAAGAATCCTGCAACTGCAACAGATAGAAATGGTTTGTACATAGCGATCACTTCCTTCTATTTTCTCTGCCTATACTTTATTCTTGCTTCTTTATATTCTTTGTTGTTGTGAAGAATGGATATTTTTCTGCTCCTGCATTTGATATGATGGTTTACCATAATCCTTAAAAGATGCAGATGAGATGATTCTGTGATGTTTCGCGGCATCGCACAGGAATATGGGGGACATTTCTATTTTGTGTTTCGCGTGCTGATTGGATTGTTGCTCCTGTTGCATGGAGTGCAGAAGCTGTTTGGGGTATTCGGTGGGCAAACAGCTCCGATGTTTACTTTCTTTTGGGTTGCAGGGCTTATTGAACTTGTAGTAGGAACATTGATCACTGTTGGTTTACTCACGAGAATTGCTGCACTGCTTGGGGCGTTGGAAATGGTTTATGCCTATACCACTGTGCATCTTCCCCAGGGATTTGTTCCTCTCCTGAATCAAGGAGAACCTGCAGTGCTGTTCTTTGCTGCATTCCTTGTGTTGATGGCGCATGGCTACCGCAAGTGGGGAATGGATAACTTTTGAGGGTACTCGGATTTGAACCGAGATCGCCGCCTCCCGAAGGTGGAAGCTTACCAGGTTGGCAGATACTCTTGTTTAATTTTCCAATAACCACTTCCAAACCGGCAAAACACGAATCTTCTTTCCTTTTAGTTCTATATTCCTTTCTTCATCAAGAGTTATTATGAAACCCTCTTTAAGCCTGAATTTATTCATGGCTTCTACAATGCCTTCAACTTCCCTTTTTTCATTATCTGGATCTAGATTTTCTGTAACTTGTATTGCTTGAACAACTTTTTCTTTTTCTTGAATTATAAAATCGCATTCATAGTTATCTCTATTATAAAATATTTTTTTAGTTCTTCTTCTTAGCTCTAAAAATATCAAGTTTTCCAACAATTTTCCTACATCTCCAGAAAACTTAAAGCTAACGCTATTTAACATTCCATTATCTATAAAATAGACTTTTTTTATCGAGCCAAGTTGTTTTCCTTGAGAATATTCATATTTTATATTTTGAAAGAATAAATAAGCATCTTCAAAATAAGACAGAAATTCAATAACTGTGTTTTTACTAGTATTCATACCTATGGACTTTAGTTTATTAGCTAATTTACTATAAGAAATATCCTTTGAAGTTGATTCTAATAGAAGATTAGCCAACATTTTTATTTTTTTAACATCCTCTATTTTATATCTTTCAACTATATCTTTAAAAATCATAGATTCATAATAACTTTGCAGAACCTCTTCCCTATTCACTTTTTGATATGTTACTGCAGGATAACCTCCATCTTGAATAAAGTTATTAAATAGCTTCTTAATTTCAATTTTATCTTTGCTATAAGCAATTGTTTTAAGATTATATTTCAATCCCTTCCATAAAACAATTTCCTTAAAGCTTAGAGGGAATATTTCTTTATTCAGTATTCTTCCCCTCAATATTGTCGATATTTCTTTGCTTAGTAATTTAGAACTTGAGCCAGTTAAAACAAGCCTTATCTTTTCATTTATATCTTGAATCTTTCTGACCCAAGAATCCCAATTTTTTACTGTTTGTATTTCATCCAAGAATAGATATATTTTTTTATCTTTGTCTGGGTTATAAAGTTCAAAGTAGGCTTCTAAAAGTTTTTCTAAATCATTAGAATCTGCCCCTATAAGCTTATTATCCTCAAAATTTATATAAAGAATATTTTCTCTTGGAACACCCTTTTTAATAAGTTCGTCAATTATCTGAAAACAAACAAATGTCTTTCCGGCTCTTCTAGGACCAGATATTGTAATTATAAAATCTGATTTTAAACTTATATTATGGTTCCTAATAAAATAAGCAGGAATTTTAAACTCCTTCCAATTTGCTATAATTTCTTTGTGATTCATATTTTATATGAAACAAATAGTCATTATTTCGTATTTTCCATAATACATTATACTTTATAAATCTTTCTGATTCATGTACGTGTTTAGCTGTTTTTGAAACGAAGCTCATTTTAGCCTTATTTTTTCAC
>CAYJTR010000063.1:0-4310 GCA_964373285.1 uncultured Methanosarcinales archaeon
TAATAACATCGTAATCAACCATTAAAACACCAGCTTTTACGCCTTTTGAATTAAAGAACGATTTAAAAAAATATGTGTGAAAGAATAGGTATTTTCAATTTTTGGAATTTTCTTAAAACTCCTGAATTTAGATATCTTTATAAAGCCGAGGAATATTTCTTGGTAAAAAAGTTGATGAAAAAATTTTCATAAAAAAAAGTTTTTGGTGATACATGGACAGGTATTCCGTCATGCTGTTTCTCGGTCTTTTCGCGGTAGTTGGTAGCGCGGGCATTCTTACAATGCTGGTAGATTATGGAGTTACAGGCGCGGCTACAACTGCTACTACCACTTCTACCGCGGTTATTAGCGCGTATCTTTCTATTTCTGCCACGACTAATCTTTCCGGGGGCGTTGATTTTGGCACTATTGGTACTCTTCCTAGCAGCAATGTGAATGCTTCTGCTAATTTAAACAGTTCCAATCTTTCTATGTATGGCATTACTGTTTCTTCTGATTCCAATGTAAACGTTGATTTTTGCATTAAGTCTGACAAGTTTAATACTACCGCGAATGATGAAATTCCTTTAAGCAATTACACGTACACGTATAACGCGACGAATTCTTTTAATGCATCAAACCAAACTTCTAACACGTATCCCAACTATCCCGGCACTGGCGGCGGGGAGACTGCCATTAGTACTTCATATGCTAAAACTGTTTTGAACGTTGGGCAGAATTCTACTGCGTGGTATAGGTTTTTTCTCGATGTTCCTGCAGGCCAGGCCGCTGGAACGTATACAAGCACTTTAACTTTTGAGGGTGTTCAAACTGGCACGTCATGTTAATATGAGGAAGATTGGATTTTTGTTTGTTCTCTTTGTAGTCATAGCTTTGTTTTCCACAACTCTTGTTGATGCCCGCAAGGGTGTTGGCATTAAGTGGGATTTGAACACTCTTATTGTTCAGGAGGGCAAGCCCGTCTGTGTTAACTATGGAGTGTATAATCCATGGGATGAGGATGTTAACATCGCTTTGGAATTAGGACCAGAGCTCTCTTCTGTTATTACAGATACTACGTTTAGTGAGCCCAAGCTCGTGAAAGCTTATACTTCCAGTCAGGATGCCGTCCCCGTAACATTGTGCTTCAAGACTGAAAACGTGTACGAAAAAGACTGCGTTTTTGGTCCATTTTTGTGCGCTCAAAAATGCTCCGGCCCTGAGAAGTCATATGAGGGAGAGGTTGTTGCTGTTGAGGTTAAGAATGCAACGGTGCAGGGCGCTTTTGGTTCTTCTACAAGCATCGGTGTGAGTACAAAGCTGAAATTGAAAGTTTCTTGCACTCCCTTTAGCCGCGATTGGACTGTCGTGTTCGGAGTATTATTCGTGATTGCGATATTAATTGTTGTGTACGCTCTTCGTCGTAGAAGACTTTCCAAAAAAGGCGAAGAGAACGTTGTAATATCACGACCATGACAACTGTGATAGTATGGTGAAACAGAATTTTTTTTCTGGACGGGCGTTTCTTGATTATTTCTTTATGCTCTTATTGTTCGTTATTTCTTTCATAGTTTTTTATGCTGGTTTCAACATTTTTTCTTTGAGTGGTGCTTTGGCTGTTCAGTCATCGTCAATTATTTCTCCATCGTTGGTAGTAATATTTGGCGGTTTTGATTCCGGCGGCACTAATTTTTCTATGATTGGCACTCAGGATTTGGGCGCCGTTCCTAATGTTACACTGGTCAAGAGCGGTTCTGCTCTTTTTTTCCCCGGAATAATTAATATGAGCGCTGACAGCAACACAAGCGACAAGATCATAAATCTTTCCGCGTACATAAATATGACGAGCACGAGCGTATCTGTTGACAGTGTTCGCCTTCCTAATTTTAACAGGAGCGCGCACATTACTTTTAGCGGTTTGTCTTTTGTGAGCCCCCGGTTGCTTATGGATGGCTCTTTGTGCCCTTCCACTATTTGTACCAACGAGTCATATTCCGGCGGCAATTTTTCGTTTAATGTCGCTCATTTTACGACGTATAGCGTTGAGGAAGGCGCAGTGACACAAGTTCCCCCGGTTGTTCAAATCAGCGGCGGGCTTCCCAGTGTGGTATTAAAATTTTTCACGATACTGGATACACCAAAGGTTCCTTACGTTGTCAAGCAGGGAGCTGTTGTGAGAGGAGAGTTTGTGATACGAAATGATGCTTCAAAACCAAAATTGTACAGTGTATCAACATCCCTTCCCGGAATATTATTTTTTGATGAATCTGATGTGACGATATTGCCCGGTGAGTATCGCACGATCGCGTTTACAATGGTGGCACAGGAGTATATGAGTCCGACGATATACAGCGCAAAAATAAGAGTTGACGACGGCTCTCTGGTGCAAGAGTTTACAGTGCTGATAAACGTACAGGAAAGACAGCCATTATTTGATGTGAGTGTAACGACAAAAGATGATTCCCGGGAGTTCAATCAAGGCGCTGAAAAGATTCCCATAAATATTTCCATAAAAAATCTTGGTGATTCTTACTTGTTAGATGTTCTATTAAAGATACAATTCATGGATATGAATGGAGCAGTCTTGTCTGAACAGACCGAGAGTGTTGCAATAGACAAAACAATTCAAATTATTAGGGATGTTTCCATTCCAAAAAATGTTTCGCCCGAAGAATATATCATTGCTGTCACGGTCACGTATGAAGGCAAAGAAGCGGTTGGAGGAGTATTGGTGAGAATAGTTCCGCGTTCAGTGCTCGAGGCAGCAGCAGAAGTTAAAAAATACGGAGTGAAAGAGTGGGCATTATTGGCTTCTGCAATACTATTCTTCACACTATTATTAGGATACGTTACTATACTGGCTCGTAGAAATGGGAAGAGAAAAGATTAAGAGAGTTTTTGTTATAAGAATGTGACTTGCATATTTCTTCGTTCTTAAGGTGTTTCCCCTGTTGCTACCACTTTGAAGAATACAGAGTTGTTATATGTTCCAGCATTCTGTCCTGATGGCACGTCAAGATAGAATTTTAAGTATGTTATTGTTCCGTCCGCCATGTTTGATGCTATGAGTGTGTCTGAATAATTTGTTGTTATGCTTCTATAACTCGTCCCGGGCACCGACGAATTTGTCAGATTATACGTAAAAGTCTGGTTTCCAAGCCCCATTCTTGATCCCCCGGGTGTTAGCAGATCTCCGTCCGCTTTCATGAAGAGGTCCACGTTTGTTCCCGTCGCGCTTATCGCAATATTATATTGTGTGACCAGAGTGGCATTATTACCATCAGCTCCAAGTTTTGTTTGAGGCAATGATGTAACTGTCCAAGATATGGCATTTGATAATGCTGAAGATTGAGAAACGGCCATGGATGTTGAAGATGTCACGTTCAGAGTTCTTGTTGATGACTGGTTTGAATTACCCGCATTGTCGTACGCCAATATTGACCAGTTGTGAATTCCCGTTGCCAACGACCGGTTGAATATGTACTGCCCTGACACTCCCGAGTTGTTCGTAGTGTTGGCTATTCCATCAATGTAAAGCGTCACATTTCTTATTCCCGCCCCGCCAGTATCCGTTGCAGTTATATTAAAGATAACTGGTGAATTTGTTGCATTATTATCCGCCGGAGAGTTGAGCGTCACTGACGGGTTAGTCCTATCAATAGTAAAAGACGCTGAAGATGTTTGCGCGTTCCCCACAGTATCATTCGCAGTTATTGTTACAGAGTACGCCCCCTCAGATATTGACGCGTTAGTAAAATTCCAGCTTCCGTACGTTCCAAGATTTATTCCGAACCTTCCCGTATCATTTATTTTTACCGCGTCAGAATTCGTGTCTGATGCCGTCCCCACTATTGATATTCCTGTTGCAGATATGTTTGCCCCGCTTGACGGGCTCGTTATTGACAGCGATGGTTTTGTCGTGTCTATCCTTATAGTTTTTGAAACGGCCGTTTCCGCATTTCCAAGCGTGTCATTCGATGCATACCGTATGTATGACGTTCCTTCTGTTGATATTTTTACCGGCACGGTGTATGCCGTGCCCGGAGTACAAGAGTTGGAAGAATCAGTGCAATACATCGTTTTATCACAACCAACTCCAGAACCGTCAGAGCACGACAACGTAACATTAACGTATGATGAGCCCGTGAGCGTGTTGAACGTGTATGATGAACTATCATTTATGACCGCTGAAGATGATGTGCTCGGAGCTGTAGAATCTATGATAACATTTCTCGTGCCAGTTCTGTTCATGTTTGCCACAGTATCATTAGCGTACTCCTTGTAAGAGTATGTTCCGTCGGAAAGCCCTGTTTTTGTCGCATTGCAACTCA
>CAYJTR010000064.1:0-3975 GCA_964373285.1 uncultured Methanosarcinales archaeon
TTTAACGCCAGAAGATTTGGATAAAGCAACAAGAATTGAGCGGGCGCTCGAAAGGATGAGATCGCTCCCGGACGTTGAAGAACACGACGGAAAAAAACTAGACGAATTCTGGAAAGGAGTGGAAGAATTATCCCAAATTCAAACATTAAGCAACAATGGAGAACATTCTCTGCTGCCAATACCTCCAACAGCAATAGTTTATGGAAAACTGAAAAGAAGAGACCGCCAAACTCAAGAGGTCCACGACGAAGCATGGACGGGAATGTCATACCTGCATGCCGGGTGGGCGGACACTTCGAGCGGGATGATACTGCTGAGAAAAAGAGCGATAAGTTTTATGAGTTCAATGCTGATAATCAAATCAAAAGATTTAGGAAGCGACGAGCAATGGTTCGCAGTTCAGGCACAAAAATATGATGAACAAGTGTACTGGCACGAAAGAGGAGAAATAGAAAAAAGGAACATTTTCGGAAATGAATTATCAAGAATAAGAAGAGATAAGACTGCGGAAGCGGGAGAAGAATACGCAGATCTGGCCGCGGCGGTACTAATAAAAGAATCTCAGGGAAACTGCGCGGCAATATCATACCTGTTGTTTGAAGCACTAATCGACTCTTTACGCCCGAAAAAAAATGCCGGCTGGAAAATCCAAAACCTTACTATTGATGCCAGAAAAAAAAGGTTGGAAGAAGAATACTTAAAAGATGCTTGAAAAATACTTAAAGCATGGCAGATTTTGCAGGATTTTTATTCCCCGCTTTTGAATTAGTTCCTGACATTTCTGAGAAAAGTTTTAAATAACCGGGTGCTTTCAACATTTCATAAGAGGTGCTGTTATGGACAAAATGACGAAAGGACAATTATTGTACTGCTTTGAACAGGCAGGGCGCAGAAAAGTTGCAGAAGAATTTCTGGAAGCCATACCCGCAGTTTTAGAACTTGTGGATTCAAGAGTGGGAAAAATATCGGTGGAATTGTCAAGAACAGAGGATTCAAGATCCAGAAAAATATTATTCGCCCTGCAAGACGTGCAAACCCTGTTAAGACAGTTAAAATAGAAACAGAAAACGGACAAGAATGGGAATAGAAAAAAAGACAAGCAATAGAAATAGAAAATTGACAAGAATGGAAATAGAAAAACAGACAAGCAAAGTATTCATTACAGAACAGTAATATTTTAAAACTTAACAATAAAAAGTTCACGGGATGCCACAATACAAAGAACACATTCTATTGTTGGGAGGAATAGTAAGCACGGGAGTAAGAGCGTCATCAATGCACCACCCGGACGAGCATTACGACCATTTATACGCCGCGATAAAATCAGGAGCCAAAATAGAAAGAATAACACTGGTCTATGGGAAGCCGGTAGAAGGATTTTTCGGACTGCTATTCACAGTTTACGACGAGCAAAAATCAGGAGGCCTTGAAAAGAAAATATTAAAACTGAATCAAAGAGATATCTTGGTAGGATTCGGGCCAAGATTGGATGATTTCCTGCAAAAAGACAGAGCGTCACTGGAGTACAAAGATAGAATCAGGCGCGTTCAAGGATTAAGAGCATTGCCTGTACGAGTTCCAAAAAAATACGAATCTCTGAGCATGGAAGAAATATTCGAAAACGCAAGACAAAAAGCATCAAGAAGAAGAATGACTGAAGTGTGATTTTGTAGGCTCTGTCCTGAATCTCGCAATGCTCGACTTTTGCCACCAGTTCGCACTATTATCGCTCTTACTATGGTTGACGCTCCCCGTGAGGGACATCCCCCTCGTCAACAAAAATTGTCCGACATAAGGTGCTCACAAAAGGTGGCAAAAGACTTTCAGGACAGAGCCGATTTTGTATATCCCTTAAAAAACTAAACAACAAAAAAATATTCATTAATTAAAGTGCGAGGGGCAGGGTTCGAACCTGCGAAGGCACTAAGCCAGAGGATCTTAAGTCCTCCCCGTTTGGCCACTCCGGCACCCTCGCGCCAATACACGTCCCGGATATTTCTCACCGACTGCACTACATCAAGACCAAGAGCGCAATCCTGATTCCAGACAATATACCGGGTTGCGTGCGGCAAATGCAAATATGCATCCGCTTTCAGGCATTAGCTGTCCATTACGCTCTGTCCTGAGTCTCGCAATGCTCGACTTTTGCCACCAGTTCGCACCAATATTGTTCTTACTATGGTCGACGCTCCCCGTGAAGGACAACCCCCTCGTCAACCAATCATTGTTTAACATAAGGTGCTCACGAAGGGTGGCAAAAGACTTTCAGGACAGAGCCTGTTCATTAGCAATCTTTTTAAAGGTTTGTTCATTACAGGCGAAAAGGAGGGGGTAAATGGTCAACGGAGCGAGATCTGACAGAGTTTTATTATACACGTTTCAAGGAGAAACAATAGTTCAAGACCATTACGAAGGAATAGTCAGAGAAGTTCAAACAACGGGCGCTCAAACTCAAAGAACCGAAGTAACAATAGAAGATTTTATCGACGGAAAGCCAAGAGGGTTTACGATACCATTCCAAAACGCGGGGATATTAATAGGAAAAGTTTTAAGAATACACACGGAACCCGGAACGGTAAAAGTTACAGGACTGGAAATAAAGGAAAGAACAGGAATTTTATTGCAATCCTACACGATATCGCCAAGACACACGTACAGAAATAGAAATGAAGATCCAACAACAGAGTTTTGACACAACGAAAAATTCAGCAGAAAAAATTGATGATCATTTCGCAACGATCATTGTGGAAGTGTATTTAACCCCGGGAAGCGGGCGAATCTTTTCCATAACGAACTGGGCCAGCGCCTCGGGCGAAGGAATCTCAATCTTGACAATCATATCCCACTCGCCAAAAAGAATGTGAACCTCGCGAATATCCTTCTCGTCGCGCAAAGTATCAAAAATTTCCTGCTCCTTAGCAGAATCCAAAGTTATCATAACATAGCCAAGCATGACCCATGCAAAAGACTGAAAGTATATAAAACTTTTGACATGATCAAGAATCTCCTGATGGTTCTTGACACGACAAAAATTTCTCCAGATGCTACTCCTGCAAAAGACAAATACTTAAATAGCTTCAGCACAAAAATTTTGTCATGCCTGAATACAAAGGAAAAATAATAGTCATAGAAGGAATTGACGGTTCGGGAAAAACTACCCAGACAAGCATGTTGATGGCAAAACTGAAAAGTCAGGGATTCAATGTTAAAACCCAAGATTTTCCAAGACATGGAGACCCTGCATTCCACTGCGGAGACAAATATCTGACGGGCGTTTACGGCCGCGACGTAAAATCACTGGGATTTCTTGGACCATCCATTCTATACTCCGTTGACAGGTTCGACTTCGCGCATACACAAATGATTCCCGAATTGAGTAAAGGAACACTATGGGTCCTCAACAGGTTCATCCAGTCAAATTATGGACACCAGGGAGGAAAGATAGACGATGATTCAGCCAGAGAAGAATTCTTCAGAGAAATTGACAAGATAGAATTCGACTGGTTTGGAATACCAAGATGGGATTTCACAGTGTTCCTGAAAGTACCGCCAGTATTAAGCAGGCAATTCGTTCTAAGAAAAAAAGAATCCGAGAGAAGGCATGGAGAAAGAGCATACCTTGGAGAAGAAAAGCAGGATTTGCACGAGCAGGATTTAATGCACCTAATCAACGCGTCCAAAGCATATTACCACGCGGGAAATTATTACGGCGCGGACAAGTGGGCATTCGTCGACTGTCTGGCACCAGAAATTGAAGAAGAAGTACAAATTTTGACGGAAAGAGTTATCCGTGAAAAAATAAGCGCCCTAAAAGTTCAGGAATTACTGCAAAGAGATCTGGAAGCGCACCTGCTAAATCCTGAACAAGTGCACGAAAAAGTGTTCAAAAAAGTATCAGAATTTTTAAAAAGAAATATTCTCTGAAAAGTCATCGCTTAACATATTCCGGAAAAGACTTGCCATTCATATACATTA
>CAYJTR010000065.1:0-3905 GCA_964373285.1 uncultured Methanosarcinales archaeon
CTGTGTCTAAAGTAGGAGATCTTACAAAAGGATTTTCTAAAAGCTCAGCTTCCATGCTCAACAGTGTATATCAATTGATATATAAATGTTCGCTTGTTTTTGAGAGAAACCACCGAATGTTTAATACAATGTTGACTTATTATTGTAAAGTGCGAACCGTTGGCAAAAGTCAAGTAGTGCAAGACTCAGGATAAAGTTATTTATTCACCCTAAGAAATCTTTGCACAGCTGTATTATTGATGCGTGCGCTTTCACTATGTCGTCTTGGTGCACGTATATGAAAAATTCTGGCGGGCATACAAGTATTTCTTTTATGTTTATGTTTGCCAGCGCTATTTCTGTTGCTATTTTTGCCAGTACTCCTTTGGTCCTTATTCCTTCGGGGCTCACTACCACTCTTATTTCTGATATGTTCTGGTCTTTAGTCATAACTTCTTCTTTTGTGAAATGTTGAATTGTTTCTTTTAGGTATGGTTGGTCTATTAATAGTTTTACAACTTCTGTTCCTGTTATCAGCTTTATTTTTTTGTTGTTTTTGTCATTGCTTAATTTTTGCATTGTTTGCCTGGCCGTTAGTGACAGAGTTATGCACGCCATGTTATTTTTTGTTGATACTACTGATTCTGAGAATATGTGTTCTAATTTTTTGTCTTCTTCTTTGTATTCTTCTTGTGTTTGGTATCTTCTTATTGCGGATATTACCGCGTCAAGGCTTGCTTTGTAGTGATACTTGTTTATTAGGTATTTTGCTAGTGCTCTCATGTTTACTACTTCTCTCGTTAAGTCTTTTTGCAGTGCGCTGTCTGTTCTCAATACTTTCCACACTTCTTGGTTCACGTTCATTCAAACACCCCTAAATGTGTCAGAAAAATTTCTGACATGTCAAAATACTGCTTTTTAACGCATTTCTGTCATAACCCTTTTAAAGCTTTCCTTTTGCTTACCGAACGGGCGCTTAGCGTTCGCGTGGTGAGTGTAGATGAACAATTTATGTTATGATGCTGGCAGTCCTTTTCTTGGCTTTGCCGCATCACTGGATTCTTCCGGAACGGATTCTTCTGGGGCTGTGTCTCGTTGGAATTGTTCCGATAGTGATAGTCTGGATTCTCATTCTAGTCTCGATTCTCATTCGTTTGTGGAAGTTCCTCCTGGTGTTTCTCAAACTTTTGAATTTCGCATTGCTTCCGAGCATATGAATATTGCCCGGTTTGGTAATGGTGCGGACGTTGTTGCCAAGGGTTTCGGAATGCTTTGGTACAATTATGGAATGCTTTCGGCGCCTCAGGCCTTTGAATTTTCTTCGGCGTACGAGAGAGCTCTCGAAAATTTTGGAGTTTTAGAATTTTCTAGGAGCTTGCTGAATATTCGTACTACTCCTCAGGATGATTTCTTGCGAAGTCTTGTCAATCGCGCCCTTCAAAGCGTTCCTGTTTATGACGGCGGTCGCGTAAAGCTCGCCGATAAACGTGACGAATTGTTTGATATTCTTGATTACGTTTTTGAACGATTGGATCACAAGTTTATAGTTTGAATTGATTCTGGTGATAAAAATGTATAACCACTTGATATTGGAAGCACCTCTAGATTTTGAGCATTCTGCTCTTGATTTAGGTTCTTCTTCGCAATCGGCCGATTCTAGTGGCAACACTGCTTATCATTCATGTCCTATTCCTAGTAGTTCTAGGGCTTATGTTTTGGCTCGTGCTTATAACTTGCTTGTTTATGGTTCTTCTAGTGGCATTATTGCTGACGCTTTTTTGAGTGTTTATGATGCCCATAACATTTCTAGCGATGAGGTGCGTCCCGGCAGTCGTGATGATTTTTCTGGAAGGTTTATTAGCCAGCTTTTTAAGCGTTCTTTGGAGGAGCGGGGAATTGGTATTTTTTTTGATAATGTTAATAATAATGTTGGTCTTAAAACCATTGTCGACGCCGCTATTGCAGATGTCATGCCTAAGCAATCAGAAGTTTTTGTATGATCTTGCAACATTTTTTTAATACACGCTCTTTTCTTGCATGTTATGCGGTCTCTTTATTGGTCTTTGCACGTTTTGGGATTGGTTCCCGGAGCTGTTAGTATCTCTCGTTCGTCTTTGAATATTGTTGGGCCGGAACAAAAATTAACTGTTGGTTATTGTAACAGTTCAGATATTTCTTTGAGGCAGGATCTTGAAAAGTATTGTTCTGATGAGTCTAAAGATTTGAATGCTAGGTGTAATATTGCAGGCCTTCTGGCCACTAAAATATTTTCTGATAATGCCGCGTCTTCTATTTGCGACATTTTGATTGATGATTCCGGCGTGTATTGTACTCCTGTAAAGAATGTTTTTCTCGAAATGATTACTTTCCCTTATTTTCCTGATGTGGAGTCTGGATGTGCCAAAATTATTCCTTGTTTTAAGCTTTTGCATGGCAAGACTGTTCTCGTAACTTCTCAGGAAGTTTTGCAAAATTGTCCCGGTTGCGATTTTGTTAATGATTCGTGGATCACTTTTTATCAGAAAAATGTTCAATTGATGTTCGGAGATTTTGTAAACCATTTATTGGTTGATTACGATACGGGGTTGTGGTATAAGAGCGGTAAAATTCCTATGTTTGTTTTAAATCTTGGTTATCGTTTTTCTCGTCCAGCAGATGCTTTAGAGGTTGAAAATTTTGAGCGTGCAAGGAAAGCAATGTTGGATTTTGGGAAGAACTCTGTTGGTGAACATTCCTAATTTTTTCCCGCATGTTTTTTTCTTAGAAGGTAGTATAACAGTTTTATCGCGCTTTTTATGTCGTCTAAGTGTGCTATGCTCATAGTGCTGTGAATGTTTCGGACAGCCACTCCTAACACTCCTGTTGGCACTCCTGTTCTTGATGTTGCTATCGCTGTTGCGTCTGTTGTTCCTAATTCTGAAACGTCTATTTGGTAATTTATATTGTTTTTCTCGGCCGTCTCTTCTAATTCTTGCACTATTGTTTCGTTGCTTATTAGCGCCGCGTCTTTGACTGTTATTGTCGGCCCTTTTCCTAAATATTTTGTTGATAGTTCTGATCTCGAATTTTCTTGGGTTACATCTACTGCTATTGCTTTGTCTGGATTTATTTTGTATGATGATGTTGCCGCGCCGTACAATCCTACTTCTTCCTGAGTTGAGAAAACGTATATAACATTGCTTTCCGTTTTTGATAATAATCTTGCTACTTCTAATAGTATGAAGCATCCTATCCTGTCATCTAGTGCTTTGCCTATTATTGTTCTATTATTTATTATGCTTTCATTAGGACTTAAATTTATGAATACTCCGGGCTTTACTCCTACTGATCCTAATTCTTCAGTGCTTAATCCTGTATCTATGTATAAATCTTCCATTACTGGGAGATCTAATGTTTGTTCTCCGTCTGATAAGTACACCGTCGTTATTACTCCGCTCACGGGAATTTTTGATCTTATTAGTACTCTGTGGCCTACCAGTGCCAGCGGGTCTATTCCTCCTATTGGCGCAAAACTTATTGACCCTTTATCGCTTACGTGTTTTACTATTAGCCCCACCTCGTCCATGTGTGCAACTATCATTATTTTTTCTTTGTGCTTTCCGCAGAATTCTTCGCATATCAGACTTCCGTACTTGTCGCTCTCGATTTTGTTAACGTGAGGTTTTATTTTTTTCTTGATTAGCTTTCTGACTTCTTCTTCATTGCCTGATACTCCGTAAGAGTCGACCAGTTCTCTCAATAACATCCAGTCGGGCTCGTAATTTTTTAACTCGTCCTTAAAATTTTTACTGCGGGGCTTGCTTTTCATGTATGCCTCTTTTTTTACACTCATGAAAATGTATGTTTAAAAATGTATCGTCGTGATGAGCTATGTCCTGAAAGTCTTTTGCCACCTTTTGTGAGCACTATTTCATCAAACACATATT
>CAYJTR010000066.1:0-3898 GCA_964373285.1 uncultured Methanosarcinales archaeon
AAAACATTCTCCCCGCTTGATGAATTATTAAGAAAGTAACGGAAAACTGCCCTTTGATTCTTTGTCTTGATGTTATCAGCTCGCAAAATCGTGACATTTATATAGTAAAAGTTGTCTGGAGCTTCAGATGGTCATTAAAAAGAGTGATAGGGCTAATATACTTCTGGTTGCGCTTATAGCGTTGCTTGTTTATTTGTCTTTTCAGATAGTTAGGCCTTTCATAAACACTATTCTTGGAGCGTTCATAATTGCGTTTCTTTTCTACCCTCTTTATTCTAGGATTGCTAAGAGGACCAGTCCTTCTGCTTCCGCTTTTATAGTTTCAGTAATCTTGCTGATTTTGATTGTAACCCCGACATATTTTGCTGTTAACGCGATATCTTCAGAGGCAAGTTATTTGTATTTGCGTACTAGGCAGATATCTGCTACTGGCAGCTTTTTTACGGTTCAGTGCACTTCCAATGATTTTTTTTGTTTGGCTTCGAGGGGTATAGACAAGATTGTTGAGGATCCTCAGCTAAATCTTTATTTTAGGAGCGCTATAGGAAAGATTACTGATTACATAATTAGTTCTGCTGCCGATTTTGTTTTGTTGCTTCCAGAGTTCATTATGCACTTGTTCATAATATTTTTCGTATTGTATTACGCGTTTAAGGAGTCTGATAATTTTATAAGTTCTTTCAAGAATCTTTTTCCCGGAAGTTCTAGTGTTTCAGAAGTTTTTATTTCTCAGTTGAGAAATGTGGTTAACGCGGTTATTCTTGGATCTTTGGTTATAGCGTTTCTTCAGGGTATAGCTGCAGTCATAGGATTTTTGCTTTTCGGCATAGCATCACCGTTCTTGTGGGCCGTTTTGATTGCGTTCATAGCTCTCATTCCTATGATTGGAGCTACAATAATTTGGGCCCCTTTGGGAACTTTTTATTTGTTGTCAGGCATAGTTTCTAATAATAATTGGACTATTGTTCAGGGTGTTTTCATTTTGACTTATGGATTTTTCGTAATATCCGGCATAGAGAATGTTCTGAAGCCCAAAATAATCAGCAAGTGGGGCAACGTGCACCCTGTTATTGTTATTCTTGGAGCTATCGGCGGAGTCGCCATTTTTGGCATTACCGGGTTTATTATAGGCCCTCTGGTTTTGGCGACAGTAAAAACTCTTCTTGAAGAGCCCAGGGTTAGAGCGATATTCGGCGTTTAGGAGTTAGTTGCGAGCAGGGAAACTTTGTTGCACTTTTCGTTGCATTTAGTGGCAGAAATAGTACGAAAACCAGTAAAATTTTGATGTAAAATTTTTTCGGTCCCGGCCAAGAATTCAAGACTATCTTCACTTGCAATTATTGGCCGAAACTCGAGTCACTTTAAAAACTGCCCGGCTATTTCGCACCTAGTTTTAACGCGGAATGTATCCAGCAGTATCCTATGAAGCTTTCTACTAAAGCTATCACTCCTATTATCATCATTACCCACCATAATAGTGGTTGTGATATTGATGGGAGTAATAATTGTATGATCCAAATTCCAAGAATGAATCTTAGAATTCTGTCAATGCTTCCAAGATTTTGTTTCATTATTTCACCTCCTTTTATTTTTTTTGCTACTCTATGATTTCTGCGAACACTATTTCGAAAAGTCTTTCTCTTAATCTTGATAAATATTTTTTTACAGATCTTAGAGTTTCGATAATGCGCGCTGATGAGTGTATTAGTATTCCTGAGGCGAAGCCGCCAAAGCCTGTTACTGATAACAGCATGACATTTTTTGACATTGCGTGCATTAACAACCAGTATGCTATGGCTATTTTCATTATGCAACACCTCTTAATAGTTCAAAAACTTTCTTTCTGCGTAACACTTTCAGAGGCACTTCGCTTCTGGCTTTTATTACCTCGTCGTCTGGATCTCTTACTATTAGAGTTCCATCCTGTATGCTGTATGATAAGTCTACTCTTTCCCTCTTCATGAACGGCTTTAATTCTTTTAAGTCTTTGGAGTTGTTTCCCAGAAAATATCCTGCGAAAGCCATTCCTATTCCCTGGACTGCGCTCACCGAGCCGCTCAGTGATAAAACATATCTTTCGTCGGGCAGGTCGTGGTTTACTACTTGAAGCATTAACCTTTCAGAGCCTTTGGATGGGCCTTCATAAATTATGCTTCTTTGGCCTCTGCCTCTTCTAACAACTCTTAAAGAGTGTGATACGTCCGCAGGTTTCAGATTTGTGTAGCTTGATAATCTTGATAGCAGTATTATTGCAAGGTTTACGTCTCTTCCCAGTGATGCTGATAACTCTTTGAGTCTTGGTCTTGACATGCACGCTGACAGGTCTTCAACAACTTTTTCGATTCCTGCGCCATCATCAATCAAATTATCCGCTATAATAATGCGAGCCCTTGCATCTGCACCGGAATAACTGCTGGTTGCAGTTTCGTTTTCCAGCAATCCCATCGCTCTTAATTCTTCCAGCGCTTCGTAAGCTTCTGTTTTTATTCTCTCGAAATCCGGGCCGTAGTAATTTCCGAAGTTTCCCGCGCGCGAAAGCGAAATTTTCGGAGTTTCAGAACCATAAGAGTCTTTACTCCTGCCTGAACCACCAAGCACCGCACGTGTTAAGACTCTTGAAGCGCGCCCGGAGCGTGAATATGAATTTCCAACATCAACATTTTCAATATTTCTTGTGTACATTTTTCATCACCATTACGATTCATGCAGGAATGGCTGATTCTGAAGAATAAAGATTTAATCAGTAAACAATACGAGAAGTACGATGACTGTTTAAAAAGGACTATTTGACGACTGATCCCACAAATTTTTCTCCTCTGAACGCTCTAAACATGTTTTTTACGTTGGAGCCCAGAAACACCACTTCTACGTCCTTTTTCTCGCATAATCTTATCGCCGGCGGGTCAAAAGGTATATTCATTCCCGGAGTCCACCTTCCGGGAAAAAGCGCTCTGAATTCTTTCCACGTTAAACTTTTTATTGCTCTGGCTCCCGGGCTTCCCGGCTTTTTCGAGTATATGTAATCAACATTTGTTATATTGAATACCTTTTTCACTCCGTAAGCCAGCGCGAATTCTACGGTGTCAAAATCTGACGAGTGTCCCGGTTCGAAACCTCCTGACACTAGAACTTTTCTGAATTTGTGCCTTCCAATTTTGTCAGTTCTTTCAACTCCCAGAACTCTGGACACTAATTCTGCATTAAGCTGTGTCGCCTGAATTCCTACAAAATCTTGATCTGTTTTTGAATTGTCCAGTTTTGATAATGCTCCGGCGTACAACCTTGCAGTTGTCCCTCCGCCTATGACAAAAATTGCTTTGCCTTTAAACCGCGCCATTTCCCTTCTTAATTCTCTCAAGAATTCTACATTGGGAGTCCCGGGCATTACCACAGATCCTCCGAGTGACGCAACTATTAATGGGGCCATAATATTGAACCGAGAACCCAGAATAAAAAGGTTTCGGAAAAAGGTGCGTGGAAAGCGCCCTAATGTCGAAATCCGATAAATGATCTGTGCGAGCGCGTTACGCGGGGTTGTCCCTTACGGGGACGTAGCGCCTGCTGATTCCTGTCGGGGATTTCGAAGGTGCTTTCCACGTTCGGAAAAAGATAGTTTTAAAACACTTTCAGACTACCCTGTCCTGTCAAGAACTGCCGGGTTAAGGCCGGGCGCGAGTTTTTGACATTGATCAAAAATTGCTTTTGATGCACCCACTGGCTTAATTCAATGGGTTGGGCGAGCAACTTTTGGCATTTCAAGGACCTGTGGTCTAGTGGCTATGACGGCTCGTTGACGTCGAGCAGGTCGCCAGTTCGAATCTGGCCAGGTCCATTGTATTACTCGAACCGTGGACAGGAATATTCTTGGTTATCTCCTTTCTTTCCTGGATGTGTTGTT
>CAYJTR010000067.1:0-3884 GCA_964373285.1 uncultured Methanosarcinales archaeon
GTTTAATATTTGGTATAGGACTAATCTTTTTTGATAGTACCAATACAGAAAATCCTCAATTTGAGATCAGAGTCAGGCCCACAAAACATGAACCTGACAGCTTCTATGCAAACAAATACGCGAAATTGGTTGAGAACGAATTATTTAATTAATAAATTTATAAAGCCCACCTCGACACGGCTTTCTCCTCATTTAATTCATCACGTCCTGTTGTGTTCTTGTCCACGACTTGTGGCGTTTGATTATCGTTAACCATTTTTTTCTCGCCTTGGGGGTTCTTCCACTCTTTCCTCCATTCTTCCACTATGCTTTTCCATAAATTATCATCGACTTTTTCTTTCTCGAAGTCTTTAAAGAATGTTGTTGTATTATTTATCCATGATAATAGTTTTTCTACTTTTTTGCTGAATGTTTCGTATGCTGTCTTGGATGGTTGTTTGTCATCGAATGATAGATTGACTTTTCCTGTATTTATTGTTGTTCTTAGTCCTGTGAATCCTATTGCTACTTTTATGTTTTCTAATGGTATGTTTTTTTCTTGTGAGTATGTTCTCTTGTATGCTTCGAGTTGTTGTCTGTGTTTTGATGAATTGTCTTCTTTCTTGTCTGTTTTCCAGTCTACTATCAAGTATTTTTCTTTATTCTTGAATATTGCGTCAATTTTTCCTGTGAAGTGTAGGCCTGAATCAAATCCTATGCTTCTTAGCGGTATTCTTATGTCGTATTCGGCGCCGACGGTTTCAGGGTATTCTTTCTTCACTGTTGAAATAATGGTTTTAACATTTTCAATGAATGGTTCTGTTTCCTTACTAACTGTATACCCCTCTCCTTTTAGTATGCGTTCTGCCGCATCATGTACTTCTGATCCAAGATTTGTTGCTGAACTAATCTTTTTAATCCTTAATATCTTGTCAACAAAGTACTGGTATGCGCTTTCCGGCAGGGATGTGAAGGATATGTGGTCTAAGTTGTCGAAGTGTTTTTTGACAAATTCTCGCATCCATTCTTTCTTGTTCTCAAGTGCGTCTTTCGCCTCATCAAATTGCTTGTTGACGAACAAGTCATAAGCTCTTTTTTTGCTTTCGTTTAAGTCTGATATTGCTTCTGGGGGCGCTTCTATCTCTTTTAGTTCGGAGGCGGTGTTTATGTACTCTTGTGCTTTATCAGTCAGTATAACAAGATTTTTCTTTGCGCGCGTGAACGCTACAAAGTTTACTCTTATTGTTTCTTCTTCTAATTCTTCTTTTGCTGTTATCCCTTTTGTTTTTAGTATTGCTTCTACTGTTTTGTCTTGGAAGTTTGAGTTATCGTTTGTTTTGCTTGGCAGATAAATTACATTATCAAACTCTTTTCCTTTTGATTTGTGAACTGTTGTAACAATGATATCTTTCTCGGCGTCTGATTCTTGTGCTAATAGGTCTGTAGTTTGCAAATATGACATTAATGAGGAGCTGTTTTTGTCTGTGAGTATTGTCAGCGCTTCGCAGTACGCGTTTTGCATCGTTATGGCTGCTGAAACGTACTCTTTTCCGTATGCCACGCTTATTGGTATTATTATTTCTTTGAACAGCGTGTTTACGTCTTCTACCGTTTTTACTGATTCTCTTAATTTTTTGAATGGTATTAAATCGTTGAGCAATTCGTCCATGGTTTTGTGTTTTTTATCGGCTACCAAAAAAGCGTCTTGCAGCTTGCATGGGAAGTACGGTGTAAACATCGAATTTTTAACTTCCTGCACGTCATTGCTTATCACTCCTTTTAGAAAGTTTATTATGTGTTTTTTGGCGTCTGTTGATGCGGAAAAGAATGTTGTTGAATAGTTCATTCCGTAGCTGTCTAATTCTTTGCATATGCTCATTATTTGGTAGTTGGTTCTTGCTATGATTGCAGTTTTACCTTTGAATCCTTTCACCAGCTCACAAGCAGTAGAATAGAGCTTTTTCTTCTCAACATTATATATTGCCGGCTTTCCGCCGGTTAGTCCTTCCGCGTTCCTCAATGATTTTAGTTCTTCTTTGTGTGATGCTTCTTTTGTTTTTGATACAAAATATTCACGAGCATAGGTTAGTATCTCGTTCGTGCTTCGAAAGTTTTCAGACAGAACAAATTGTTCGGAATTGCCAAATTTTTCAAAGTTCAGGATTGATCCGCCTTGGAATCCAAATATTGCCTGTTTTTTGTCTCCAACGGCCACAATGTTCTTGGCAGATTTTATTGCGATGTCTGCTTCCATCACGTTTACATCTTGCAGCTCATCAACCAGAACGTACTCGAATTTTGGTATTTCTTTCCGCTGCAAGAATTTGATGAGCAGGTCTGAATAGTCTGCTCCGTGCTTGTCTTTTATGTCTTCATAATGCTTGAATATATTCACGAAGTATTCTGCGAACTTGTCCATTTCTTCTTTGGAATTTTTGTTGTCCTCCCCTAATAACAGTTTTACTTCTTGTAAATTGATATCTTTAGGCATTATTCCGAAACTTTTGAGGTATCGTATCAGATTCTCCATCTTTGGAACTATTGTCTCAATCAGGTATTCATCGCCGTAATTCAGCACTTCATTCTTTTTGAGGTATTCAAAAATTGCGTACCTTAACAGATTTGAATCTAATACTTCTTTGTCTTCAATATTGTCTAACGCGTATGAGTGAAATGTGTACACGTTCAATTTTGATATGTCAATCTTAACTTGTTCTTTATTGATAACTTCTAAAATCCTTGCTTCCATCTCTTTTTTGGCTTTCTCTGTAAAAGTCAAGCACAGTATTTGTTCTGGGATAATTCCTTTCTTTACCAAATCAGCATACTTGTACGCTAAAAGCCTAGTCTTTCCGGTTCCGGGATTGGCAATTACTAAAACATTGCCATCCTGCGCTATTATTCGCTGTTTTTCCGGGTTTAGAAACATTTCAGTCTCTTGAATAGGGAATCAATTAAAATACTTACTATTTTCTCATTTTGATAGTAATGAATGTCCTGCCGTAGGCAACTGTGTGAATATTGCATCATTTTCAGTCCAAATGTTCGCTTTTTGCCGGGCAGTCTTGTGCTATCCATGAACGGCCTTCTTCATTCTTTTCAAGGTATCTTTTCCTTCATTATCCGGCTCTTCACAATAATCCCTGCCATTTTCCAACCATTTTATATGATACATAATATACTTTCTAATATATATAATATATACCATACATAAATATACTTGAAATATTCGTTCATGAACAAGCATTGGTGATGATGGGAACATGAACGATGATACAGAGTTTCAAAGAAAGAATTGGAGACAGTTTGGACGAGTGGTTTCATGCAAAAGAGTGCAAATGGGCGAAAAAGAAAGCAGAGAAGAAATCAGGATATCTTTCACAAAATATTTCAGAACTCGAAAAAGCAATTTCTTCTTTTCAATACCAAAAGAAAGAGTTTGACCCTGTTTGGAGCATTCTTGCACTCCAAGATTTACATACAAGATATATTATTTGTTGTGAACAACTTGCAAGTATTGAAGCCACTGCAGAACTCGTCTCGCCTTCAGTAGTAATGTCCAGAAACTTTTACGTGAGCGTTCAGATATACGAACAATCATCAAAAGGCCCTTGGTTAAAACTTCTCGACCCAAAAAAGCCAAGAACATCTATTAATAACCAGCAAATACTAGAAGTTCATGAAAACTATCTGCGCCTTTTAGATATCATAGGATCGTTAAGATATCACATAGTAAATGAAACACAAAAACTTTCAGAAACGCCGCAACAAGAAAAAATGTTAAAGGAAAAAATGCTCAGAGCAGAAAATATGTCAAGACCATACGTCAGCGCGTATGAAGAAGTACCTAGACGTATCACCCTGCCAGAAAAACTCCGGAATTACATCCGTGAAAGAAAACTCAC
>CAYJTR010000068.1:0-3682 GCA_964373285.1 uncultured Methanosarcinales archaeon
TAGAGTTAATTTAGATTATGATTTTGATGAATATTTCTTGCTGCAGGATGAAGCGAAGAAACTAGTGAATGAGTGTAAAGCTGCAAGTAATCTTCAGGATTGTTTAGAAAAAGTGAAACCTTCGTACTGGAAGTTTAGCAGCTGTGAAAATGGACAGTTTGTTGAAAAGGAGAAAAAAGTTGCTTTCTGTGTAGAAAGTCCAGGCAAATATACTGTTTTTGAGAACGGAAAATTTGTGCCAGTGGAGTATAGGGTTGGATTAGATTTTGGGATGAAGTAGGTATTTCTTAGAAGAATATTTATAAAAAACATATTTGTATGATATTCTATGGAAGCAACGAAATACTATTCATTAACTGAAATTCAACAAAAGTTATTACAAGAAGCGAGGGAAGCTCTGGAAACTGCTTATAATCCTTATTCACATTTTTATGTTGGTTCTGCTCTTTTGTCTCAAGATGGCCAGATAATCACTGGCTCAAATGTTGAAAATGCTGCATACGGTTCAACCATTTGCGCGGAGCGAGCAGCCTTAGTAAGAGCAAATGCTGTGGGCCTAAGGGTGTTTGAGAAAGTAGCAATAATTGGGCGCGGTGAAGGATTTGATACTACGGAAGTCACTGGTCCATGCGGCAGTTGTCGCCAGATGTTATATGAAGCTGCACAGGTATCTGAACGGGACTTAGAATTGATTATGGCAACAACTAAAATGGATAAAATTGTTGTAGCCACGATTGAGGAGCTTTTGCCATTAGCATTTGGTCCAAGAGATTTAGGGATAGATATTAAAAAGTACCAATAAAGCTATATCCTCCAGCCTATAAATCATTATAAAGTATTTTTATTTTTTTCTTCTATTAGGGGTGGTCGCAATGTATAAGGTTCCTTTAGCTGAAATCAAACAGAAAATTCTTAGCAGCGGAAAGCTTACGCTAGAAGAGTTAGATCAAAAGTTGAAAGCGAAGATAAATGAGTTATCCGGCTTGATCAGCGAGGAAGGCGCAGCACATATCATCGCTAATGAATTAGGTGTAGAGATAGTCTCAACATCTCAAAAGAAATTAAAAATCAAAGAGATCTATGCCGGGATGCGCAGCGTCACCACAGCAGGGAAGGTAGTGCGCAAGTTTGAAGTGCGGGAATTTGCCAAAGAAGACCGCAGCGGCAAGGTATGTTCCGTTATTATTGGCGATGAAACTGGTACCATCAGAGCAGTGTTCTGGAATGATCAAGTTGACTTGTTGAAGGAAGTTGCGGAAGGCGACATCCTTCTGTTGAAGGATGGTTATGTAAAGGAGAATAATAATGGCCGGGAAGTTCACCTTGGCAAAGAGGGAAGCATCGAAGTCAATCCAGAAGGAGAAAAGATCGTTTCGGTCAGAGAAAGTTCTTCATTTGAACGAAAGAAGATCGAACAGCTTCGTGATGGCGATGGGAGTACTGAAATTGTCGGAACGGTAATCCAGGTCTTTGACCCGCGTTTTTTTAATGTCTGTTCGGAGTGTAATAGAAAAGTTACTGAATCCATGGGTGTGTTTAGCTGTGCTACGCATGGAACAGTGAAACCATCTTTGTCGTATGTCATGAACCTTATAGTAGATGACGGAACCGGTAATATTCGAAGCGTGCTTTGGAAAAATCAAGCAACTCATCTCTTAGAAAAGACAGAAGAGCAGATGGCTGTGTATAAAGAGAATATGTCTGCTTTTGAAGAGATCAAGACTGATTTACTTGGTGAGCAACTTAAGTTTTTGGGCCAAGTGAAGAAGAATGAGATGTTTTCCCGTCTAGAGTTTAATGTGCAGATTGTTTCACGAGCTAAACCAGAAGAAGAGATGGCTAGATTGGAAAAGGTGTGAATATTTTATGGATGAAAGAGTTCAACAGAAATTGTTGGAGATGGGATATGTTCCTGAAAACAGTGAAGAAGCTAAACATGAAAATCTTATAGCTATTTCTAGTGGATATTTAGGTGGCTTAATACTTTTTGAAGGGGAGATTATTGCTAGAGATAAATGCAGGACTATTGTACGTGATGATGAGGGAAAGGTTACTATCACTGGTTCTAGAACCCAAAATTCAAATTCATTGTATGCTGATCTTTTAGGAAAAACTTTAGAGAAAGATACAGTTGTGGATCCAAGAAGCGGATATTTTAGCTCGTTATATATCAGCCCATTGAATAAAAAGTTTAAAGAAGAAGGGGTTTGCTTAGATTTTATTTGTCCCCAGGATAGGATTTATGTTGATGGTATTAGAAAAAACAAATTTACTTTAGTAATTGAGGATATAAGACAAAAAAGTATAGCTTCTTTCGAATTCTTGACAAGAGGAGAGATGTTGTATGTGCCGAAACGGGGTTAAGCAACGTTCTTTTTAGTATGTATTTAGTCTAGTACCACAAAAAGAAAATAGTTGTTCTTCTTTTCTGAAGAAATGATCTGCGAAAATTGTAAACCGGAATTTGATCTTCTTCTGGCGAAAATAGAATCATTAGAGCTTCGGCTCCAAGCGTATGAGAATGCTCATACGCCTCCTTCCAGACAACGCAAGAAAAATACCCCGGGAGATGAGAATAAAGCCCGTTTTCCTGGAAAACCACCTGGAAGTTCAGGTGGAGGAATAGAGATTCCTCCTGCCGACACCACTGAAAAGCACACCATTTTAGAATGTCCGGCAGGTCATAAGAACTTGGAATATCGAGGCATGAGAACTCAAAGAGTTATCGACTTCCCAGAGAAACCACTACTTGTCACGGAGCACCAAATGTTTCGTTATTTTTGTCCATGTTGCGACATTCTTATTGAAGCGGCAGGTCCCCGTGATGTTTATGGTCCTCGCTTGAGAAGTGCTGTCACTATGCTCAAAAACCTAACACTTTCATGTCAAAAAACAGCAGACTTCTTTCGACAACTTGGTGCTCCTACTCTGAGTGCTGCTGAAGTGCAGCACATTATCGGCGAGTTTGCCGATAAACTGGAGCAATCACGTGAAGCATATCTTCGGGAAGCGCTCAAAAATAATTTTCTTCATGCAGATGAAACAGGTATGAGAAGAGATGGAAAAAATCAACAAGTATGGGGAATATTTACCAAATTCATTGCTATTCTGACTGCTACCGCAGGAAGAGGAAGAAAGTACCTCCAAAATATTATTGGTGATTATAGAGGCATTCTGGTGAGGGACGGCTATGCAGCGTACGATGAATATGTGTCCCAGCGGTGCTGGGCACATTTGCTGAGGGAATGTAAGAAATATGCAGAAAAAAGTAAAGAAATTGAGATTCAATACACCCGTGTTAAAAATATCTATGAGCAAATGAAAGCGATATTGGGTAAATCTCCGAGTGAGGAGGATATAACCAAAGTGAAAACAGAATTTCTGGATATTATTACTTGCCTCGATGCCATTAGACAAGGTAGAAAGTTAGCCACGCACCTGAAAAATGGAGGAGAGGAATGGTTTACTGCGCTATATCACTCTAATGTGCCGCTTGAAAATAACCACGCAGAGCGTGGCTTGCGGCACATTGTATTGCATCGCAAGATGATGGGATGTTACCGTAACGAGAAAGGAAAGAGGTTTATTGATAATGTAATCTCAGTACTTCAAACTTGGAAGCTACAGGAGAAGAACATTTTCCAAGAATTATGTGTGGTAGCTACACGGACTTAATACATAC
>CAYJTR010000069.1:0-3556 GCA_964373285.1 uncultured Methanosarcinales archaeon
GTTAAGATTGTTTTCGCTGGCGAAGTTCTTGTTTACAAACTGACTATTGAGTAAATTTCTTGGACGTTTACTTCACTGCCTGCAGTGCGGAGAACATGGTGGACTGCATGATGACAGATGCCATTTCTACGCGCAATGTTTGCGCCATAGCAACATCCATATTTATAAATGTGGCTTACGGTGTTTTGGTTATGAATGTCAAAATTAATGCTGATGGCGGTAGCAGGGGCAATCCCGGTCCTGCCTCTATAGGTATTGTTGTTAGTGATGATAACGGAATTGTTCTCGGGGAATTTAAGGAATTTATTGGTGTGGCTACAAACAATGTTGCGGAATATAAAGCGTTGATAAAAGCGTTGGAGGTTGCGATAAAATTTGGCGCAACGGTGGCAACAATAATAATGGATTCTGAATTAGTAATAAAACAAATGGGCGGGACGTATAAGATAAGGGCGAAGCATTTGAGAGAGTATTATGATAGGGCGAAACTTTTGGAGAAAAGATTTGTCAGGGTTGTATACAAAGCGGTTTCTAGGGGGGATAAAACCCAGTCGAGGGCGGACGCACTTGTTAATGAAGTGCTGGATGAGCATTGTACCTGAAATGTTTGTTTTCAGGGGCTCTGTCCTGAAAGTCTTTTGCCACCTTTTGTGAGCACCTTATGTCGGACAATTTTTGTTGACGAGGGGGATGTCCCTCACGGGGAGCGTCAACCATAGTAAGAGCGATAATAGTGCGAACTGGTGGCAAAAGTCGAGCATTGCGAGATTCAGGACAGAGCCGTTCTCAGGATTCAAAAATAGAAAAAAAAGAAAAAGTCGTCGCTGAACGCTTTGGTGTTATTGTCGTCCTTTCTCAGATTCTGATTTTTTGGTTTTTGTTTTTGAAATTCTTGTGTTGTTTTGTTTTTCTTGTCTTATTCATTTATTCTCTCACTTATTTATGCTCTCGCGCCAAAAAAGTTTTGCATAAAAAAAGTTTGCACATTTTTTTGCATGCTTACTTCTTTTTTGGGTGCTTCATGCCGCACATTTCCTGGCAATCTTTGCAGCTGCTCATTCCTAAATGGGCAATTCCTGCAAGAATCAAAAGCAAGCTCCACCATTGGACATTCCAAAAGTTCCATAATCCGAGGTCTCTTGACAAGAATAATAATCCTGCAATCAGGAGGATTATTCCGCCGTGTCTCGAGCAATTGTGGCATTTCATCATACACATATGTATCACCTCTGACTGTCGTGTATATCGGTGTGAGTGTATAATATTAACGAATATAAAAAACGGAAAAACGTATAGTTTTTTAAAAGGCAAACTGTTTTGCCGGCTAAAAAAGGAGTGGATATCATGAGAGATACTCTGGCGCCGAGGCATCATCATAAAGAGAGTGCTGGGAGAAAAAGATTTTCTAGGAAGCAATTAATTTCGGACTATCTCATATACTCTGGCGGCATTATAGGCATAGTTTTCACTATTCCTCAAATAACGAAAATATGGGTTGAGCAGAACGCTTCAGGAGTTTCTATTATTTCTTGGACTGCGTACTTATTTGTTTCGATGTGCTGGATATATTATGGATATTTGCACAGGGCAAGGCCTATTATTATAACCAATACCGTCTGGCTGTTCTTGCATTCGTTGATAATTGTCGGAACGTATATTTATGGCTGATTTCAGGGAATCACGCGGCTATTCCTAATTCTGCTAGTGGCCTCACAATTTTTCTTTCTTCGCTCTCTAATTTTATTCTTCCGTCAGCGCTTTTTCCGTACTTTCTGTGGACTCCAATTATTCCTTTCTCGTCGTCGTACTCCAGCCAGAATTCCTGCTTTAATCCTTGGCCTTTAACAAAATGGGTGACCTTGCCCATTCCCAGATTTCCGTAGGCGGACTGCCTGATTTGGAATCCTTCAGTGTTGTCATAGCCGTGGGGGAGAATCATTGCGATATAAGTCCTGTTGCCAACGCCTTCACGCGCGGTGACGCTTCCGTCGGTGGACGCGAAATCTTCGGGCAGTAATTTTTCCAATTCCAGACTTTCTGGAACGCCCGGTGGAGAATTATTAAAAGTTTTAACGTGGGCGATTCTCTCATTTATTCCATCATATATTTGCGCGCCGTCTTCGGGTTGCTGTAATAAATATTCCCGTAACTCTTGAGGGGTTTTTACCTGTCTGAATTTTGCGTATAATTCTCTTCTTGTTGGCGGGATTTTGACCACTCCGTCTTCTATAAGTCTGTCTGCCAGCGTGTCGCCGTTTGCAATTATTACAGTTCCAGTGTAGAACTTGTTTTCCTCTCCTTGGGCGTAGGATGTTCCTCTGTACCCTATAATTTTTCCTCTCACTATGCGTGGTATGCACTCTTGAAGGTTTACACTGCAATGGTATTCTACCAGCCACCCAAATATATCAACATCTGCCATGTTATTGCATATTGAAGTTTCACGTATTTATATTTATCCATGACATTTTTTTATTTTTAGCCATAAAAATAGCAAAGATTTATTAATTAATAAAAAAATATTTATATAAATGGCAAAAATTGATACAAACTTAATATACTTAGTATCAGAAAATGCTAGAATGCAGTTGCAGGAGTTGTCAAAGCATACCAGAAAAACTCCTCAAAGGTTGAGATATTCCATAACTGCTCTGGAAAGAGAAGGCATACTCAGGGAACCTTTTACTCTTTACGATTATTCATACTTCGGAATATTATTGTTCAGAGTTTATTTTAAGGGTGCGTACGCCAGCGAGACCGAAAAACTCAAGATAGTTAAAGAATTGTCAAACAATCATTATATCACGTCGTTGTACGAATTCGGCGGGGAGTTTGACCTTACCGCGGAGTTCGCTTCTCCAAACCCTTCAAGATTCAATAAGGAGCTGAAAAAACTTTCGAGACTGATTCCCACGCTTAACGATTACAAAATAGTTTTAAACCTTGTAACTTACGTGTGCCCAAAACAGTTTCTTACAAAGAGCGAGCATTTGCAGTTGTTGAACACCGAAAAAATTGTTGGCGGCGACAGGGAGAGGGAAAATTTTTCTCAAAACGAGATGGCGCTGATAAAAACTTTGTACTTTGATCCAAAAATGAGATATTCAGAATTATCAAAAAGAACCAATCTTAACGTGAAAACTGTAAAAAATATTCATAAGAACCTGTCCAAGAGAAACATAATAAGAGGGTGCAAATACATTTTGGACAATGAAAAGTTAGGAATACAAAAATTCAGATTGTTTCTAAGGCTTCACAACGTAAGCCCTGAGAGAGACGCGCAATTAATAGAGTACTTATTGCGGACTAGGGAGGCAGTCAACATAAACAAAACTGTCGGAGACTGGGATCTGGAAATAGATATCGAAGCTCAGGAAAAATCAAGGATACGATTTATAGTGATGAAGCTCAGAGAAGAGTTTAAAGACCTGATAGAAAATTTCAACCTTATAGAGTATTACAACTCTTACAAGAGGGCGTACCTGCCGTTATACCTTTTTCAGGATGAAGGCAGGGATTCATGAAGGAAAAACCGGCTGAAGATTTAGTTTCTGTA
>CAYJTR010000070.1:0-2656 GCA_964373285.1 uncultured Methanosarcinales archaeon
TTCCAGTCAAAAGTTTATTATATGCTCGTCACATTTTTTTCTTTATGGAGCTTATTGGCGGAATTTTTGCTGTTGGTCCTTGTGTTTGGATTCCTGAGAGAAAAATTCTTGTATTGTCAGATCTTCATCTTGGATTTGAGGATTATTTGATTAAGCACGGAGTTCTGGTTCCAAGGTCTCATTTGAAGGATTTGTTTTTTTTGCTGAATAAAATTTTGAGTATTGTTTCTCCAGAAATTATTATTTTTAATGGTGATATAAAGCATGATTTTGGCGGTATTTCCGGGCAGGAGTGGAGTGACGTCTCAAAAATTATTGATTTTTTGCGTGGTCATTGTGATAAACTGGTTTTTGTCAGGGGCAATCATGATGCTGTACTAATGCCCATCGTCGCGAGGAAAGGGTTGACAGTTGTGAAAGAGTTTGTTGCTGGTGAAACTCTTGTAATTCATGGCGACAGCGCTCCCTCGAGTGTTCCAAGAGTGATAAAAAATATTATTGTTGGTCACGCGCATCCCGCGATACGTTTGCGTAATAGTGTTAGAGCTGAGATTTTCAAGTGTTTTCTTGTAGGAAAATGGCGGAGAAAAAATCTTGTTGTTCTGCCGTCGATTAATCCTTTGATTGAGGGTTCTGATGTTTTGCGGGACAGAAATATTTCTCCTTTTTTGTCAAAGAGCGCTATTGGATCATTCAACGTGTTTATTGTTGATGGTGTTGCAGTATTAAAATTTGGAAAAGTGGCTGAGTTGGTATAGTAAAAACAGTCATCTGGACGGGCGGGTTGCTTGATCGGTGAATCTTATTGAGCAGTTCCGGCGTTTCTTTTTCTTTCTTCGTTCTTTTTTTTTGGGCGCGACTCAACCATTTTTTTTTTAAACATTTTTATTGTTATTCAGCTATTACTTTTATTCCCTTAACTGTTTTGAATTCTTTGTCGAATGTCGCGATGTGCTCTATTTTGAATGTTTGTAGTACTGCAATGTTTGTACAGTCAGTGAAACTAAAATGTTCACGACTTGTAAATATATTCCACGAATTTTTGAAGAGTTCTTTATTAATTTGTACAAAGCGAAATTGGGATGTGAGGAGATATTCTCCCAGCATCTTTGCTTTTTCTCTGTCATTCTTTCTTGATACAACACTTACTATTTCATCAAAAAGGTAATCCGTAATAATTGGAATTCCATACAGCCCCCCAATAATCTTTTTCATGAGTGTTATTGATTCTTGGTGGTGTGCATCTCTCACGTTTGTGTAGGCATATAAAATGTTTGCGTCAATGAGTATTGCCATGGTTAGTCATCATAGAGTACACTGTCTGCGCTCTCACTAATATTTTCAGTGCCCGGCCCCCAGTCCCATGCTTTTAAACCAAGTATATTCATTTTTGGTTTTTTCTTTGAATGCTGAATCCATTCCTGCATTGCAAACGTGAGCGCGGCCCCAACGCTTAATCCTTCCTGGACTGATTTTGCTTTGAACTCTCGAAACGTTTTCTTCTCAACGTTTTTCACGCTTAACTGTATTTGCGCCATAAAGTATTACTTGTATGACTTGTATTTAAATCTTTCTTTTTCATGGCAGTGTCAGGTTAAGTGGGAAAGGTTTACTTTTGTTTTTGTCTGCTTTCGAGCGCGAAACGTAATGAGTGGCGATTTTTTTTGCCCGCGAACAAAGAATTGTCGTGGGCAAGAAAAAAATTAGTTTAGTTGCGCCCAAAGAGAAAGAGGGAGCAGAGAAAGAAAAAACCACTACTTGTTTCAAAGACACTCAACCTGACAGCACCTTTTTTCATTCCTCTTCGAGTATTCTTGGCAGTTTTGTTTGTTCCGGGTGTTTTCCTGCTTCTGCCAAAAGTATTTTTTCCACTTGCTCTCTTAGTTCTTCAAAAGTTCCATTGTTTTCTATCGTTATATCTGCCATTTCTTCGCAGTCTTTTATTCTTAGCCCGCTTCCCCTGCCTGTTCCTTCCTGTTGTCTTTCTTCTTTTAGAAAATCGTCCCATGTTGATGGATCTTTCTCTCTATTTCTCGCGATCATTCTTGCAAATCTCACTTCTTGAGCCGCTTGTATGAATATCAGCTTTCCCCCATAATTTTTTAGCTCTTTAACTTCTTCAGGGTGCCTTATTCCTTCAATTATTACGTTGTTCACTCCAGCTTTTTGCAGTGCTATCTTCATTAGTATGTTGCTGCCCGCCCTTTCCCTCATAAAATTTGCTATGTCGATCAAGTTTTGCCTAGTGCTTTCCACTCCCAGAATTTTTAGTCTTTCTCTTAGAAGGTCTGATAATGTTATTGTGGCAAATCCTCTCTCTTTTAGTATGTTTGACACTTCCCCTTTTCCGGCACATGGATATCCTGTTATTCCCCAAATCATGTAGAGGGAAGAAAACCCGTGTTAAAAAGTATTTGTGTTGTAAAAACAGGAGATTTAAAAAGAGAAATATGTTTGAGATGGAAAAAGAGGCAGTATGAAGGAAAAAATAGAGTTTGTTGACGTGACCCCTCATAGAAGTATTATGCTTAAGTTGGGGCAGTCTGGGTATTCTTTGTCGGAGGCGTTGGCGGAACTTATTGATAATTCTATTGATGCTTCTCATGTAGAGGGAAGAAAACCCGTGTTAAAAAGTATTTGTGTTGTAAAAACAGGA
>CAYJTR010000070.1:2756-2858 GCA_964373285.1 uncultured Methanosarcinales archaeon
AAAAAGAGGCAGTATGAAGGAAAAAATAGAGTTTGTTGACGTGACCCCTCATAGAGCATTCCGGTGATCATTCCATGAGGGAAGTTTCTGGTACTGTTGCGA
>CAYJTR010000071.1:0-2840 GCA_964373285.1 uncultured Methanosarcinales archaeon
AAAGAGGGATGTATCATTTGGACGTTTAACCCTGCACGAATAAAAAGATTAATCAGGGAGGACTTAATAGTACGATGAACAAACAAATCCACATAGCTTTTATCACGCAGAAACTCAAGGAGCAGTTTCAGTGCCTTAAAGAGGGAAAATTCTCGAGCGTCAAAAGAAAGTTCGGAGAAACAATAAGAGCAACAAAACTAAGAAATATGTTGCGAGAAGCAAAAAGAAAGTTTTTGGTCTACGAAACAATGAGGCAATACGCTAAAGCGTAAATCTCATCAAAGAGTTACGCAACACAGCAGAAAAAGGGCAAACCTTATAAGAATAAAGATGATTATTAACTTATGATGAAGTTAACAAAAGAGGATAAGGAACTTAGAGAAAAAGCAAAAGTTCTTGTTGGAACTAAAAAAGTCAGTGGAGGTGTTGTTAAAGAAGTAGGTTCGGCACTTCTAACTAAAAAAGGAAAAATATTCACAGGAGTAAGTTTAGATTTATGGTGTGGAATAGGTTTTTGTGCTGAACATTCCGCAATTTCTAATATGATTTCTCACAGCGACGAAACACGAATAAAAACGATAGTTGCTTTTGGTGGAGATAAAGTAATGTATCCTTGTGGTCGTTGCAGAGAAATGATGGAATTGATTGATAAAAGAAATTGGAACAACACTGACGTAATTGTTTCTAGCAACAAGAAAGTCAAATTAAAAGAACTTTTGCCTGGTAGGTGGATATAGTTTTCTGTTTGCCCTTTTTCAATTTCATCCAACCATAATTTAACAAATTTTCCCTACACAACAAACTTTTCCAAATATAATCAACTTGTCTGCGAGTTACACGTCTTTAATTCCGTCTTCCTCTATCCTAAAAATGGCTTCCACTTCCGCGCTGTTGGGGCTGTCCACCATTTTTGCAACTCTAGAACCCTTTTTACCCCTTCTAAAGTACACCCTGTAAGTGCTGTTATGAGCCACTATGTGACCCCCAATACTTTCCGTTGGATCACCAAAAAACTGGTCAGGCTTAGCCATAACCTGATTCGTAACATAAATAGCAAGATTATACAAATCACCAAGCTTCGAAAGAAGATGCATATGCTTGTTAATCTTCTGCTGTCTGTCAGCAAGAGTGCCGCGACCAATAAATTCCGCCCTGAAATGAGCCGTAAGACTATCAACTATAACAAGCTTGACGTTCAACCCCTGCTTTTTAATTAAATCTTCAACTTTTTCTGCGAGAAGAATTTGGTGATCAGAATTAAAAGCTCTGGCAACCTTAATATGCTTAAGAATAGTATCAGAATCAAGCCCTAAACTTTTAGATATAGCGACAATTCTCTCCGGCCTGAACGTACCCTCAGTATCGATAAACACCACGAACGCATCAGGATTCAAAAGTTGCGCCCGGACAGCGAGAACGTGAGCAAGCTGGGATTTACCGCTGCCATATTGACCATAAACTTCAGTCAGAGCGCCAGTCTCTATACCGCCAGTAAAAAGCTTGTCCAGCTCAGAACTGCCAGTAGTAATCTTCTGGATACGCTCACGCTTCTGCAAAACTTCATCACCACTCATAAAGCCCATATCAAGATTACTGCGGGCAACAGCAATAACCTTTTTGGCAGTCTGCTCAGACATCTCAGTAGAACCAACCAATTCGCCGGGAGTGGCAACAGCAATAGACAAAAGATCAGAATAGCCGGCGAGCTGCAACTTCTCAAGAGTTGCAGGACCAATCCCTGGAAGATCTGAAACATTAACTATTTTTTTTCCCGCAGGAACAACTATTTCATCTTGTTCTACCATTTCCAAAACCTGATACTGTTTCATATTAACCAACTCCTTTTTATTATTTTGTGTGACAAAGAACAGGGATTGCTCTTTCAAACAAATTTTTATGATTCTGAAAAGTGTCACGGGATAATCCGGCACAAAACTTTTTTACGAGCACACCCATAAATATCACCATCCAAAAGGCAAGCGTCTGTTTTTCAAAAGCCTTTCTACAAAAATTCCGGAAATATTCCGGAAAAACCGGAAAAACAAAATGTTTCATCGGAAAATCATGCCTCAACACCATCACTAGCCGGACTCATTACGGAAAACTCGAAAGATTTACGAAGAACTAACTCCGCCCTAGGCAAGTCCGTAATACGAAAACTATTAGTTTTCTGCCAAGAACCATTCTTATCCTTATAAGAACGTTCAAGAGAAACAGTCCTATAATCAAAAGACTTACCATCCTTCTCAGAAGCATTGCTCCAAACAGTTGCCTTGACAGGCCCAGACCTAAACACTTTTTCAGGCTTATTCATTTTTCTTACCTCGCATTCCTACGGTTTTTATGCCAAGAACCTCACGCAACGGGCCAAAGCCCGGCGGTTCCCGACATTTCAAGCGCTAGAATGTGATGGGATAAGAGGCCGCAAACGCCAAAACCCATCACTCATTGCGCTCTTCATGAATAATAATCATTATCATTTAAATAGTCCATTACAGAATGTCCAGTGACCAGTGATGATTCTTATGACAATTCTTATGACAAGTTTTATGACAATTCTTATGACAAGTTTTATGACAATTCTTATGACAAGTTTTATGACAATTCTTATGAGGGATTTACGAAGTAAAATCCCTCGACGAGTTACTTTGATCAAACTTTAAAAAAGTTTGATTCACATAGCGATATCCCTCGACGAGTTACTTTGATCAAACTTTAAAAAAGTTTGTTTGACTAAATATTGTTATTGTTATTATTGTTATTCTTATTATTATCCAAATCTTCCTTCTTCCTGCCAAAATAGTGAACAATAAATTCCTTGGCAACAGGCAACAGAGAAA
>CAYJTR010000072.1:0-2802 GCA_964373285.1 uncultured Methanosarcinales archaeon
TCTTCAGCCAGTCTTTCTCTTACTATGTCGTCGAGATTGAATCCTCCAACGTTTTTTTGTATTTTTCTTGTTAAATCTATTGTTTCAATTTCTGTGCCCTGCGTCCCGTATCTTGAGTCTTGTGCCTCTTTGTTCATATGTGTCTCATCTCCGCGTATTCTTTCATGTATGTGTCGAATTGTTGTTTTGTTAGGTCTATTGCTAGGTTGTAGTGGTCTTCTCCGTTGTTGACTTCGAATGCTGGCAGTCCCTCTCTTCTTAGATCGTTTGTCATGGTTGTTGCTTTTCCGAATTGTATGTGGAAGTAGTAGTGTTGTTTTGCTATTTCTATGAATCGTTTTTTTATCGTGTTCCAGTTTTGTATGTGTCCGTCGCTTGATGTGAAGAGTACTGATTTTTGTGTTCCTGCCAGTTGTTCGAACGTGTCGATGTCTATTTCTGTTCCTCCTCCGAATACCGGGTTGAGTATTAGTTCTGTTGATTCTTGTAACCCTCTGACTATTTTGTTGTATGAGCTGAATACTCCTAGTGATATTTCTACGTTTGGTAGTATTCCTTGTCTTGCTAGGTATTCTATGATTCCGTATCTTGTAAGAACTGAATAGTGGTATTTGCTTTTGTCTCCCCATGGTATGAATATCTTGCTTCCGGGGTCTTCCGCGTTGGGTATTCCTTCCTGCATTGATATGCTTACGTCGAAGTATCCTTGTTTGAATGCTGGGAATGATGTTATGCTTTGTTTGACTCTCATTGGTATGTTTACGTGTTCTCTTGCCACTCCGAATGTTAGCCCTTCTATTCCGAAGGGTGTATCTTTTTGTGGTATGATTATTGGTTTTCTGAAATTTATTTCTCGTATCTCGTCGTGGTTTTCATTGTATGGTTTGTGCTGGTATGGTATTATTGGGAATCTGTCATTTCTTCTTGGATCTTCGACTACGAGTGGTACATCTTTTGCGAGTATTGAGTATACTGAGTCTAGTGCTTCTGTTTGTTTCATCCATGATGGTTTTTCTTTTCCTTCATCGTAATATTTTTTCGCTGTTCTTTTTCTTACTGATGAGTCTTTCATCGTTTCCTTCATTTCTTTTCCGTGCGCGCATAATGGCGGCGCCCAGTTTTTTTTGATGAATGGTTCTATTGCTTTCGCGAATTCTGTTGATATTTCCTTCCAATTGTTCTTGTTTGAGAGGTATTCTCTAATTTCTTCTTTTGTTGCTCTTCTGCCCCCGCTCGCTTTTTGTTCTATCCATTCTATGAATTTTTTTGTTGCTTCAGTGACTTTCTTGTCGTGTTTGAAGTGTGGTGCGAGCAGCCATCTGTCGTGTTCGTCGCACCAGCAGTATTGTTGTACTCCCATGTAGAATTCCATTCCTTGGCTCCACCCTATCTTGTTTCCGCAGTCTTCGTAAAATAGTGTTAGTCCTGCGTGTTCTCTCATCGCGCTTCCTAGCGTGTTATTGATGAGGTCTTCCGCCAGGTTTGTTACATCGTCTAAGGACCATTCTTTTCTTTTTGGCACTAATACTTTTGCTATCGGCTCGTAAAAGTATTCTTCGTGGTCTTCTACTGGTCCGGGGCAGGCTACTACTTGATTGTTTTCTATGTGCCTGCACTCGTGTCCCGGGATGTGATTGAGGCATTTTTCTAATCCGTCTGATACATTTTTTTGTCTGCAAAACTTTCTCGCTCTTCGTGATGGCGCGTATCCTGGGTCGTAAGTTACATGAACTTTTTTGTCTTGTAAGGTTGTAAATGCGTCAAACGCAACTCGTGGTTCATCACTTTTCGGCATGATTTCAACGCATGCTGGCTTTGATACTCCGTGGTGTATTAGAACATTTTGTACAATGCTGTTTAATTGTGTTCTATCCCTGTTTTTAGGGTTTGAAGTGGCACTTTTTCTCTTTGAGCGTTTTGAATCACTAATATTTCCTGCAATTTTATGAGAGTGAGTCATTTGTTATGCCTCCATTACCCATGGATTCTTTGAACGTATCCCGCGCGCACGGGCAAAATACTCGAAGCTACCGCGGGCGACCACTCTGTGGATGTCGGCGTAGTCGTAGCCACCAAGTCCGCAAGGTCGGATGAGAACTTGATCTGTTCCTATATTTTTTCTTACCCTTTCTTTATATAAAAGCCATAAGTATCCTTTTGCTCTTTGTTTACTTTTCAGGTATTGAGCGTTTAATTCTGCACCTTTTCCGAGGGCGTGTTTTATTGTTTCATTATTTTGGTATGCACCATCAAGAGATAATTCTAAACTACCATTATGAACGGAAGTTCTGTGAATGCAACGTCGAAGAAACTCTCGAATTCTTGAATCACTTTTTGGTAAAATTAATTCTTTCAAAGGGTTTTGAGCGTGTAAATCGCGTCCTTGTTTTGATAATGCCAGAACAAGATTTTTATCGTAATCAGCAATATCATCAAAAGCTATCATAACACGACCGCCGTCATCAACAAAATAGATTGCAGTGGTGCGAGTTAATTGACACCCTTCAGAAATTTCTTGTTGGTCTGTTCCAGCAAAACCAATTCTGGAAACGATTGCTTCCTCTAAAGATTGCAAAACAAAAGGATTACCAGCATCAAGATTTTTTATGTAATCAACACCCCCAGGAAACGTTATCACAGTATCAGAACTTTTAGAAAATTCGAAATCGTCAAAATACCAAGAAACCGTTAGTGGAAGATCTGGAGGCGTTGTTGCCGGATTAATAATTCCATCTTTTCTTTTTGCTCCTTCTTTTCTTTTTCTTGCTTCTTCTATTTTTCTTTTTCTTTCTGCTTCTTTTA
>CAYJTR010000073.1:0-2770 GCA_964373285.1 uncultured Methanosarcinales archaeon
TCAGGCGAGGAGCGTGATGCCACGGGCTTTAGCCCGTGGATAACTCCGAGCGGTGGGTTTTTGTTATTTCTTCTCTTTCCAGTACTCTTCATAATCAAACTTTTTTTCCTGTGTTTCCGGAATTTTTGCGTTGCCCGCATGTTCATAATTTTTCTGCCCTATTTTTGCCATTATGTACTGGTGCATTCTTTTCAGGAATTCGTGCTTGTCTTCTATTTTCATAGTGTCCAGCGTTCCTTGGTATGCTGTGCTGAATGCGAATGGTGACGGCATTTGCGTGTCTATGATTGTTATTTTTGTTTTTTCTTCTTTTATGGAGTCTAATACTTTTTTCGCGTTGTTTATATCCATCATGTCTTCTAATACTTCTCTGCGCGCTTCTTTTAGTATTGGGAAATTGTTGTCTATTCTTTTCACCGCGTTTAGCAGTATCATTGAGCTTACTTGTTGTCTTCCTACTCTTTTTTGGTGTCCTTTGTAATTTCTTAGTATCATCAGCGCTCTTGTCGCGCAGTGCCTGAATCTTCTTTTGTACACTTCAGAGTTTTCTATCGCGGCATTCATTACCGCTTCTAATTTTTCGCTGTTTAATATTTTTAGCGCTTCTACCGCGTAGCTTTTTTGCGTTCCTGTTATGCTGAACCCGTTGTCGTTTATGCTTATTTCTGCTTCTTTTGCGTACTTTCTTCCTATTACGAATGCTATGGCTCTTGACAGGCAGTCGTTGACTTTTCTTCCGTATAATGCGTGGAATATTATTTTTTTGTCTTCGGGTATGTATTCTAATATTATGTTTTTGTCGTTGGGAATGTTTTTTGAGTATTTGTACTGCTCGCAGAAATAGTCGTGGAGTATTTCTGATGTTTCGTCGTTCAGTGATAGGTATTCCTGCACGAATTTTTTTATTTCTTCTTTTTCTTTTTTTGCCGCGAATTGTTCGAGCATTAATCTTCTGAATTTTCCTATGCTTAGTGCGAGCTCATAACTTAGCGGCAGTTGTTCTGAGAACCATGATGGCACTGTTGGCGGCCTGTTTGTTGTTGCTGTTACTTGGGCTACCAGCCCTTTTGCGTACTTGAATGAGTATGTTTGCCCTCCCAGCAGGAATGTGTCCCCGCTTTTTAGTCTTTCAAGGAATCCTTCGTCTATTGTTCCTATTGTTTGGGTTCCTATTTTTACTGTTGCAAAACTCTCGTCAGGTATTGTTCCTATATTTGTCATGTATATCATTCTTGTAAGCGCTCCTTTTCTGTAAACTTTTTTGTTTTCTGCATCTCTTGTTATCCGCGCGTATATGTGCCTGTCTTCCAGTGTTGTGAACTCTCCTGCAAGGTAGCTTAGTATTTCGTCGAAGTCTTTTCTTGGGAAGTCTTTGTAGCAGTAGCTTTTTATTATTGTTTTGTACAAATCGTTTTCGTTCCACTCTTTTTCTATTATCATTCCTAATAATTGTTGCGCCAGAACGTCGTGGCAGTTTTTTGGTATGTGTATGTTGTCTATGTTTCTTTCAGCGGCATTTTTTGCCAGCACTGAGCACTCTACCAGATCGTCCCTGTCCATTGCTATAACTCTGCTTTTTATGGTGTCGTGCAGTTTGTGCCCTGCGCGTCCTGAGCGTTGTAAAAATCTCGCTATTGATTTTGGGCTTCCGATGCACACTACTAGGTCTATGTATCCTATGTCTATTCCCAGCTCCAGTGATGTTGATGATACTGCCGCTTTTAGTTTTCCTTCCCGGAGATTTTTTTCCAGTTGTCTTCTGTGTTCTTTTGACAGGCTTCCGTGGTGCGCTCCTATATTTTCGGTGTAATGTTTCGGATACTTGTTTTTCAGATAGTCTACTACTCTTTCTGTCGCGCTTCTCGTGTTGGTAAATATTAGTGTTGTTTTGTGCTGTTCTATTAATTCGTGCAATAATTCGTACATTCCTTTGTGCAGTAGTGCGTGTTCTGTTTCCGCAAGGTTTTTTGTTGGCGTTAACACTTTGAATTCTGATTGTTTTATGTATTGAACGTTTATCATGTTGCATGTTCTGCCGTTTCCCACGAGGTATTTTGCCACTTCTTCCAGTGGCGCCACTGTTGCTGACAATCCTATTCTTGTCATCGCATCATTTTTGTCCTGCAGTCTTTCCAGTGACAGGCTTAAGTGAACTCCTCTCTTATTTTCTGCAAGCGCGTGAATCTCGTCAACTATGCACCACTGGACCGTGTTCAGGTGTTCTTTGAATTTCGCGCTCGTAAGCATTAGCGCTAATGATTCCGGCGTTGTTATCAGTATGTGGGGCGGTGTTTTGAGCATTTTGCTTTTCTCCGTTGCCGTCGTGTCCCCGGTTCTTACTCCTATTCTTATCTCTATTTTTTCGCCGTTAATTTCTTCTATTTCTCTCAGCGGTGTCAGCAGGTTTACTTCTATGTCATAATTCAGGGCTTTTAGCGGCGATATGTAAACGCAGTATATCTTGTCTTCGAGTATTCCTTTCAGCGCGCTGTCCGTCAGCTCGTTGAGTATTGCCATGAACGCCGTCAGTGTTTTTCCGGAGCCCGTCGGGGCTGATATCAGAGTGTTTTCTCTGGAGTGTATTTTTAGTATCGCTCTTCTCTGCGGTTCTGAGAATGTTCCGAACTTTTTCCTGAACCATTTTGCAACCAGTGGATTTAGTATGTTGTATAATTCTTCATCGCTGTTTCCTTTGTCAACTATCGTTATTATATTTTTGGCAGCAGAATTTTCAGTCATTCTTCTATGCTTTACGATTTGTTTTATAAAT
>CAYJTR010000074.1:0-2726 GCA_964373285.1 uncultured Methanosarcinales archaeon
TTTTTCTTTCTCATCGCTTCCATTACTCTCGTGCGTGCTATTTCCAGCGCGGCGGTTCTTGGCGGTATTTTTTTCTTATCTGATAGGTTAAGCACCATTTTCGTATTTTTCACTATTTTTTCTTTTACTATTTTGAACATTTCTTTTTCGTCTTTGCCCGCCCATTCTGAGTAGCTCGAGATGACTCCTCCCGCGTTCGCCACGAAGTCCGGCAGTACCACTACGCCTTTTTTGTATAATTCTTCTTCCGTTTCTGCTGTTGTTGGTATGTTGCTTCCTTCAATAATTATTTTGTATTTCATTTTTTCTGCTTCTTTAATTCCGAAGAGGTCTGGAATTGCCGCTGTTATCAGCACTTCCGCGTTTGTTGTGAGTATGTTTTGTGGCGCTGATATTTTCGCTCCCTCGTAGGCTGTCACCGTTCCTTTCTCTTTTTTTGTTCTGGCGAGAGTTTCGAAGTTGAACCCTTTGTCATAAATTGCTGTTCCTTTGCTGTCCGATACTGCTACTAGTTTCATTCCCGCTTCCGCCAGAAATTTTGTCGCGAAAAATCCTACGTTTCCGAACCCTTCGACCGCGAATGTTGTTTCCTTAATTTTTTTCTTTAGGTGTTGTAATGTTGTTATTGTTGCTTGCGCTACTCCGTAGCCCGTGCTTCCAAGCTCGTGGGGTATTCCTCCCATCTCTGCTGGTTTTCCCGTAACGCTTTTTTTATCGCCGTTAGCTTCAGCATACCACTTCATTTCTTCTTCTGCAGTGTTCATGTCTGGCGCGGCTATGTATTTTGATGGGGAGTATTGTTTTAGCGCTTTTGCGAACGCCTGTATTATTTCTTTTTTTTGTTCTTTTGTAATTTTGTGGGCGTCCGCTATTATCCCGCTTTTCGCTCCTCCGAATGGTATTTCTGCCAGCGCGCACTTCCACGTCATCGCTCTCGCCAATCGTGATACTTCTTCTTCTGTTACTGTCGGCGTCATTCGTATTCCTCCTTTTCCCGGTCCGAGCGCGGTGTTGTCTATTACCAGTATTCCTTTCATTCCTGTTTTCTCGTCTTGCACGCGCACCACTTTTTCCGGCCCTATTTCGTCGTGTTGGATAGTCATATTTTTTGCCTCTTGTTTTCTATTTCTTACTTCTTGATTCTTTATATGTCTTGTGTTAAATCGGCAGGTATTTAAATAAGAACTTTCACAGTGAGTGCATGAAGAAGAATTTTTACAATTTTACGGTTGTTATAGAAAAAGATGAAGATGGTGTCTATGTTGGAAGTGTTCCATCTTTGAAAGGTTGTCATACTCAAGGTAGAACTATGGATGAGCTTCTGGAAAATATTAAGGAAGCGATAGAGTTGTGTCTCGAAGTTGAACATACCGAAATACCTAATGAACAATTCGTTGGAATACAACAGGTACAAGTGGCGGCGTGAAACAGTTATAAAAAAACAGTATTCATATTATTCTCTTTCTTGTTTCCTTCTGCCGTTTTGGCTGTTTTCTCCGTTATATTTATATACTATTCTCGTATTTGACACGTCATAAAACTGGTGTTTTTTATGAGTCATCCTCTTGTTGATGAGTTTGTCAGGCAGCAGGTTGTTGTCGAGTCTGCTGTCCGTTCCGGCAATTCTTCTGTTGCTCTTGCGGAGTACAAAAATTTGTATAATGTTTATTCTCGTATTGCTTCTTCTGATATTGAGGATGTTCATAAGGGCATAGCTTTTGATCAGGTTTCTTCTGTTTACCAGTCTTTGCAGTCTTTGAATGGCTCTTTTTCTTCTTCCGGCACGGTGTTTTCTAAAACTTCTAGTGTTAATGCTTTGACTGATTTTGTTGCTGAACGTTCTGGTTTTTCTCGTGTTGCTTCTTTTTCTCCTAGGGATATTGCTATTGCTTCAACTTTTATTTTTCTGGCTCTTGGCGTTTTGCTTGTTAATCCTTCAACTGTTGGTTTTTCTTTTTTCGGTTCTGGTAATTCTGTTGATATTGTCAAGCCTTTGGGTGTTTCTTTTGATAGGAATTCTGAGCTTTTGGTTTCTTTGAGCAGGCCTCCGGCGTCCATTAGTCTTTCCGGCAACATTTCCGGCGGTTCCGCAAAAGTTTTTGTTAATGATGGTGATAAAAAATTGCTGGTCGTTGACGCTTTTAGTGCTGGCAGTTCTTTTTCTGATGTTTGCGGCGGTGCTTGTTCCCTGAAGAGTGTTCCTAAAGATTTTTCTTTGTTTGTTGAAGTTTCTGGGGGTGTTTTAACTCTTGACGAGCTGGAGTTCTCCCCTAGGGATGGGTAGCTTATGAGTTTTATGGTTTGGGTTTTGGCATTGCTGAATTTGGTTCTTTTGGGAGTTATTTTTTTTCTTTACAAGTCTTTGCGTGATAATTCTTCCATTGTTGCGCGCAGGGCGCGTGTTGATAAGTTGAAGGAATACTTTTCTAAGCATTTGTCTGAGGGCGTTAATATTAATGTTTTGAGGAGGACAGTTCTTGATTCGGGGTGGCCTGTTGAGATTGTTGAGCAGTCTTTGAGAGAGTTGGGGTATTGATTTTGCCAAAGTTTTTAAAAACTCTTCGTTCTTTTCGGTGTTATCGTGTCTAAAAGAGGTTTTTCGCGGGTGTTCATCGTTTTTTTTCTGTTTCTACTATTTGTATTTATATCTTATAGTGTCGCGGCTTTCAGTGTTCCTTCTGATGTTCAGTCGGTTCTTGATGATCGCGGCAGTGTTGACGTTTTCG
>CAYJTR010000075.1:0-2668 GCA_964373285.1 uncultured Methanosarcinales archaeon
TAAAAAAAATAAAAAATTCTAAGATACTTTAGAAAAATTTAGGATTAGAATCCTTTCTTTTTCTTGTAGCAGTCTCTACAGTAGACTGGTTTTCCTTCTGTTGGCTTGAAGGGCACTTCACAGTCTTGGCCGCAGTCTGAGCACTTTGCCTTGTGCATTTCTCTAGGCCCGAAATCTCTTCGTGGTCCTCCTCTGTTAAATCCGCCGCCTCGTCCCCCGAATCCGCCGCTTCTGCCGCCAAAATCTCTGGAGCCGAATTCTCTTCGGCCTTCGTCAAATCCCATTTTCTTATCCTCCGATAAAATCATGCGCCGTATTGTTGCATGAATATTTTGTTATTAAACTTTTAAGAAAGAGATTCCTTCTCTTGGTTTAACTGTGGCGATTTTATGAGTATTGTTTATAAATCTTCCCACTTTTCTGCGCTTATGGCTTTTAATTTATTATCTTCAAGGGATGCTAAAAATTTTCGTAGGAGTGTTGAGGACCGGTGGGGTGTTGTTATTTCTAGGGATTATTCTTTTGTTAAATCTTCTTCCGGGAAAATTTTTGCTTTGTCTAAAGGCGCTGGTTTTGTTGCTTCTTCAAATTTTAGGATTTCTTCTATGGGTCTTTATGTTGCTGATGAGACTTATGGTTTGAGATTGTCTCTTGATGGCGCCATGCTTTTTGGTGGTGGCGCTTCAAAAAATGTTGTTGATTTGTTTGATGATCAGAAAAAGTTGTGGCTGTCCGGTTCTGATATTTCTGGGGTTGTTGGTGATGGTTGGGTGATTGTCAGGTGTGGTAATGATATTCTTGGTTGTGGTCTTGTTAAGAATAATATTCTTAAGAATTACGTTCCTAAGTCTAGAAGGATTCCTGAACCAAAAATTTCTTGTCCTGTCCATTGACTCAATTCAGTGGTATGCGTCGAACGCAATTTTCGTCATGTCAATAACCTTGCAGTTCTTGATCATGCTTAAAAATTGTCAATTACAATTTTTGACATGTCAAAATACGCCAATTTATGTCAAATATTTTTATAAATATTTATTTCTGTCAAATAATATTTAATGTTTGTGCAATTCGTGATCCGACTGGTGTCTTGTGGGGTTTTGAGAACTGCGCATCGAGGAGTGAAGAATTATGAAAAATAACGGTTTGTACCTGCATTCACCTACGATTAAAAGGTTCGCGCATCCGTCACCAGACATTTCTGATGCGGTTATTCATTCATTTATAGATTCTTTTTCTTTGGTTGGTGAATCTTCGAAAAATCTTGATGCGGGTTTGATGGTTAAGAATGTAATAGATGAATCCGCGAGAGTTCTTGCAGAATATTCTGCACTTTCCGCGGGTGCAGGATTATCCATACTTCCTTCTGCTTATTATAATCCTTTGAGGGATTCTTCTTTTAACTGGAAGGGTGTTGTTCAGGAAATTCCTGTCGAGAAGTTGTTTAAGAATCCGCAGTTTTTATTCCCGGGAAAAAACAATTGAGTGCTCATCTCGCGTGAACTTCTATAATGTCCCCGCCTTTGACTTTTCTGTTCAGGTCTCTTATTATTTGTGCAGGAAATTTTGCGCTCGGGCCCCATATTCTTGCATACTTGAATAATTTTTCTACATCTCTGTGAATTCTATTGCATATATCTCTTATTGTAGCCCCGTCTCTTACTATTAGCGGAACTTTCATGTCCGGCTCTTTGCCTATTTCTTTTAAGTATACCGGTATGAGTTTTAACGAGTCATAAATAACATCTTTTAGCTTTTCAATATTCTCTTTGGTGGTCGCGCTTACATGTATTCTTGCTCCCGAAATTTTTGTGGAGTCGCTCAAAACATTTTTTTCTACTAGGTCTGACTTGTTTAGTACTGCCAGACTTGAGAGGTATGATTTTCCTCCTTGAACTCCGTCTATGAACCTTTCAACACTTATTTTTTCCCGCAGTACAACTGTTGCATTGCTTATTCCTAACTGTTTTAGAATGTCCTCGAATGTTTTATTTGATATTTCTTGTTTGCAGGTTGTCAGCACTCTGACCCCTCCTCTGGGAGTTTTTGTGATTTTCATTGAGGGCATTGATTCGTCTAAACGGACTCCTGAATCGTAAACTTCTTTGCGTAGTTTTGATATTTGTTCAGGGTGTGATGCGTCAACTACGAATAATACCATGTCTGCGTTTCTTACAACTCCTAATACTTCTTTGCCTCTGCCAGTTCCAGAAGCCGCTCCGGACATTATTCCCGGAACGTCTAAAATTTGTATTTTTGCTCCTCGGTGTTTTAAAACCCCGGGTATTACTGTTAGCGTTGTGAATGCATAAGCGGCGGTTTCCGATTTTGATCCTGTTAATGCGTTTAGTAGTGTGCTTTTTCCCACGCTTGGGAATCCTACAAGTATTATTGTTGCATCGCCGGATTTTTTTACGCTGAAACTGTATCCTGAACTTCCTGTTCTTTGTCTTGCTTCATGTCTTTCCCGCAGTTTTGCTATTTTTGCTTTTAATACCCCGAAGTGGTGTTCTGTTGCCTTGTTGTACTGTGTTTTGCGCATCTCGTCTTCTATGCTTTTGATTTCTGTTAGATAATCCGCCATAGTGTTGCTAACATCTTGTTGCTTTTAATAGTTTGCGGAGGGGAAGATTTTAAAAGTGGGATAATTCACGGCTTGTTTGAAGTTGTT
>CAYJTR010000076.1:0-2473 GCA_964373285.1 uncultured Methanosarcinales archaeon
AATATGTGTTTGATGAAATAGTGCTCACAAAAGGTGGCAAAAGACTTTCAGGACAGAGCTTTCTTATTATGAGAAAAGATTAAATAGTACATCAAAAGATGAAAAAGTATGCCCTCGGATCAGGAAATATTATATGTGTTACAAACGTTGAGAAGATTATCAGAAAGAGAACATTCGATAATAAATTCTTTTACGAGAAGGTCAGGGTTTCTCACAACGAACAGAAAAGAGTGCGCAAATGTCGTAAATAAAAGCAGGATGTACAGGATGAATAGAAATTCTGCAAATCTTGAAACATTAAGAAGTGAAGCAGTCCAATTATCACAAAAAATCAGGCAAGCAGTATCAGAACTGCTGCAGTACGAAAAAGAAGAAAAAATGATGATGAATTCTGAAAAAGAACTTGCCATAAGGGAAAAAACCATCTTTGAAGACGACATACACAATGCGGTCGAACTGGAAGAACAAAAAGTACCAGTAACAGTAAGAAAAAAAGTGGAACAATACATTTTAAGACTCAGAAAATCTTTCGAAGACCTGAAACGAGAAATGGCGATTGCTGACCTCGCGGAATCCTCAATAAAAAATCTGTTCCACAACTTCTCGGAACAAGAACAATTATACTCGAGAGAAATAACAATCATGGAATCATACGCATCGCAAACACCGGAAGTTATGGCACATTATGAAGAAGAACTTCCGGAAATAGTTGCAAGATTAGAAGTTCTAACATTAAGAGAAAGAGAGGAAATAATAAATCCGCTGAACGCCCTGCTGAAGGAAAAAAAAGATTTGGAAACCCTGTTCTCAAAATATTTTGAAGGCAAAGAAAAAATAACTCTGGAAGACATAAAAGAAATTTTAAGGTTTATAACAAGAACTCCCGAAGATGTGCTAAGAGTTCAGGCATTACTGTTAAAAAATGCGGGGATAATAGATAGAACACCGATACAAAAACTCGGAGGAAAAAGCTGTTTAGACGTAATATCCAGATACGGGCTAACTTCTTTATACATAGCAGAGCGAAAAAGAGAAGACCTTAAAAGAGAAGCAAAACTAGACTCTTTCACAGGACTCTCATCGAAAAGTTACTTTGGAGAGATAGCATCATTAAAGTTGTTGGAAGCATCAAAAACAAACACTTCACTATCACTGCTGGTAATAGACGGCGACAAGTTCAAGCAGATAAACGATAAATACGGACACCCCGCAGGAGATTCAGTAATATTATTTCTTGCCGGAACCATAAGAAAAACTGTAAAAGCTATGGATGTAGTAGGAAGATTTGGAGGCGATGAATTTGTAGTATTATTCACGAATACGAATATCACCCAGGCAAGAATAGCTGCGGAAAGAATAAGAAAGACGATTCAGGAAACCTCACAAGCATTCCTTGAAAGAGTTAAGATACCAGAACAATTTATAACTATAACAGGAGGACTTGCAGGATTTGTAGGAGTCCGCGCGATAACTCTGGAAGATGCGAAAGCCAAATTTGAAGAGCTGTTCAAAAAAGCAGACACCGCACTAAAAAACGGCAAAGCAGTATTAAAAAATTCAGTCTATGTAGACGAAGAAATATTAACAGCATAGAATCCACAGAGAATTTTATGGTTTTAGAGAATATAAATCTTTAAAAAGTTATCAGCTCTCGATTCTCGAAGGGGAACTCGAACGATAAGAAATAATTGGTTGGAAATAGCTTAAAGTTTGATTAAAATAAAAATGGGGAGATTTACTGAAGTTTTTTCAGAGGAACAAGAAAGAGTTATATTGTCTGGCTATTTCACGAATCCTTTTGGAAATGTCGCATTTGTAATCCCGGGATCAGATTTTGGCCCAGAAGAACAAGCGGCACTAGCCGCAAAGTTCAGCCGAAGCGATAAACCATACCAATCTAAATTTATGGACTTTGTAGCCAAAAATTTCAACTCGTTATCCCTCGGACAAAGAACGGCATTTCTTGATTCTGTAAGAAGAATTGCTCTCGGAGAAAATCTGGGAGTATCATTTGTAGGAAGGGCTTTAAGAGCTGACACCGCAAGATTTCATAAACAACACTCTTTAGGTTTTACACCAGAAGAAAAAGACACCGCCATACGAGGATTCGGAGATGACTCCATAAAAGATGGAGCAAGCGTTCTCTACCATGTTCAAAACGTGACAGATCATGACGGCAAATACATAACCCAAAATCCTAAGAACCGGCCGCAAGTTATTTCGACAAGATATATTGACAGGTCCGGAGTTTTGAACGCGATAACACAAAATCCTGACATACAATCATCCCGCTGTGCCGAGGATATTGTTGGAATCATAACAAAATTATCAGATGCATACCTAAAATTTTCCGACGTGTGTGCAAGATTTATCGAAATGCACCCCATGAATCTGGCATTCAGGGAATATTGGGTTAGTGATGAAAGCGTTGCAAAAGAATTAGAATTATGGAAACGCGCAGAATTACAAAAGG
>CAYJTR010000077.1:0-2441 GCA_964373285.1 uncultured Methanosarcinales archaeon
AATAACAAGAGAAGAAATACCGCCAGCTAATACTATCGCAAGACCAGCTGGCAATACTATTCTTTCTATTCCCATAACTACAGTGTAAGGTTTCCAGCTTTATAAAGTTTGTTCTGGGGTGTGTTCTAAAAGTATTCTGATAATTTTTGGGGTGGCGTGTCATACGTTATATGTATTCCTAATCTTCTTAAGAGTGTTATATCGTCAGGTCTTGGTTTTCTTGTACTGTGCATATTTCCGTTTTTGAAAGATTTAAGAATTTGATGAATGCGACTTTTTTCTGTTTCTAAGAGAGCGATACTTGCCTCTGCTAATGTAACTTGTGAGTTCCAGTTCTCGTTTAGTGATCTTTTTAAACCATACACATCCAACAATTTTCTCTCTATTGCTAAATAATCTTCACAATTTGACATGGTTTCACGAAGTGCCTCTAAGAATAATGTTGCTTCTGGAGTAAAAATTTTTGTTTCAACTCCTTGAAATATTCTTCCTGATGCGGTCTGAATGGCTGAAGAGTCAGCTCCTGAAATTTCTGAAAGGTCGTGAGCAGTGGAATAACAAATTCTATCTCTCAACGATATATTTGTTTTTTTCATTAATTCTTCAACAAAAATTGCCGCGTTATGTTGTCTCGCAGAGTCTGTCTCTGATTGTTTGAACTTGAAGTACCTCCTGATAATTTCTTGTTTGCATGCAGCAGTAATTATATCTTCATCAATTATACACTTTTTGATGTTGTTTATTGATGCGCTTGTTGGTGATGGAAGTGTTGTTGCCCCTCTTGATGTTAAAATCTTTCTTAAAAGTGAAAAGTTTCTCAACTCTCGTTCATAGGATGAAGACTCCTTTCCAGTTTCTTGAAAGTAGTATCTATCTATTGCTGGAGGATCATCTTCATGTGCGACCGCCGCATCCAGCGCAATATTTATTGGATGTTGAAGAGATAAATCATGCACTGGAAAGGTTTCCCACTTAGCATAGCCAACACGTACATTATCTTTTTCTTGTCTTATCTGTGATATGCAAACTGCCATTTTTCCACAAAAACTTGCAACCCCTGCGACTATCACAAGTGGTGTGTGAACATGAATTTTTGGAAGGATATTCAAATCATCACTTGAACAATCAGGATATTCGTCAACAGTTTGGTATGTATATATTGGCAGTTCAAGATTTTCCATTTCTGACACTAGTCTATTATTTCTGCTTCCCTGAACAACTCTTGTTATCGCAACACCGACAACAGGAATATTGTTTCGTAAAAGATCTGAGATCTCACTAATCGCAAAATCACCATATGTTGTATCAGTATCATTTCTTATTGATCCTTTTTCAACATCCGGAGATCCAACGCAGTATATAAGTGACCATTTAAGTGGCAATGACTTCAATGTTTTCAGTTTTATTCCCGGAGGAAATCCTGGCAGTACCCTGCTCGCGTGAGAGTCATAAGAAAGCTTTCCTCCAATTTCTAAGTATAATCTATCAACAGTGCTCATTCTCGATAGTATTTCTTCTTTTTGCAATAATTCATACCTCTGAGCATCAAAACCGTCTCCAATATTTTTTATCTGTTCTTCTTGTACCATGATATCTCCATTTCCGCTTGTTCTTGAGATTTACTCCGGTGAATTGCGTTTCTAACAACATATAACCCGGAAGCAGTTCTTGTATATCCTTTACCAAAAAGTCTCCTGATAGTTCCAATAGAATTATCTTCTGGTTCAGTAAAGATTCCACAAATGTTCGCTAATGTTTTTATAACATTATATCCTTCAACAATCCCTGCGTTTGTTCTGCCCTCGCAGAGGTATTCCATGAGTGCCTCGTAATTTTCCATTTTTATTGTTTGAGGAAATAATTTCCTCGCCATCTTTTGATCAAGGTCAAAATCTCTTTCTGTAACTATGTTCAAACCAACAGTACGAAATAATTTTTTAATTTCATTTTTGTGTGGAAAACCATCGGGTTTTATCAGAAAAAAGCTTGAGCCTGTCATTGTATCCACCCTACAAAAGTTTTAAATAGCACTGTACTATGAATGACAGCATGCCAAAGAGTGCTATAAAAATTGTTCGTCCTGCCGTTATCATTGTTCGTGATGGTAAAATTCTTCTTGCTTTGAGTAAATATGGTGATGATTCTTTTTATTTGTGTCCGGGCGGAAGTCTTGAAGGTTTTGAGTCTCTTGATGAGGCGGCGATGCGAGAGGTTAAAGAAGAAACAAATTGTGAAGTAAAACTTGGAGATTTGTTGTATGTACGGGAATGGATTAACGAGAGTCAAGGTTCTAATGTTCTGGACGTTTTTTTCCTCGGAGAACTTCTTGGAAATTTTGAAACTCATCTTTTTGATCCTTGTAAAGATAAGGGTGTTATTCAAAAACTTGAGTGGATTTCTATTGATAAGCTTCACACTGTGGATTTTGAACCCAAAATGCT
>CAYJTR010000078.1:0-2435 GCA_964373285.1 uncultured Methanosarcinales archaeon
AGATAAAATATTAACGCATCTTGATGATCGACAAAGAGAGTTGATTTCTTACATTGGTGAATCATTTACTCCGATAAGAGACGAGTTAGTGGATTCTTCCACTCGTCCAGTGTATTCAACTGAACACCAATGTTAAAAAGCATTGATAAATTATCTCCTGTTTCCTCTCTCTTTCTACTTCTCACTTCTTGACGATCTTATCAGAAATTATTGCGCTGTTGCCTGTTGGATCATCAATAGTTATCTTTAAAGGCTCAAAACCCCACAAAACATTCTGCAACTTTTTCACCATGCTCTTAGCCCTCTTCCTTAATTCCTCATCATCCTCGGTATCGCGAGTGTTCTCAACAACCTTCTTAAAACGCTCGAGAATTCCCTCGACGTTCGTAACATAACCATCACTGCCCTCGCCGCTCTCAATGCTTCCTAAACGTTCAAACTTCACTGTTGCATAAGAACTCTTAACAACTCTAACACCCAAATCATCCTTGGAAGAAACCGTGAAAGAAACAGAAATTTTAGGCCTCCGCTCGCCACACTCGACATCACTCTTGCGATAGCCACAACCACTGCACTTCATAGAAAAAATAAACGCCCTGCCAAAAAAAGGAATGTCCTGCTCAACCTCTGAAAGAGTCAGCTTTTTTTCACTGCAAACAGGACACTTCTCGCCGTGAACCACGCTAATGCCGCTTTCATCAGTATTATTCATAACTCAAACAGGGATAATGCAACTTATAAAGTTTTCCAAAGAAACTTTCCTGAAAAAGAAAACAGAAATGTTCTACACAAAAGTGGCAAACAAAGTTTAAATATACGCATCAAAAAGATTTTTGCAGGAAGAGGTGTTGTGTTGGGATTGTTGAGGAGAGCATTGTTAACTCTCGCGATCGCCGCGTCGCTATATTCTACCGGTTGGGCTTGGGAAAATGGGGGCAAAACGAAAAATTTAGAAAGCCCAAAATATGGAACTCACGATTATATCGCCGAGCAAGGCGCGCTGAAGATAGAAGATTTATTCCCCGGAGAAGCAAGATGGCTCCTAGGAGCGAACAGAAATTCTTACATTCTAGGAACTGAAGCTCCAGACAATAAAGACGCGGCAACATTATTTCTGGGAGCGGCAGAATCCCAAGGGTACGGCGACACTTTCTGGCACCACAATTATTACGACGACAACGGAAATCTCATAGAAGGCAGAGATTACGCGAGCAGAAGAGCCCAAGAAGAATACAACAAAGCATTAAACGCATACCTGCGAGGGGAGTACGAAAAGGCAGCATTTTATTTGGGAGCCATGAGCCACAGAATTTCAGACGTTGCGGCATGGCCCCATGTGATGGGTGAGGAATCAATGCATCAAGAAGGAGAATCAGTTTCAAAACATTCAGAGTTTGAACGCTCAGTAGGAGAAACTATAACAATTGACGATATTACAGGAACAAGCACTACCGCAGTATTTCAAAGATTCATACAACCGCTAAAAATTCAGGAATTTTCGCAAACAATTACCGCGTACGAAGCGGCAAGAATAGTCGGCATGACAACCCACAGAGGAATCCACTACATGCCAACAAGAATGCAACAATACCTGCCAATGGGAAAAAGGCAGAACGGCAGCTGGGTTGATTGCAGTAACTGGAACGAGACGTACATAGCAGAAACCGGAGAAGCACTAAACAGAGCAGTAAAATACACGGCAATAATGCTGCGCAAATTTCACGAAGATGCAAAAAAACAAGTGACATTAAGAGCCGCACGAGATAAAAGTTCAGAAAGCGAAGAAGAAGCCGCAATAATACTGCTAAAAAGAGAAGAAGCTCAAAGATAGAGGGAAATTCTAGACAATCTGTGAATATAAAAGGTCAATTTTGAAAATAGTAAGGTTTAAATATCAGTGTTACATTATTGTAGTATATGTTACAAAAAAGTAGTAGAATAGTTGTTTTGGAAGTTTTTTTCGCAGAGCCTTCTGAGGAGCACTACCTGATGGATATTAGCCGAAATATTAAGATTGCTCATACTTCTGTTAAGCAGAATTTAGTAAAATTGATGAAAGAAGACCTGATAAAGCAAGAAATACAAAGAAAAGGCAGGAGAAAATTTCCAGTGTATAAATCAAATAGGGAAGACAAATATTTCAGGAGATACAAAATGATTTATAACCTAACTTCTTTATTAGAATCCGGATTAATAGATTTTCTGGAAGAAAAAATTGCTCCGAAAGCAATAGTCTTATTTGGAAGCTACAGAAGAGGAGAAGACATTGAAAGCAGCGATATAGACTTGTTTATTGAAGGAATTGAAGAAAGTGTTGATTTAAGCAGTTTTGAGAAAAAACTTAAAAGAAAAATACAATTACATTTCAAAAAAGAATTTAATAGTTATTCTAAAGAATTAAAGAATAATATTATAAATGGAGTTGTACTTCAAGG
>CAYJTR010000079.1:0-2384 GCA_964373285.1 uncultured Methanosarcinales archaeon
ATTTGATTGTTGTCGACGAGGGGGTTGTCCCTTACGGGGAGCGTCGACCTTGTAAGAATGTATTGTGAAGCGAACTGGCATAAAGGGCCGAACGCAGTGAGGATTGCATCAGAGCTTCGCGGCCGCCACTTTTTTAAACAGGTCTTTTTTTCCAGATACTTATGAAAACTGTTTTGCTTGTTCCGTTCAGTGGTGGCAGTCTTGGCATGAATGTTAATGCTTCAACTGCTCCTTTGGAAATCATGAAATTCTTGAAGCGCAGAAACGGAATTAATGAGTCGGGCATTTCTTTCTCTTTTTCTGAAGTCGTCGTTCCCATTGTTAATGATGATTTTTCTCAGACTCATATTAATATTGAGAGGTTTTCTGGTCATGGTTTTAGTGTTGCTGTTGGCGGCGATCATTCTGTTACTTATTCTTTATTCAAGGGTTTTGTGAAAAATAATAAGAACGCGGGCATCTTAATTTTTGATGCTCATGCTGATTGTATGCATTCTTTTCATCCTGTGACCCACGAAAATTTCTTGAGGTGTTTGATTGATGATAAAATTGTCAGTCCCGAAAATGTTATTATTGTCGGTCTTAGAACTCTTGATGCTGAAGAGCGCGATTTTTTGTCTGCTTCTGGCGTTAAAGTTTTTTCAATGCTTGAAATTTCTAGGGAGGGTTTGAATATTGTTTGTGATTCTGTTATGTCTGCTTCTCGTCTTTTTTCTAATCTTTATATTTCTGTTGATATAGATGTTTTGGATCCTTCTTTTGCTCCCGGCACGGGTTATCCTGAGCCCGGAGGTTTTAGTTCTAGGGATTTGTTGTATTTTCTTCAGCGTTTGAAATTGTTGAAGAATGTTTCTTGTTGTGATGTTGTAGAGGTTGATGGTTCTGATTCTAAAACTGTTAGTGTCGGTGCTAAAATTGTTTCGGAGTTGTTGTAAATGGTTGATCCTAAGTGGTATGATTCCGGTGATATGACTCCTGAGCGTGTTGATTATTGGAATCGTAGGAATAATTTTGAGGATATTTGGAGTTGTGTTTTGCACCAATTGATGGAGGAGTCCAGACCTTCTTTTGATGTTGATTTTCAATTGTTGCAGTCTGACCGCTGTGTCGGCACTTTGTCTGTTCGTTTTCCTGATCGTGATGAACTTTCTCCCGTTAATTCTTACTCTGCAAGATTTTTGATTGTTTATGAGCGTTCCAGTTCTGGCGGTATAACCTGTTACCTTCAGCGCTGTGATGGCGAAATTTCTAATCCTGATATTATTGTTCTTGATAATTTTCTTTCTCCTTTGGAACTCGCGGCAACTTTTTGGGCTCACTCTGTTTCTGATGAGTGTCTTAAATCCTGATTAAATATTAATTTAAATCTTAACTTTTTGGATAGTATTCTCCTGTTTCTTTTATAATACTGCTTGCATTTTTTTCTGATGTTTCCAGTATTAATGCCAGCTTTCTTGGTTGTATTCCTGCAATATCTGATAGTGTTACTATCCCGTTTCTTAAACACTTTTCTGTCTGTTCAGGTCTCAACTTGTGGTGCATTGTTATGGGATATATTTTGTTTTTGTCAATTATCGCGTCTATTCCTTCGCCTTTTGGATACCCCCATCCAAATAGTCTCAACCCAACTCCTCTGGCGTATGTTAATACTTGCGGGGTAAATTTTGTGTTTGTTGCAAGCATTGGCTTTGTGAAATCTTTTTTTACGTCTAAAAATCTTGCGTAAACGTACAGCGCTGTTTGTATGTGGCTTATTATGAATTCTCTTTGGTGGTGCTTGCACTCCACCATTATTTTTTCTTTTTCATTTTCTGCTATTACATCTATCTCGTGGGGTATTATTTTTCCTTGAATTATTACGTTTGTTTGTGTTTTGTACCCTTGGGCTTCCAGTAGTCTTGCCACGAATTTTTCAAAAGCGTACCCTTCATGTCCTCCAAGTCTTAGCATCGCGTTTTTCAGATCGTATCTCGCCGCGACTGTTGGCCTGTGCTTTTTCAATTCTCTGAATGCGTATGAATATATTGTTTTTGTGTCTATTCCATTGAACAATTTTTCTCTTATCTTCTCTTCTACATTTTTCGCTATTTCTGGTCCTGCTCCTGCGTGTTGCAATGAATTGAGAACTTTTTTTGGATCGTACTTTTCAGTTGTTCCGTCTATTTTTTTTATTAGTATTTCCACGATATGCCTCTTTTGCGCCTGTTTTAATATTGTATTTTATAAGTGTTGCTTTTTTCGCGGCTCTGTCCTGAAAGTCTTTTGCCACCTTTTGTGAGCACCTTATATCGGACAATGTTTGTTGACGAGGGGGATGTCCCTCACGGGGAGCGTCAACAATAGTAAAAGTAATAATGGTGCGAACTGGTGGCAAAAGTCGAGCA
>CAYJTR010000080.1:0-2241 GCA_964373285.1 uncultured Methanosarcinales archaeon
TTTATGCGTTGCTTGCTTTCCTAACCGTTTCTTCACTCCACCCTTTCTGAACGTACATTTTTATTATGTCTTTTTTCGAATATCCCGCCTTAATATTTTTCTTTATCGATCTTCGCAGTTTCGCCTCCGGTGACAAATAGAATTTCCATGCCGCGAACAATAATACAATTCCTGCCAGCGCGCTTATGAGAATTATTCGCGTCTGAATCCCTGATTTTTCTTCAGGAGTTTGCGCTGGCGCTTCCTGAACTGGTTGTTGCGTTGCATTTTTCTCCTCGACTTTTTCAAACGTCTTTTCTGTCGGAGTTAAATTTTCACTTGTTTTTATCCGGGTTGCATTTCCATCAGTAATATTTGCAGTAATAGTGTCATTTTTTGCAACTGCCGGCTTTTTCACAACACTGCCTCCGTAGCTTCCACCACCGCCTCCACCGCTCCCTCCTCCTCCAGAGCTTCCGCCACCTCCAGTGTCGCCTCCGCCTGATGGAGGTGTTACTGCTACTATTGGTGCTTCCGCATTCTTGTTGCCAAAGACTCCGTAAGTGCTGAAGTTCGTAACATTAGCCCACACAAAATTGGAATTTGTATCAACACCGCTGTTCTGCAAAGACATCCATGAACCTGCAGTATCATCCCACTTCCAAATTCTTATTGTGGACTCGTTTATGTTCGAAGCAGTTATTTCCTCGTCGGTGTAATTTATAACTATGCGCGCAGTGTCTATATTGTTATTTACGGCATTGCTAACAGTAATGTCAATAGTTTTATTCAAGCTTTCTGCCTGCGCTGGCGCAACAATCTTTGTATTGTTTTCACTGACGGCGACTGTTACCTGAACATTTCCAGCAGTTTCTTTGGGAACGATTTCTATAATTGCGCCGGCGCTGGTTTCAACCCTGCTTGCCAAAGATTTTTCTAGATTTATCCTAAAAGTTTTCCCTCTTTCTTGAATTACTCGAAGAACTTCAGTTAATTCTGAAAATCTTGTAATGCTTACGGGCTCTTTTGCTAAATTTATAACATAAATCCCGCTTTTCCACTCGCTAAGGTTGAATACTGCGCTTTTCAAATCTTCTCCTGATAATATTTCCAAATTGTGGGGTGTACTGTAAACTTTTTGGGACCCGTTGTAGTAGTACTCGTTTAGTTTTATTATAGAAGTTTTTCCGTCAGAGCCGGTTGTTGTTGTCAGTGCTTCTTCTCCGCTTTGTGAAATTACCTTCAGAGGCGCTTCTGAAAAGTTTGCAGTATTATTTTTGACGTAGAATTCTGCCAGCCAGTTCATTGACAGAATGCTTTTTTGCATTAACGGGTCTACGGGGAATCCGTAATCTGTCGTTCCTAAAACGTTCACTATCGCGCCTCCTGTTGGTGGCATTGGTTCTATCTCTCCTTCATAAACACCATCTCCTGGCTGGTACTCCGGCAGGAACGTCCAGGAATCTCCGCCCGTCGGAGGAGCAAATACTTCTTCATCACTGACGCTTATAGTGTTTTCATCAACGCTCGTATTTGTATAACTCAGTGTTGATATTACTTTGGCAGTAGGATGACCAGTATCAACAAGCAGTATTGTTGAATTTCCGTCAGCAGGAGTTTTTATCACGTCATTTGTTGACCTGACATTTTTTGACGATGCTAGCAATATTCCTGCACTTTTTTCTCCGCGGGATTCAAGATTGTTGTTTTCAAGGGTTAAGTTTTGGGCCAGTCTTGCCGCTATGAGTACGCTTGAAGCATTTTCTGATAGGACGCTGTTTTCTTTTAGTGTTGCTCCCAGAGTGTTGGCATTTATTATCCCTCTTAATCCTTTGCCTTTAAGAGTTATAACATTCTTCTCCACATTCCACGATTCTGATTCTGGAGTGTTGTGATATAAACTGTTCGATGATGGCCCCCCCGCACCATAAAGGGCTATTCCTGCAGAGCCGTAAACTTCATATATTGAGAACTCCTCAACAGAAATAAGGTCAGGACTATCTGGAGAATAAAATTGAAACAAATTCGGAATTCCATTGCCGTTCATTTGTATTTTATTCATTGAAATATCATTGTGCTTATTGAATTCTTGGGATGCAGGATCCGTAACAACAATTCCATTGCTTGCCTCCCCGTTCATCGTAATAGAATTGTTTCTTATCACCGAACTTTCCGCAGATATGTCCATTCCAGTGGCCAACAAGTTGTTTGATGAAATATTATTCCCTTCAGCAAGAAAATTTTTTGTATAATTGTCAATAG
>CAYJTR010000081.1:0-2197 GCA_964373285.1 uncultured Methanosarcinales archaeon
CCGCCTCTGGAGAAAGTTCTTATACTATATGCGCCGTGACTCGCGCACATGATGAATGCCTCTTTAACCCAAGTGTCTCCGTCCGGGGAATCTTCTGTTTGTTCATACTTCATTATCACTGGCTTATCTTTGCTGCGTCTTGGACGTGACATGCATTTTGGACATGGCATGTATAGTGTGGGTTTTTTGACTCCTTCAACGTCATCAGACGTCATATTCGTAGCAAAATAAAATGCTGGTGCATACTTTCCGGGGTCTCGCTGTCGGGGTGTTGATTTTAGCCCGGCTAAAACTTCTTTCATGAACTTTTTAGCTTCTAAACGCTTCTCTAAATCTTCAACAAGACTTTTTTCAGTGGCAACCTTCTCACTTAGTTGAGAAACCTGTGCATCCAGACCGTCAAAACTGTCATAAAATTCTTTAACATTCATCACAAACACCCCCGAACGCCTCTAAGAACGATCGGAAACACTAAACATTTTTAAGCATTTCGATAAAAAAGTCATAATTGGCGGGAATAGATTTTTTTGTAGAGAGTATTAAATATCAAAAACATCTTTTTTGGATAATTCCCAATCGTGAATTTTTGATTCTAATGCTTTAAACAAATCTATTGCACTTTCGTAAAGTTCATCAGTATAATTTAAGAACGACTCCGCCAAGTGCTTAGCGACCGCTTCATTCCCAACACATATTTTTGTGTTATTAACAAAAGGAATGTTGTCTTTTAGTTTCCATTGGTTTATTGTTGCAGTATCTCCATCAACTCTTAATTTTGATAAGGCATTAGGTGGCAGGGCATAAAGAAATTCAGGAAATCCCGCGTCTTTCCTCCATTGAGGCTCGTGGTCTGGAAAGAAATGATACGCTCTATAAGCGTGAGATAGTATTGCTATCGTTCCTTGATTTCCTATTATTTTTACAGGAACATTTTTTTTGCCAATTTTCCCGATGTATACTGTTCTTAATCTTCTTTCTTCTGCTTCAACTTCTGGAAAAAGCTCCATACTCTCGTCTACCAGTACGTACTGGTCTCCTCCCCATTTAGTATAGAGCAGGATCATAAGATCTGCTAATGATTTCTTAATCTCCGGGTTATTCGGAACTCCTGCTTGAACAAATTTTGGAAAAAGTTGTTCAATAATATTTGTTAAATCACTAGGATTGCCAGTTCTAAAAGTCTGATCGGGTTTTTTCTCATAAGTTTTGATCCAATTCCAATCATACCTGCTTCTGGAAATTAGTTGAGGTAGTATGTGAGGCAGCCAAAAATATGAACTGCCTTTATTATTTGGATAAAGCAATGCGGAAGTTAAGCAATCAGTATCTCCAAAATCTTTTATTACTTGTGCTAGATTTTCTTGTTCATAACTAAACTTGGCTATAACCATATTTTGTCTTGCATCGGGTATCAAAAGTTTTCTTAATTCCTCAACGCTTGTTGCTCTCTCAACATCAACAAGAAGTATATTGTTAAAACTTCTTATAGTTATGCCATCACCGTTCTTAAAACCAATATCTCTGAGATGACAAAAATACAATGGTTGGCCTCTCAATATTGGCAAGTCCATACCGCCGTGCATAAAACCGGTAACGCCCTTATCATACAGCTCTATACCTGTTCTTACAAAACGTGCAGGATTTCCCTCGTGTTGGTACACGAACAAGTCTCCTTTTATTAAACCGGTCCTGTGCGCTTCAACAACTTCATCTAAATTCAATTTACCGCTGAATCTTGTATCATACAATATAGCATCATTATTAGTAACCCGTTCAAGCCAATTAACGGCTTGTACACGATTAGGAGGGAAAGGGATAACTGGCTGTTGTTCTGGAAAGCTAAGTTCGGGATCATCAGATAATAAAAACAATTTAAACAATTCTTGCGCCATAAAAATGCAGTATAGAGATCAGTTTTAAAAACTTGCTGCGGATTGGTGATGTCAACTTAGGTGGGAAAGTTTATTACTATTCTTGTCTGCTTCCGGGCGCGTGACGAAAAAAATCAGTAGAATCGCGCCCGAAGAGAGATGGAGAGCGGAGAAAAACTCACCCCTTGTTTCAAAGACAATTAGCTTGACATCACCCTGCGATTATGTTCTGTTCTTGTAGTCTTTTGTCATCTTTCGTTCTCCAAATTCTGGAACTGCATTACCAACGCTTTAGCGAGTCTTCTCTGGCATATATTTCGCGTTTC
>CAYJTR010000082.1:0-2127 GCA_964373285.1 uncultured Methanosarcinales archaeon
GCTATTTGCCATAATGCATCGAAGTAGCTTTTGATTCCTTTGCTTATTTCTTGGCTTTTTATGATAAGTGCGAAAGGTTCTTTTCCGAATGTTATTATTATTGTTTGATCTCCCGAGCATCCTAATGATATTGGTGAACTGAATTGTTGCGGGATAAATCTTACTTTTGTGTAAGGTATTTTCTTTATTTGTTCTCCCCTTTCTCTATTATCATCTGCGTAAATTATGTTTAGTGTTGTTTTGTTTTGTTGTCTTTGCTTGTGCCATTTTGGAAAGAAATATTTGTAGAATGTTAGTATTCCTTCAACTAATTTAGCAGATGCTCCAAATGCGTAGATATCTTTCTTTTCCTTTAACAATTGTTCTAAAACTGCTGTTACTCCTTTGTATCCTTGATATATTGTTGCTTCTTCTTTTTTCTTAGTTATTGTTTGAAGCTCTAAAATTTCTTTGACTAATTTTTGTGCGATCACTTTTTCTTCTTCGATTTTTTTTGCTTTTTCATCGATAAGTTCTATTAGTGAATGTGGAGGCGCGGCCTGAAAACAAGTCTTTTTTCCTTTTTTCATGCTTCCAACTAAACCTTTTTTGATTAAGTGAGAAAGGTTGTCATATACTATGTTTCTATGAAATCCTGTTTTTTTGATTAACTCTCCGGCCGTAGCACTACCTAATTCTGCAAGAACTGAGTATGTTTTTGCTTCATTCCTAGGCAATCCTAAGGTTTCTAAATCTGTTATTTCCATCATTGCTTTATAGAATTAATCAAGTATTTAAACTTTTCCAAAAAATCATCATGTATTATTATGACAAAAATTTATAACTATTGTTTTTTCAACTGTCTAATGATTAATTAAACAAAAAAACGTACTGAGGATATAACATGAGCTTAGAAGAAAAATGCAACACACAACAAGATAAGAAGAATTTGGAAAACAATAGTGATTTTTTAAGTACAGTGGCAGTAGGAGTATATTTCGCTTATGCAACTGCAATGTTAACTTTAGGATACTGTTCTAATGAACAACAGAAAAAAATGGACTTATACAATATTCCAGGAGTTATCCGCCCTAACGATGACATTATGCCAACCGATGGTTGGTGATAACAAAAACCCTCCCGCTTAAATCATGGCAGAGTCACTCCACATAATCCTTGTTCTTCAATTTCTCCGGCAATAAATTATAAAATTACTTCCAATAAATCCAGCTCCGCCTGTTACTAGTATGTTCATTTACTTAATTTTCTTTTTATTTTTTGTTAAGTTTAAATAATTATCCTGTGCAACAACTTCAATTCCTAAAGTTTTTTCTGCATCTTCCCTTGCTCTTCCAGCAACGCCTCCCCCTTCTTTAGCAGCAGATAAATTTTCATCAAATTGTTTAGCATCTCTTTTTCTTGCTGTTACAGTCGTTAATTTTTCACCCAGCATAGAAAAAATAAGCTCCAAATCAGTCATGTGGTCTCTAAGATTCTGATTCTTGAATTTAGGATTTAGCCCTTTAATTTCTTTATGCTCTTTAATTGGCACTCCAAAAGTCGCTTGAGAAATCTCATTTGTTAGTATAGCATACTCTTTGCCTTCTTGAACTCCTCTTTTCTTCCATTCATCAGTTAATTCTTGTCTTATAGCTATGCCTCTCAGTCTTTTTTCTATCCAGTCTTTAGGATAACCCTTTAATTCATAGTATCCTTTTGCTCTGTTTTGAGCTAATTCCGGGTTTTCGATTTCTTGAACTCGTTCATAGCCTACTTTTGCAAGCCAGAGCTTGAAAGGTTCGGCCTTTGGAGATGGAATTGATTGAATTATTCTGAATAGTAATTTAACATTAGCACAATCAGTTTCGTAGTATTTTCCATCTGAAGCTATTAATTTCAGTTGGTGACAATTTGTCACCACCTCACTACATTCTTCTCTTAGTCTCTGACTCAACTTATTCCAATACTTTCTTGCATCTTCACTCTCGCTAAGAATACCTACGACATCAACTACTGAAAACCACCATTCGTCATTATGCCATATTCTTCTAATCTTTTTGTCTTCAAATACAACTAAGCTTTTCTCGTGCATAAAATATTTTGTAGAAGTCCATATTTATATACTTGCCGGCCACAAATGTCCAGTGG
>CAYJTR010000083.1:0-2010 GCA_964373285.1 uncultured Methanosarcinales archaeon
AGCGCCGGAAGCGCAGTCAGCAAAAAAATCAAGCGAAGACGGAGGAACACAATGACAACAAAATTAACAGAAGAAGAAATAAAGAGGAACGATGAAGCAAGAATATTATACGAAGACATGCCTTACGATAAATGGCGTTTTCCAATATACCTCAACTCACACACCGTTGGAAACGTTGGAGGAACAGACATAACAGTTTGCGACGTCATCAACGCGCAACAATCACTAGGAAACAACATATTCCTATTAGCAAAAAAAGGAGCGGGAAAAACACAAGCACTCATCGACAATCTAAGAAACAGGTACAACGGCAAAGGAATAGTATTTGAAGGAACAAAAGATTTCAGCGTTGACGACATACTAAAAACAACCAATCTTGACAAACTAAGAACCGCGGAAACAACCGAAGAAGTAGTACAACTCGCAGAAAGAGTAAAACACCACTTTATAGGAGTCGACGAGATAACAAGATTTCCAGAAGTAGTACAAACAGAAGTTCTAAGAATCATGAACGGTTACGTCATGCACAAAGGAGCACCAGTATACTTCGGAGACGGGCACTGTTCAGGAATAGTAACAGGAAACATGGGAAACGGATACGTCGCAACATTTGCACTTGATGACGCACTAGCAGACAGATGCCACCTATTCCTAAACCTCGATTACTGGAAACCAACAGACGAAGACATGGCAGAAGTAGACATGAGAACAGACATTGATCCAAGAGTAGTACTATCACCACTACAAGACTTATCAGACAAGATAATAGCAATACAAAAAGCATTACGAGCAAGAGAAACAAAAATAGAGTTCACAATAATAGGAAGATACCTAGAAAGAGCACTCGACTACTGCGAACAATTCCCAAAAGCAGGAAACAGCAAAGACAACCTCAGACAATCATGGCCAGTCATATGCACAAAAGAAAAATGCGCACTAAAAGACACAATATGCGGAAGAGTAAAAAGCGTAGGAGAAAGATCAAACAGAGCAATGAAAAGTCTCGCAAAAGGAATACTATACATGGCAGAACTAAAAAATCCAAGATTAAGAGACGAAAAACACACCGGAACAGGAACAGCACCAATGGACGCAGGAATACTAGCAGCAAAACTAATACTACCATACGCAGAAGTCATAAGCAAAAACTACCTCAACTCCGAAGGAATACACGGAAACCCAAACATCGCAATGGAAGAAATAGGAACACAACTAGAAAAAGACATCAAAGACGAATTCTACACCAAAGACAAAAAAGGAAACAAAACATCAGGACCACTACTCACAGCAGTAGCATTCGCAGGAAAAGGACTACTCGGAGAAAAACACACATACACAGCAACAGGAAAATGGAGATTCGCAAACCCACTACTAGAAAAAATAAACAAAGAACAAAAAAGAAAAGAAACAGAGGAAAAAAAATGAACGACGAACTAGAAACAGAAAACGAAGCAAAAGAATATCAGAACATGACACGCGCAGGAATACAAAAAAACGTCGGAGGATTCAACATAGACGACATAGTAAGAGATAAATTAGCTGAAGAAGAACGAACAAAAAAAGAATTAAAAGAAGCAGAAAGAAAAAGAAAAATAGAAGAAGCAAGAAAAAGAAAAGAAGGTGCAAAAAGAAAAGATGGAGCGAAAGGAAGAAAACAAGACGAGAAACCAAACAAAAAAAACAACACAGACCACCATCTCACCGTTGAAGACTTAGTTGAAAGAGGCAACGACATTTTTTACAATGAAAGCAGAAATATTAAAAGAAATAACGGTCAATTATTGTATAAAGGACTTTCCGAGAATGCAGTAGTTGGAGTTCCTGAAAGTTTAGAAAAATGCCTACGATGGGCTAAAAGAAATAATGGTATTGTCGCAACAATGCCCTACCTGATTGCCGGCTTGAGCGTTGCAAGACCTGATAATTATTTAAGACAACGTTTTCATACTTGTTTCAGTGAGGAATTTTCTGGTGTTGACACTGAAGGAGTTTATGATAAAGGGAAACCTA
>CAYJTR010000084.1:0-2001 GCA_964373285.1 uncultured Methanosarcinales archaeon
AAAAATCGCCATCTTTATATACTTCTATAACTCTTTGTCACTTCATGGGGGCTGTGTATGATTGAGCGTTTTACGTTGAAGGAGCTTTTATGTTTTTATCGCGCTGGTAGATCTCTTGGTTTTGGGGAAGTATTGGGAATGTTTAATGATGCGCAATTGCGGGACGGGTATGAATCTGTTCTTCAGGGTCTTCAAAATTTTTCTTCTATGTCCAGTGAAGAGAAGTATAGTTCTCTCGCGCATTCCTTTGCATATTTGAGAGTTCTGGAATATGAATTTTTTGGTCGCGCCCACTCAAAAATAACTGGGGATTTAAGAAAACTGTGTATCGACGTACTGGTCAACACTTGTTTTTGTCGCAGGGAATGGTTTTCTCGTGGTGGCGAAGCAGGGATACCTGTTCGTTTAGAGTATAGCAGAAATTCTCATGCGACTAGCGGTTCCCAAGCGTCAAGCCACTGAACTAGATTTTTGTTTTGTTCCCGTAAATTTTTTACAACTGATTGTTTAGTCTTCCAATTTGTCCTAGTCATCACTTCTGCAACAATATCAATATTTTGATGCAATACTATGGCAATATTTTTCATGTGAATTTTTAATCTCGCTTGAAGTTCTGGGGAATATTTTCGCCCTTTTGAAAGAAACTCATTCCATAATGCTCTTTGTTCTTCATACACTTCTTTGTAAAATACCATGACAATGTTGATGGAGCTATTGTATAAAAATGTTCCCTCTTCTACACTCAAAAAAAATCGCCATCTTTATATACTTCTATGACTCTTTGTCACTTCATGGGGGCGGTGTTATGAGTAGTAATGATGTATCGATTGGTGATCGCATTGTTATTGGTGCATTAACGAACAGGCGTGTTGCTTTTGCAATAAACAAGCTCTTTAATTTGGGGGTAGAACCTGTTCCTTTATCTCTTGAGCGTATTTGTGAGACTTATGATGCTATGAAAGAAACTTGTAGATTGTATTCTGAAAGGGCGGCAAGTTTTTCATGGCTAAAAAAGAGGGACATTCGTCTTTCAGAGATGGAATTGCTAAGAATTATAGAATTTGAATCTGCACATTATGTTTGCAGAAGAAGTGGCGAAAGAGTAGATCAATCACATCTTCAGGATTATTTCTTGGAACAATTGTATGCACGTCCTGAAATGTATTGTTTTTTCCAGCCAAGGGATGAAGTAATAAGAGCTTTTTCCTCTTTTGGATGGTTAAAACTTGAAGATTTCACAAGAAGCCATGGTTGAGAACTTTTTCTGCTTTTTCGAGCCATGATGCAACATCAGTTTTTTCTTTCGCAGAAGTTTTCGACTGTAAGAATTCTTTTGATGATTCGACGAATTTTTGCAATCTGATAAGTGACGCCTCCATTTTTGGATCATAAATTCCCTGAGCGTACAATTTTGCCTGGCTTATCCTTGCGTATAGCATAATCCAGTCGCTTTTTAATTCTGAATATATCTTCATGCACAAATCTTATAATCTTGCATTTATAAAAACTCCTTTTTCAACTCAAAAAAATCGCCATCTTTATATACTTCTATGACTCTTTATTACTTCATGGGGGCGTGTGTTGGTTCGAGGTCTGTTTTGCCGGATGGTGAAACGTTGAGTTCATGGTATCGCGCAAGCAGAGCTCTCGGCTATGGGGAACGTTCGGGCATGTATTCCGAAAATAGTTTGTGCAGAGCATACTCTGCTATGTGTGAAGGTCTTGAGAGTTTTTGCGATTTGTCAAGGATTGACCAGTTAAGGGTCTCTGCTCACTTTCTTCGTTTTTTTCAATTGTTCGAATTTGAGGTTTCATGCCAATCTCTTTTTTCAAGATTTAAGCCAGAAGTTCTTCGAGGATTATCAAAAAAAGAATTTCACGATTTATTTTTGAGATATGCAAAGAGCCATCCTGAAACTGTCATTGCAAGAGAAGAAAGAGAGCGGTGTATTGATGCGTTGGTAAAGACTGGTATTGTACGAAGAGAATGGTTTGACATAA
>CAYJTR010000085.1:0-1917 GCA_964373285.1 uncultured Methanosarcinales archaeon
GCAGGCATTTATCTGAAAAACATAATGAAGTCTGGATCAAAAAGCACTGCAGGAAATTTTTCAAGTATAACTCCTTAAAATGGTTAAATCTGAAGCGAGAATAATTGGAATTGATGATGCACCTTTTGATAAATTCAAGGACAAAACTGTTTTAATAGTTGGAACAATTTTTCGTGGTGGTGATTTTATTGATGGTATTTTGTCAACAAAAGCGCGTGTTGATGGCAAAGACAGCACTAACAGGCTGATAAAGCTCATCAACGAATGCAAATTCAAACCTCAATTGCAATTAATTATGCTTAAAGGTATTGCAGTGGGCGGGTTTAATGTTATTGATGTTGAAAAACTTTCTGAACAAACAAAACTGCCAGTCATTATTGTTATTCGCGATTATCCTGACTATCAAAAGATATATGATGCTCTTCATAAAATTGGTCAAAAAGACAAAATCAAACTTATTGAAAAACTTCCAAAACCTGCTAAAATAAATCACATTTACGTGCAGCATATTAACATCAGTTTTGATAAAGCAAAAGAATTCGTTAACTTGACATGCACACGTTCCTACATCCCAGAACCATTAAGAGTTGCTCATTTAATCGCTTCCGGAATTAAAGAAGGAGAAAGCAGGGGTGGGGCTTAATTATTTATTCTTTACAACAATCATACTTCCCAGTGATATATTTTCCGGCTGAGGTGAAAATCTCATAGTCGTCGGCGCCTCGCCTCAGACTTTGTCTTAAAATCATTTCACCCGCTAAAATGCATAAAGCAATATACTGGAGTGAACTGATTTTACTGAGGTTATTTTTTTTTCTCCCATGCAGAAGAGGGGAGAAAGAAAATAAGTCAAATTCTGTAAGAATTTGACCGAGGCGCCGACGACTGAAAGCCAATATTTTTCAAAAGATTTTCATCTCAGCCGATTCGACCGGCTCTGTAGAAAATGTTGATAGGCGATAGCCTATGTTGTAGGCTATGAGCCTACAAAAGAGTTCTGAAGTTTGGGTTCTGATGTGTTTTGATCCTAGTGTGTTTCCGAATAGTCTTTTGAGTGCTGAGAATAAGCTTTCTATTATGTTTCTTTGCCAGTATAAACACCAGTCCATGCAGTCTCGCATGAGTTTTCTGTGGCGTCCTTTGCGGCAGTTTTTTCTGACTGGTGCAATACTGAAAGTGCCGTGTTTGTTGAGCCATTTGTGTAGCCATTCTGCGTCAAAACCTTTGTCCATTAACAAAATCTCTGGTTCTATTGGGCTTTGTTTGTGGAGTGTTGGAACTCTTTTAGCTTCTCCGTATGGTTTGGCAAAACAACATCCTGCTAAGAATTTTCTTTGATAAACATCAACCATGGTGATGAACTGAATTGGTTTTTTTATTCTGTCATCACGATCAATTCTTCTAAGAAAATAATTACTAGGACCAGTTCTGCTAAAACCAGTGCCATCAACTGCTGCCAAAGAAACATTAGTAACTTGAATTGTACTTGCTAAAAGACTTTGCCATAAAATTTTTGGCAAACGCTTAGCAGCTTTTTGCAAAGTAGTCCAGTGCAATTGAATATTATAATGTTCTTCAAGAAAACGCATTGCTCTACGATAAGAAAGTCTGTAGACTTGTTTAATAATAAGTCCTAAACACAAAATCCAAGTCTCAAACTTCTTAGGACCCATCCTATTAAACCACCTAGGATGCCCAGCTAACCTAAACAACCGCTTAATTTTAGTATCTAATCTTTTTTCATTCTCCATGGTGGAGCGCACACTCCACCCTGTCCCCCTTCAGGGTAAAACCTAAAAGGGGACATATTTACTTAAGACTTTCTACAGAGCCATAAATTCATATACTTTTATATAATAGTTCTTTCTATATTTCTTAGTATGAAAAAGTAGTATGTTTTATTCGTAATTCTTGCAG
>CAYJTR010000086.1:0-1907 GCA_964373285.1 uncultured Methanosarcinales archaeon
CATAATTTTTGATTTTTTCAGATAGTATTAAAAATGAGTATTCTGATTATATTTTAATGATTAATGTTCACTGGTCTGTTCTTGTCGCTATTTCTGCCATTTTTGGTGCTTTGGCTCTTGTTGTTAAAAAGAGGGGTCTTGCTCACGAGCACTCTCTTGAGTATCTTGGCGTTTTCAAATTTTTCGAGTTTGTTATCGTTCTTCCTTTGATTCCTTTCATTAATCTTAATCATTCTCTGGCCAAGTATTTTTGGATGTATGTTCTTTCAGTGTTTATTACTGCGGGTTTGTTTTATCAGGCTAAGGGTTTTAAGCATTTGCAGTTTTCTAAGGCTTTGCCTTTGTTTCATTTGAAAACTGTTGTTACTCTTTTCGCGGCCATGTTTTTTCTTGGCGAGATTCTTTCACTTAAGGATTTTGTCGGCGTTTTTGTTGTTTTGACAGCTATTTATTTTGTTGAGGCAGAGCAGTCTTTTATGTCTTCTATAAAAAAGTTTTTTTGCTCTAATGGTTTTCGCGCGTTCATTATTGCGTGTGTAATTCTCGGAATAACTATTGTTTTCGAGAAGCGCATAGTTATTAGTGTTGGTGTTCTTTCCTACTTGTTCATCATGTACGCTTTTTCTGTTTTGAATACTCTTATTGCATTAACTGTTTTTTATAATGGGTATAATGATATTCTTCACGGCATTAGGAAGGAGGGCACTCTCATTTTTGAGGCGGCTCTGTATTCTACTCTTTCCAACATTTTCTTTTTGGCGTCTTTGTTCGGCGCTTTTGTTGTTGTTGCCGAAGCTTTGAGAAAATCTTCAAGTATTCTCGCAATGATTTTCGGCAGAAGTTATTTTCATGAAAAACATTTTGGGAAGCGCTTGTTTTGGACTGTTATCGCCGTCGTTGGAGCGGTTATTACTGTTCTTTAAGCTCATCTCTTTTTAATAACTTTATATTCTTTTCTTCTTTCTTCCTCTTCTCTTGGGTTTTTTTTCTTCCTCTTTTTCCTCTGTTGTTTCTGTTTGGACTGTTTGCGGTTGTTCCTGCGATGGTGTCTCATCATCTTCATCTTTTGCTCCTACTCTAGCCATTGATGCCACCAGTCCTAGTGTTAGGAAGAATAGTGTTAGCGTGTATGTCAGAAAATATTTTCCTGTCCAGTAATATATTGCTGTCGAGTTTGCTATCCCTCCTGCTAATAATATTACTGTGAATTTGTACCCCCATTGTGCTCTTACCGCGACTCCTAATATTGCTATTAGCGATAGGAATATTCCTCCTAGTAATATTAATAGTTCTATTGTTCTGAATCTTGGTATTCCTGCTCTTAATAGAAAACTGCCTATGAATCCCAGCGTCAGGCAGGCGGTGACTGTTAGTGTTGTCTTATTGCTCATGATAGTAGCCCCCTAATGATTTTGTTCTTGGAACAGCTGTTTGCCTTTTAAACATTTATATTCTTTAGAAAACAATGGATAATTTTTTATGGCTCGTATTCAGAACTCTTCTTCATCAGTTGTTTTTAGTAGTCCTTTTCTCTTCAAAAATCCTACTTGTAATGGTCTATATTTGAATACTACGTCGCCTTTCTGGTCGCCTCCAAACTCCCATGGTTCTACAAGCACTACGTCTCCTTCCCTGACCCATAATGTTCTTTTTACTCTTCCGGGAATTCTGCAAACTCTTACTTTTCCATCCATGCATTTCACTCTTAATCTCGAACCTCCTAATCTCTGCTCTATTATTCCTATGTGCTGTCCTTCTCTTGGCAGTTTTGTTCTTCTTATTTCTTCTTCCTGCTGTTCTGCTGTTAGGGGCAATTGCGGCCCTCTGTGTTTGCGTTCCATTGCTTGACTAATTTCTGGAACTGTTTTTAAATCTTCGTTTTTAATTGGCGCTGTCCTGAAAGTTTT
>CAYJTR010000087.1:0-1810 GCA_964373285.1 uncultured Methanosarcinales archaeon
CTAGTATGTGCATAGGTGGTGTGTCGTCGATGATTTATAAAGGCTGATTTACAATGAGTGAAAATTAACACCATTTTGCCGACGAGCCAAAAATGAGCTATGCACATACCTGAGGGGGACACAGTCTAATTTCTGAGTGATGGGCCGTTTTTTAAAGCAAGTATTTCGCATGGAAATGATCCGTACTTCCCATGGAACTTCGTCGACAAAAAGAAAAAATAAAGTCCACTGGAAATTTTTTGCTCTTTTTGAAAATCACTCACTTTTTGGACAGTGCCCGCTAAACGTAAGTAATAAGTCTACCTTGCAATGAGGCATAATTGTTGGAATATGTTCTTTTCTTGTAGTTTCCATGTGTGGAGCATTGAAATTACGATGTTTATCCATTTTTCTCCTTTATTGTTTCTGTAGCATCCTATTGTTTTTCTTAGTAGTACGATTGGTCTTAGTTCTCGTTCTGCGTGGTTGTTGTCTAGGGGTACTCCTTCGTGATATAGTGCTGTGAACCAGTCGTCTTTTCCGTTTTCTATGAGTGTAACTAGACTGTGTGCTTCACGGATTACTTTTAGGCAAGTGACAATATCTTTGAGTGTAAATTTTGCTTTTGTAATTTTCTTTTCATCGGGCGGTCCTGTGTTTAGTTCTTTGAGTGTTTCATAAAGTTTCTTTAATCGTTGATGTTGAATTTCTATTTCTTTGTTGTTTTTAGCGTGGTCTTTAACTTCTCTCAGGAGGTGTGACCAGCAGCGTTGTCTTAGTGGGAACTCGTCATATGCGTTGTAACCGTCTGTTACAATCACTCCTTTGAAGTTATTTAGGAGGTTTGTGATGTTTGTTCTTGCTCTGCTTTCGGCTGCGGAGAGTATTGATATTGTTTTTGTGAACACTCCCCAGATGTAACCATTTTGCCCGTCTTTTCTGAAGCTTGTTTCATCGGCATGGACATAAGGTGCTTTTCTTATTTCTTCGAGGAGTTCTTGGCGTTTTGTTTCTAGCATATCTGCAAAGCCATCAGCTATGCTTTGAACTTCGGCGCTGCTAAAGCTTGGTGCTCCAAGCTCTCTCATAAAATCAGAGATCTTATCGTGGGAGTTTGTCAAGTTCTTTAGCATGACAACAATGCTTTGCAGGTTCTTGCCGTAAAATCCGTTGGGCAATTCAACATCTTTCTCCACGATTTCTCCTGTTGCAGGAGAGATGTATTGCATAATCCTATGCTCGATAACTCTTATGGGTTTATCAGGAAAGTCGATGATTGTCTTCTTGCGATAGCCAATTGGCTTACCTAATGGCAGGCCAGACATCGGACAAGCATCCAGTGTGTGTTCTTTTATCTCGTCCGGAGGAGGGAGCTTTAATCCGCCGCCTTTGCTTCCTTTTGGCTTTCCAGGAAAACGATTGTCTGGATCATTGCCTTTTGTATTATTTTTAAATCTCTTAGAACTAGGCGTGTGAGGATTATCAAATGCTTTAAGATACTGTTCAACTTTCTCCAATTTTTCCCTGAGTTCAAGAATGATACTAATCAGTTCATTCTTAGAAAACTTCCTAAGATCTTTCCTTACAGACAAGAATAATCACCTTTTTCCTAAGATATTCTTTAGGTGCATCAATCTTAGCACCTGTTCCAAACTTATTCACCTCACGCTCAAAATAACCACAGATATTTTTCACAGAAAGTTCATTTGTAAACTTTACTTTGATTTTCCTCATTGATATATATTAAATATATATTAACTATAAAATACTTTCGAGATTACAAAATAGAGACCAAAAACCTCATTTAGAAACAAACTGACTTATTACTTAC
>CAYJTR010000088.1:0-1756 GCA_964373285.1 uncultured Methanosarcinales archaeon
TCATCATGTGCGCGAGTCACGGCGCATATAGTATAAGAACTTTCTCCAGAGGCGGAAGGTTTTGATTACGGGGAGTTGGTCTGGCGGTTTAAATCACGATTCCTTCTTTCTCTTCCTGAACTCCTGAACCACTTTTTTGAATGCAGAAATCTGCTTATCAGAAAGAGAGCCAAAACGCAAATAATTAACCTTGATAGCCCTCAAAAAAGAGCTCTCCTTATAAAACTCCTCAGGAATATTAAAAAGTTTCTTCATCGCAGGAACAGTAATCCTGCCCTGCATCTCGGGCTTTTGACACTCATAACAAATAGGAAATCTGGAACCGCTAGTAACAAGAACCATAACTTTACGGCAACGAGCACACAACTGCTTATAAGCGATACGCATGCGTGAACAACGAGAAGGTAGTATATAAATGTCGCGGATTTCGGCACTCTAAACTTACAAAAGACCGCACTCTTTCATGGAACTCTGAACAATATCAAGAAGACTCACCAATATTTCTGCGTTAGATGCTATGACAACATTAGGCCTCGAAGATGTAACAAGTCTTTCACGAACAGGATTGCCAAAAAAATCAACGACAAAACCACCTGCGCCCTCAATTATTGGAGTGAAAGGTATAGAACTGGCATAGTTCTCATTAAGAGTGATAGCGCCGGCGCCCTGAGGTTCAATACCTCCCTCCTTTCTTTCAAGCAATTGGCACAACACTTCAGAAATGTTAGCGTAAAACCTAACATAATCAAAAGCGCCACCATCATTTCTGTTGCATATTCTCCTAAATATTTTTACTGCGAGATCTTCACACTCGCGAGGAGCGCTATTCCTATCATACCCCTGAAAAGAATCGAAATTAATCATTGATTGAGAAATATTAGTTTGAGAAGAAACTGCGAGGGAATGATAACCCCCCACTTTTTCATCAAACTCAAAAGTTCTCAAAGCACCGCTATTATCAGGAAAACAAAAAGCGTTAGAAGGGTGCTCCCTATACATTTGAGGATTACCTTGAACAAGTGCAGAAGAAACAAAATCACCAACACGCAAACAATGAATATCGCTGCTCATAGGACGAGTAAAAGCAACACCTGCACCCCAAAAACCATTACCACCAACACGATAAATGTTTCTGGAAGAATCATTACCAAGACCTGCAACCTTAACGGTTCCATCAACGGCATCAAAAGAACACCAAACGACAGTATCAGATTCGCCACCAATCTTTTGATACTGACCGGAAGAAGGATCATTCATGATAACATAAATTGGACGATCAATATCTCTGCTAAGATGTTCCAAAATTTCAAAACCTGCGCGTTCACCAACAATATCTGCCATTTTAGATTTTCCTGCCTCGTAAGGCTTAAGCACAGAAGTTCCAAGATTACCGCGCTCAGAGCGAGGCAAAGAATTAACAACTTCACGAACTTTAAGACCAATATTCAAGCAAGCACGAGCAAGAACACACTCCAAACTAGAATTGTAAAGAAATGCTGGATCCATGAATTTTTGGAAGTCAAATAATATATAAAACTTGTGTTTGTGACCACTAAACAGAGGTTTCAATCGAAATGTTTTCAAATAGGAGATTACAACAATATCGGCATGGACTACAATGCAATAAAACAAGTAATATTCGAAAAAACAATGCAAATACCTGAAGCTGTTAGGGTACTTGCTTCTTCTAATCAACTATACAAAAAAACGCCTTGGCCGGGATTTGAACCCGGGTCGGAACCGTGACAGGGTCCCA
>CAYJTR010000089.1:0-1554 GCA_964373285.1 uncultured Methanosarcinales archaeon
TGCACTGTGGCGGAAAGCGGGAGCTAAAACCTCCCAACATCCCCACAGAACCATAAAACCCAGAGTTTAACTACTTTTCGCCACTTTCGGAACTACTGACTTTCGGAACTACTGTAATTGGTGCACTTGGCTGGCTGTCGTGTTTTTGGCGTGCTGGCTGCTGGCTATTTCATGCCTATTTTTCTTTGTATTTTCTTCATCATTCCTTCCACGTTTGCTCCTCCTTTGAGCATTTTCATCATTTTTTTTCCCTGCCTGTACTGTTTTATTAGTTCTCTTACAGTTTCTTCTTTTATTCCTGAACCTTTTGTTATTCTTCGGACTCTTTCCCCGTCTATTATTTCTGGTTCTTCCAACTCTTTTTTCGTCATGCTGTTCATCGCGTGCTTCCACTCTTCTAATTTTTCTTGTTGCACGCTTAATGCTTCTTTTGGTATTTGCAGTTGTCCGAATCCCGGAATCATCTCCACTATTTTTGTTAACGGCCCCATTTTTTTCATCGCGTTCATCTGGTTGTACAGGTCTATCAGCGTGAATTCTCCTTTTAGCAGTCTTTTTTGCATGTCTTCTGCTTCTTCCTGCGTTACTGCTTGGTGCGCTTTTTCCAGCAGCGCTTCTAAATCCCCCATTCCTAATAATCTTCCTACGAATCCTTGGGGGTTGTAAGTTTCCAGATCGTCTATTTTTTCTCCTACTCCTATGAATAATACTTTTGCTCCTGTGCTCGAGCACGCTGTCAGGGCGCCTCCTCCTTTTGCTGTGCCGTCTAATTTTGTTACTATCACTCCTGTTATTTCGCACGCTTCGTGGAATGCTTGGGCTTGTTTTTGCGCTGTCTGCCCTATGTCCGCGCTTATTACGAGTATTGTGTAGTCTGGTTTTAGGTGTTCTTTGACGTTTTTTAATTCTTTTATCAGCTCATCGCTTAGCGCGTCCCTGCCTGCGGTGTCAACTATTACTATGTCTTTTTCTGTTGCAGAATCCTTGAATTGTTTTATCAGCGCTATCGGGCTTTTTTGCGTGTTGTCCACGTAGGCTGTCACTCCTGCCTGTTCTGCCACCGTTTCTAATTGTTTCATCGCCGCGGGCCTGTGAACGTCTAAACCTATTACTGCCACGCTTTTTCCTCTTTTCTTGAAGTATTTTGCCAGTTTTCCTATGGTTGTCGTTTTTCCCGAGCCGTATAATCCTGCGAGCATTATTATTGTCGGTTTTTTTTCTGTTCTTATTTCTGTTTTTTCTCCTCCCAATATTTTTGTTAATTCTTCGTAAACTATCGTTATTATTTGTTCTTTTTGTGTCAGCGTTCCCGCAGGTTTTTCTTTTTTTGCTCTTTCTTTTATTTTTTGTGTCAGCTCAAATACCAGTTTTACGTTTACGTCTGCCTGCAATAGCGCTCTTTGCAAATCTTTTACCAGCTCGTTTAACAGCGTGTCATCTACGAATATTGCGCTGGCAATTTTTTTCAGCGTTCCTTTGAGCGCATCTCCTAGTTTTTCGAGCATGTTGCAGTCATAGAAGCAGTATTTTTAAATAGTGTGGTTGTTGGATTGT
>CAYJTR010000090.1:0-1550 GCA_964373285.1 uncultured Methanosarcinales archaeon
AGGCTCGTCAGAGCCTTCGGCCCAAAGCGAGGAAGATACTGAGGAGTCTTCGACGAAGTATAAATGTCCTTCTTTGTATATATCCTTGAATGTGTTGATCAGTCTTATTATGTTGGTTGTACTAATAATTTGGACAAAAGACTAAAAGAACATAATAATTCCAAATGGGGTGCTCACTACACGAAAATCAGAAGACCAGTAGTTCTTAAATATTCCGAACAGTTTAAAACACTTGTTGAAGCACGACGTCGTGAAGCAGAAATTAAGGGTTGGAGAAGAGAAAAGAAGAAGAACCTTTTTTCTTAGCCCTTCGATCCTTCGACTGCGCTCAGGACTCAGGGTCATGACCCTTCGCTAATACTCAGGGCCCTCGGCTCTTCGAGACTGAGTCTCTCAGAGACGAATGTCCTCAAAAAAACTATATCAAACTGTTTAACCTCACTTGGAACTCGAACTTTAGCCTCAGGCATTTTTCAATTTAGATGTTGACAATGCACTAAGTAAAACTTATTATTTGAATGGTTGTTCAAATACATGACCTCATATCAAAAAATCAAAAAAAAATTAAAAAATAAAAAGGAACTTCTTGAGTGTGCCAGGCAATTAGGCGTAGTAGGTGATGCTACCAGACTCAAGATCTGCTATCTTCTTTGTCATTATCAAGAATTAAACGTAGGTCAGATGGCTGATATTTTAGATACTTCTTTTTCTGTCATTTCTCACAGCATCAAGAAGCTGCAAGAGTTAGATTTAGTTAAAAGAAGAAAAGAGGCCCAGACCGTTTATTACTCCCTTGTTAGGAATGATTTTAACAAAACATTGAGAGATTTTATCATATAAACATGGCAACTCTTGTCAGGCGAATACAAACAATAATACTACCTGTTCTCGGAGCAGGTGCGATTGGCGTTTGTCCCTTATGTTGGATAGGCTCAGCGTCACTTCTAACTTATTTAGGATTGGCTTCACTAATCCCAATTTGGAGACAACTCGCTTTTATCATGTTGTTTATAGCCGGTGTAGGTTTCTTATTAGACTTTCGCAGCCACAAAAACATTATACCTTTAATTCTTCTTACACTCGGGGGAATTCTCCTCTATGTTGGTCGGTACGTATTCCTAAGTACGTGGGGAGCATGGCCGATTTGGGGACTTGGCGGAATGCTTATTATCGTCGCTGTCATATACAACAAACGACTTTTTGTTAAACCTAGAATAGGATTGAAATAAAAACAAAGACAATTTTCACTTGTCCGAAATGCAATACAAAGCAGGATGTTGAAATGCCAACTAATGCCTGCCAGCATTTTTATAAATGTACTAATTGCAATGAGGTGTTAAAACCAAAAGAAGGTGATTGTTGCGTCTTTTGTTCTTATGCAGATACCAAATGTCCGCCTGAGCAACAAGAACTGGCTCAAAATTAGTTTTGCAAAAACAGTTGCGATTTTTGATAAACTAACTCTGGATACTTAACCACCTGTACCCAATCAGCGGTTCGGAAATCATCTCATCGAATCTGAAGACTTCTCAGAGTCTGAACGACAACGA
>CAYJTR010000091.1:0-1529 GCA_964373285.1 uncultured Methanosarcinales archaeon
GCGTATGGCTGTTCGCCATTTAAAAGGGCACGTGAAAGTTCGCGTCCTCCGACGGTAACGTCGGAGTGAGAACCAACTTATATCGGTGAAGTCCTTAAAAACTAACCCGTTTTGAGGATAATACCGAGGAAAGATTAGTGGAAAAATAAGATAAAATTTCGTATACTTAGTATATGAAGTTAGTCACTCCACAAGAGTTAAAAATATATAAGACAAGCATACAATTAAACCCCCTTCAAAAAGATTTTTTAATAGGGACTTTACTGGGCGACGGCAATTTAAGATTAGTTTCTAAAAATATAGAAGCGTCTTTGACTGTTGATCATAGTTTAAAACAAAAAGATTACGTGATATGGAAATATCAGTTGATGAAAAACTGGGTTCTAACTGAACCAAAAGAATTTCATCGGATATATCACAAGGATAAATCTAAAGAATTAAAATCTTTTAGATTTTCAACTATAAGCCACCCAGAATTCACTGCTTTGTACAACTTTTTCTACAAAAATGGCGTGAAAATTATTCCAGAAAACATTGGAAAATTTCTCATATCACCATTTTCTCTTGCAATTTGGCTAATGGATGATGGTAATAAAAATCATCAGGCCGTTTTCTTGAATACACAACAATTCTCTAAAGAAGAACAAGAAATCTTGCGAGATTGTTTGTCTTCTAACTTTGGTTTAACAACCAAAATTAATAAGCATTGGATGTATAAAGGGAAGCAGTTGTACAGAATTCGTGTTGATACAAAATCAACAAGGGTGTTGTATGAAATGGTAAAAGATTTTCTTTTACCGTCTATGCGTTATAAGTTTCCACTTTTTCCCGTAACGACTTGATCCTGAATTAATCGAAGGATCAGATAGCAGTTTTTTAATTGCTATAATACGTTGACTTCCAAAAATTTTTTGGAAGGTGATATAGTCTATACTCTTGGTAACAAGGGATAAAATATGGAGCTGGGTAAGGATTAAAATTTGAGCCCAGCATAAACTGACTCATAACGGTGGAGTTCGAGCGCTTAATTTGATAGAATTAGGTAGTGAACAACATCGTGGGAACCGAGCACTTAAAGTTTTGAGTGCTTGGCCCGTAACGACTTTACCCTGAGTTTATCGAAGGGTAGGAGTTAAGAAGTATGACGTTATGGTTCGACGTAGCTCACCATCATGAGCTTGTCGAATGATTACTTCTTAGCTAACACGTCAGTCCTTCATAGCTTTATGCGAAGAAGGAAAGGTATAGTCTAATGCTGCTAGTAATAGCAGAGGATCATTGTCAAACCGTCATTAAGGCGGCTCTGTCAAGTAATTGGCAGATGTAGAAACTGACTCGTATCGGAGAAATCCTATTGATCGCCTAAGGCGACCACGCGGAAAAACGCGGATCTAAACCCCAGTACTAGAGCAAAGCTCAGTACGGGGCGGGCGCGGATTGACGCGGAAACTTAACCTGTGTTAATAGGGCAATTCCGAGGGAAGTCTCGTCAGCATCTATGCTGACGCGCAGAAAAACGCAGACGAAAC